>JABGVJ010000098.1 GCA_018646105.1 bacterium
AAAGTTTGTCCGCATGCTCTACCTTAACTTCACCACGCAAATCTGCTTTATTTCCTTCTTCATCAAAATAAGAACCTTTTACCACCCAAATACCTTCTTTTAAAATCAAAGTATGCTTTACCATAATTTATCTCCTCTTATTCATTAATTTAAAATATCATTATAACAAAAAAATCTCTAGAAATCTGTTATAATCAAGAAACATATGAATTACATAATCGACGGCTATAATTTAATTGGTAAAATTTCAAAAATTTCTTTTCAAGATCCGCAAAAAGAAGAAAAACTCATTTCTTTTTTAAAAGCACGTCTACAAAACGATAAAGACTTTTTTCATATAATTTTTGATAACAAAAAACATTTGGATATCCTTGGTGACACTTATAGCGAACCCCAATTTCTCATCAAGTTCCCGCCTTCCGATCAAAGCGCAGACGACTATATTATCGAATACTTACCTAAAATCAAAAAGCAGACGCATTATACAATCGTTTCTTCAGATAGAGAAATTATAAATAAAGCTAAAGAATATCAAGTGAAAACCCTAAAATCCGAAGAATTTTTAAAACATTATCGACCTGGAAATACTAACAATGATCAAGAAAAAAAAGATTATCAATTAAATGATTACGAATTTCAGTACTGGTTAGAAAAATTTTCTTAAAAAAACGAAATCAACGAGGCTGAAGATGATGATTCGTATTTTTTTGATTTTTTAAAGTGTCCACTTTTTTAGATCCATAATTATGACCAGGATATATCAAAGTATCATCAGACAAATTACCAATAATATGATGTAAAGAATGAACTAAATCCGTAGCACTGCCGCCCGGCAAATCATGTCTACCACAACCATCAATAAACAAAGTATCTCCTGTGAACAACAAACTATTCTCTACTAAAAAACACATTGAACCAGGCGTATGTCCAGGCGTACTTATAAACTTTATTTGGATTGCACCTACGTTTAAAGTATATCCATCATCCACTTCTACAATACTTTCACCTTTAGGTTTATAAAAAGAAAATTCATTTTTTGAAACATATGTAGGCACCTTGAAATAAAGAGCTAAACTATCTGCGCCCATAGCATGATCAAAATGCCCATGTGTTAATAAAATAGCTTTCACTATCAAAGATTGCTTTTTTATTTCTTTTTTAAGCTTTTCCTGATCCCAAGCAGGATCTACTAATACTATTTCGCTAGTATTATTATCTCCCAAAAAATAAGTAAAATTATCCATTTCACCTACTTCTAATTGTTTTAAAAATAAATTTTTATTTTTTAACATAGCTTTGGTATTTTAATCTTTTTTATCTATAAGCACAAGTTTAACGTAATATAAATACCACTTACCAAGAAGTGATTAACCTTGGTTATTTAGTCGCTTATAAATTGTTTTTCGTAGGAATAAAACCCTCTAAGTACGTAAAAATCCTTCTATAAACATATCCAAATCACCGTCCATCACAGCCTGTAAATTAGAAGTTTCTATATTATTACGATGATCTTTAACCATTTGATACGGATGAAAAACATAAGACCTGATCTGGTTACCCCAAGCAATTTCTTTGTTTCCAGCACTTAATTCTTCTACTTTTTCTTTGTGCTCTGTTTCCAATTTTTGCACTAATCGGGAAGTCAAAATTTTCATCGCCGTTTCTTTGTTAGCACCTTGTGATCTACTGGCTTGAGATTGTGCTACCATCCCTGTCGGTATATGCGTAATCCTTACGGCAGAATCCGTTTTATTTACATGCTGCCCACCAGCGCCAGAGGCCCTATATGTATCAATTTTTAAATCTTTAGTATCAATCTGAATATTCTTACTTAAATTTTCGATTTCTGGAATTACATCTACAGCAGCAAAAGAAGTTTGTCTTTTATTATTAGCATTAAAAGGGGATAACCGTACCATACGATGAACCCCAATTTCACTTTTCAGATACCCATAAACAAGATCACCCTTTAGCAATAGGGTAGCACTTTTAATGCCCGCCTCATCACCCAAAGTATATTCTACGACTTCATATTCATAACCTTTTTTCTCAAAAAAACGGGTATACATCCTAAACAACATTTGAGTCCAATCCTGAGCATCCGTACCCCCAGCACCAGAATTCAAGCTAAAAATACAATTAGCCTTATCATATTTACCTGTTAAAAAGGAAAGTAACTCTAATGCATCTATTTCAGATATTAAAATTTTCAAAACTTTTTGGGCGTCGGTTATTGTGTCAGGTTCTTCTTCTTTGGCCTCCTCTAAAAGCTCCAAATAAACTTTAACTTCATCTAACAAAACTTCTAATTTCAAATAATTTTTTAATTTATTTTTTAATTTAGTTAAATTTGCTAATACCTTACTTGTGTTTACTTTATCTTGCCAAAAAGCAGCATCTTCAATTTCTGTTTCAATAATACGAATATCTTCTTTTAATTTAGGTATCTCAAAGATAGTCTCCCAAAAGATAAAATTTCTTTTGATACTCTTTGAATTTCTCTTTTATTTCATACAACATTTTTTATATTTCTTTCCAGAACCACAAGGACAAAAATCATTTCTACCGACCTTATCTTCTTTATTTGTAACAGGTTTTGCTTTCACACCTTCATTTCTATTTAAAATAAAATCTGGTCTTTCCATATGCATAGGTAAAGCCATTGGCGCAGCTTCTTTTTCTGCTTCCATAACTTCTACTCTGTTCAACAATTCTATGCTTTCCTGAGACACATTATTTAACAAGCCCTGAAACATGTTAAATGCTTCTTTCTTATATTCCAGTAACGGGTTCTGCTGTCCCCAAGCCCTCAAACCGATCCCTTCTTTTAAAACATCCATATTATATAATTGATCCATCCATTTTGAATCCAAATTTCTCAAAATAATCATTTTAGTTACATCTTCAAATACTGCTTGTGGATATTTATTTTTTTTATGCAAATAAAACTGATAGAAACCCTCAATCATATTGTCTATTAAATCTTTTTTGCTTTGAATATGTTTTAATTTTTCCTCTAAACCTTCTATAGGAAAAATCTCTTGAATTTGCTGTAAAAAGCCAACTAATTCTTCGGGTTCTACTTTTTGGTTATTATTTACCTCAAAATTAGATCCATATTGCTGTATCACATTTTTAATCATGTCTTTTACTTTTTTATCCAAATTCTTTTTCGCTAAAATATCCTGCCTTAAAGTATAAACTGTTTCTCTTTGCTTATTTAAAACATTATCATATTCCAAAATCTGTTTTCGCACTGAAAAATGATATTGCTCTACTTTTTTTTGTGCTTTTCCGATCGATCTAGAAATCAAGGGATGTTCAATTGGTGTGTTTTCCGGTAACCCAAAAGTCTCCATAATTTTCGCTATTCTCTCTGACCCAAAAAGACGCATTAACTCATCTTCCAAAGAAACATAAAATTTAGAAGAACCAGGATCCCCTTGTCGTCCGGACCGTCCCCTCAACTGATTATCAATACGTCGTGATTCATGTCGTTCCGTGCCTAAAATACGTAAACCACCCAACTCCACAACTCCCTCGCCCAGTTTAATATCCGTACCTCTTCCCGCCATATTAGTAGCAATAGTCACGGTCTTTATCTGTCCGGCTCGCGCCACAATTTCGGCTTCCTGCTCATGATATTTTGCATTTAAAACACTATGTGGCAGACCTTCTTTTTTCAAATAACTCGATAATAATTCTGAGGTTGCAATCGCGATCGTACCCACTAAAACTGGCTGACCCTTTTTATAGCATTCTTTAATTTCCGTAATAATAGCGTGATATTTTTCTTTTTTACTTTTATAAATAACATCAGACTCATCTTCCCTGATCATAGGCATATTGGTAGGAACAATCACTACCGGCAACCCATAAATCCTCACAAACTCTTCTTCTTCCGTAATCGCAGTCCCGGTCATACCGGAAAGTTTCGGAAACATTCTA
Source organism: bacterium (assembly GCA_018646105.1). Taxonomy (GTDB): domain Bacteria; phylum Margulisbacteria; class Marinamargulisbacteria; order JABGVJ01; family JABGVJ01; genus JABGVJ01. The sequence continues at coordinate 3,949 of JABGVJ010000098.1, forward strand.
AAATAATTTTGAAAAGTAACACTTGCTAAAGTCTGATTTTCTTCTTTAATATGCAAATTTTCTACTGCTTCAATAGCTTGATGCAATCCATCTGAATACCTGCGACCTTCTAAAAGCCTGCCTGTAAATTCATCTACAATCAAAACCTCGCCATTTTTTACAATATAATCCACATCTTTTTCAAATAAATTAGTAGCTTTCAAACACTGCACTGCCATATGTGCCACATCCATATATTGCATAGAAAAAATATTATCTACGTTTAATTCTTTTTCAATTTTGCTAATCCCATCTTCGGTCAGTACCACATTTTTATGTTTTTCATCTACAGTATAATGAGTTTCTTTTTGCAATTTTTTTACAATTTTAGCAATCTTAATATATTTATCAGTAGAATCTTGAACCGGTCCCGAGATAATCAAAGGAGTACGCGCTTCATCAATCAAAACACAGTCAACTTCATCAATAACCGCGAAATTTTTTCTTAGCTGACAACATTCTTCTAGCTCCTGCACCAAATTATCTCTTAAATAATCAAATCCAAATTCATTATTAGTACCATAAGTAATATCAGCTTTATATGCGGCTACTTTGTCTTCCGCATCCATCCCGGAAATCGTAAGCCCCACAGTTAAACCCAAAAACTTATAAATTTCGCCCATCCATTCACTATCTCTACGTGCCAAATAATCATTAACCGTAACAATATATACCCCTTTTTCTGTTAAAGCATTTAAATACGCGGCTAAAGTAGAAACCAGTGTTTTTCCCTCACCCGTCTTCATTTCCGCTATCTTGCCTTCGTGTAAAACAATTCCGCCAATAAGCTGCACATCAAAATGTCTCTGTTTCAGAGTTCTTTTGGCCGCTTCGCGAACTACCGCAAATGCTTCCGGCAACAAATTATCCAGCAATTCACCTTTTTGTAATCTTGCTTTAAAAACCAAAGTTTGATTTTTCAATTCTTCATCATTCAATTTTTCAAATTTTGCCTCTAAAGCATTAATTTTTTCTACTGTCGGCGCATATTCACGCAAAAGTTTCTCGTTCGGATCCCCTAAAATTATTTTTTTAAGTGTAGTAAGCATTCGTTTCCTTCCTCAATGTATTTATCAAAATCTATTTTACAGGAAAAATTAGTTTCTCTAAAGTATCTCTTTGCCTATTTAATTATTAATATAGTAAAATACTAAACATATTCTTGAATCTATAAATTTACAATAGATAGATTCAAACACACTATAAGGAGGAAAAAAACACATGTCTTTTATTATCAACGCAGAAGAATGTATCGGTTGCGGCGCTTGTGCGTCTCAATGTCCCGTAGAAGCGATTAACCCAGAAGGCGATGTTTATAAAATCGACCAAAACAAATGCACCGATTGCGGTGGTTGTGTCGATGCCTGTCCCGTAGACGCTATCAAAGAAAAAGAACCTCCTTCCCCCTTTTAAATTCCCCCTCTACACTTGTGGAGAGGGGGCTAGGGGGTGAGGCCTAAAGGGGGTAAATGTTAGTGACAAACCTTAATCAATTTTTAACACACAAAAAAATTCTCATCCTTGGGTTTGGTAAAGAAGGACAGTCTACCTATAATTATCTTCAAACCCATGTTTCTAGTGCCAAAATAGAAATAGCGGACAAAAATCCAGCTCTAAAAATAAATTCTCCGAACCTAAAATTACATTTAGGTCCAGATTATTTAAATGCCTTAAATAATGATTATGACCTAATTATAAAATCACCTGGTATTTCCATTAAAAACATTAATACAACACCTTTTATCCATAAACTAACTTCCCAAACCGATTTGTTTCTCAAATTCTATAAAAACCAGGTTATTGGAATTACAGGCACCAAAGGTAAAAGTACCGTAGCCTCACTTCTGTACCATATTTTAAAAACAGCTCAAAAAGATGTGCAGCTCATAGGAAATATCGGTTACCCTGCCTTTGAAATTTTAGACAAAATCAAAGATGATACCTTGCTTGTTTACGAACTTTCTTCACATCAGCTAGAATTCATCAAATCATCACCACATATTGCCGTGCTTCTAAATATTTATGAAGAACATCTGGATTTTTATGATAATTTCACAGCCTATAAATATGCTAAATGTAACATTTTCAAATTTCAGGATTATATAGATTATTTTATTTATAATAAAAAAGATCAAAATATCACCGAAATACTAGCTCAACACTCTTTAAAACAAGAGTCATATCCCATTTACGATCAAGACCATAAGCTCAGTACCCACCTTTTAGGAAAACACAACTTATTCAATATCAACGCGGCTATAACTGTTTGCCAAATCCTAAAAATTCCAGCACAAGCCGTTAAAGAGGGCCTCTCTTCTTACCAACCTTTACCACACCGGCTCGAATATGTTGGTAAATATAATGAAATTGATTATTACAATGATTCCATCGCCACTATCCCGGAAGCCACCATTGCCGCCATCAACACATTAGAAAAAAAGCTTGAAACCATTATCCTAGGAGGTTTTGATAGAAAAATATGCTATAAAGAACTCTGCCAAACTCTGCTCAAATCCAAAATCAAAAATATCATTCTCTTACCAGATACAGGCAACACCCTCCAAAGTATCCTCAACCAAACCAAGCACCATAAAAACATAAAATTAGTAAATACATTAGAAGAAGCGGTCACTTTAGCTCAAGATCTCACTTCTCCAAACAAAACCTGTCTTTTCTCACCAGCAGCAGCTAGCTACAATCAATTTAAAAACTTTGAAGAACGAGGAAATAAATTTAAAAAACTAATTAATTCTTAATTTTTCATTTACTAAACGCAATTTATTTCATACTATTTACATACAAACAAAAAATCAACCTCTCCCTTTAAATACCCCCTCTACACTTGTGGAGAGGGGGCTAGGGGGTGAGGCCTAAAAGGAGTAAAAACACCATGGACTTAAAAGAAATATTCGAGGAACAAATCAAATTAAACGAAAAAATCAACCCTAAACTATATAAAGAAATCAAAGACCCGGAAATCAAAAGACAACGATTGCTCGAGTTCGAGCTCGCTCTACGTCAAGAATCCTCTGAAGCCATAGACTCTTTAAACTGGAAATGGTGGAAAAAAGACCCTGATGATTGGGACAACCTCAAAGTAGAACTCGTAGACATGCTCCACTTTTGGGTGTCTATGTGTACGATCGCAGGCTTGGATGCCAAAGATGTCGTAGAACTCTATTTCAAAAAAAACAAACTCAACCACACTCGCCAAGAACAAGGGTATAAACAAGGTACTTATAATAAGTATGATGATAATGGGATAGAAGACAATAAAAAATTATAAATATGCCAGGCCCCTGTGTTTAGAAAGTGCCCGGTTAACGTTTTCTTTTTTTAGGTTTTGGCGTCGGGAGTTCTATAGCAGTCAATCTTATGAGCTCGCTAAGCCAGTCGCTATCTTCAAATTTATCTTCTATCAAAAAATATAGCTTCGCGCCAGGGTAGGGCGAAGCTTCCTCAACTTCACCCATAAATGACCTCCCACTTTCGGTTGGTTTCACAAATAGTTGATTATTACATATTAGAGCCACTACTTTACCATCGCTGTAAAGCGCATACTCCCCAAACATTTTTCGATAACTAATGTCTCCGGCATTTTCTATTTGCTCCACAATAAATTCTACAAAACTTAATTCAGTTGCCATTTTGGGTTCCTTTTTAATTTTATATAACTTAATACCTAAATCCATAATATCAAACCCCAAAATACCGTCAACTTTTCATCACTAAAAATAAGCACCTCAAATGATAAATGCCCTCAGCTCGGCGCTTCGCGTCCCCCCTCTCCCGACGATAACCTTACTAAAAATTAAGATAATTTTTCAGCGGGAGAGGGGGTTAGGGGGTGAGGGCACAAGGGTCGGACAGCAGTGGAGATAACAACGACATCTAGCAAAAAAAAATCTAATAATCTATAATTAAATTTCAAGGAGAAATTAAATGACCAAAATACTCAACGGTAAAATTGTTTCAGACCAAATTTTAGCCGCGCTAAAAAAAGAAATTGCTACTAAAAAACAAAAAAACAACCAAGTACCTGGTCTGGCCGTCATCTTAGTTGGAGAAGATCCCGCTTCTACGGTTTATGTGCGTATGAAGAAAAAACGTTGTGGCGAAATAGGTATCCAATCATTTGAATATAAACTTCCCGCAGATACCAAAGAACAAAAAATCATTGATCTTATCAAAAAACTCAATCATGATCCCGAAGTCCATGGTATTTTATTGCAAGTCCCTTTACCTCCTGGCTTAAATGAAGAAAAACTATTGTCACTCATAGACCCAGCTAAAGACGTAGATGGTTTTCATCCTATCAATGTAGGTAACTTACTTTTAGGCCGTGCTTGCTTCAAATCCTGCACTCCTTATGGTGTATGTAAAATCCTAGAACATTATCAAATTCCTACTAAAGGCAAACATGTCGTCATACTGGGTAGAAGCAATATAGTAGGGAAACCCCTAGCCGCCATGCTCATCCAAAAAGATATGAATGCCACGGTCACTATTTGTCATTCTCAAACTCAAAACCTCAAAGACCTTACCAAACAAGCCGATATCCTCATCGCGGCCATTGGCAAACCTTTATTTGTCACTAGCGATATGGTCAAAAAAAACGCTATCGTCATTGATGTGGGTATCAATAGGGTAGAAGACAAAAATGATCCTCGCGGCTATAAAATTGTCGGTGATGTAGATTATGATAATGTCTTACCAAAAGCCTCAGCCATTACACCCGTACCTGGAGGGGTAGGCGCAATGACTATTGCTATGCTAATGACTAATACTGTTAGGGCCTTACCGTAAGATTAAATCTTCACAAACCTAGGCTTACGTTTCTCAAAAACGGTTATATACGAAAACCCACATTCTTTCAAAATCGCATATGCTCTTTCAAATTCTGAGCATAAAGTCTTTCTATGATGTGCGTCTGAACCTACCGTGATAATCTCGCCACCAAGTTCTTTGTAGTGTTTAATGATTTCCGTATTAGGATGCATATGCCCTAAACCATAGCGAAACCCCGAAGTATTGATTTCTATTCCTTTACCTTTTTGAATCAATAATCGTAAAATCTGGTCCAAAAGCTCTCTAAAATCCGCATAATGACAACTTTTATCATCTTCCAACGCATAACGCATCACAAAATCTAGATGCCCATAAACATCAAATTCATCTGTAAATAGTTTTACACTCCTCAATACTTCCTCAAAATAAAGTCTATAAACTTCTTCTTTAGTATTGTTTTCAAAAAATTCTTCTCTAAAATGATAAATATCTTTCTGAAAAAGCGTATGCATAGACCCTATAATAAAATCAAAATCATATTTTTTTACTATCTGGGACAAGTGCTCTTTAATATGAAGTTGCAATCCTAACTCAAGTCCAAAAAGCACCTTAATTGAAGCCGCATACTTTACTTGCAGTTTGCGTAACTCTTGTTCATATTTTTCTATATCTACAGCAAAATCTTTATTGTAATGAGCGGTACCATCAAGGTCATAATCATAATGTTCTGTAATCGCAATTTCTTTTAAATTTTTCCGGATAGCTTCTTTAACAATTTCTTCTAATTTATCTTTACCATCAGCACTAAAATCCGAATGCACATGATAATCCGCAAAATACATTTAATGTACCTCTCTTTTTTTAATCTCTATTATAATTCTCGAAAAAAAACAAAACTAATTTCAGTTCAATACTCACTCAAATCCGTAAAGTCCCCCCTCTCCACTTGTGGAGAGGGGGCTAGGGGGTGAGGCCTAAATCACCACTTTCCAGTCAGTTCCGCGACCAACTTATATTTTTCAGTAATTTCTCCTGCCGGATGTCCATCCCGAAAACACTGTTTATCCAGTTGCTTTTTAGGATCCGCACCAGGCCAAATCCGCCAACTATCATTATCTATCACATCCGCAATCACTAGTTTATTATCAACTTTTCTGCGTCCTATTTCTATTTTCATATCTACCAAAGCTACTTTACCGTCTTTAGTTTCCACATTATCCCAAGCTTCTTCCAAATATTTAAAAATAGGCAACATTAATTCATTAACTACATGGTTTACTTCTTCTTTATTTAAAAGAGCAGGAGTCTCCATTAAAGGCTGATTTTGTACAAATGTTTCTTTTCCCGGATAAAGATACCATCTACCATTTTCAATATGAATATACGGATCTGTATATACTCCTTTTTCCCAAACTCCATCTTTCAAATAAAGATTTCTCGCATCGCCTTCTTCTAATTGATAAGGTTTATCTGTCAAAGGCGCGGCAATAACACTTTTTTTATGAAAAAACTCAGTTCTAATTTGTTCAAACCTATAAGGAGTTCCATCTTCTTTTTTAAACTTCGGCATTCTTTTCAAAAAACTACCCCACGCAAACCTTCTAGAAACCAATTCCAAAGGCAACATCTCACATTCATAACAAAGTAAAGAATTATCACTAAACTGTTTAATAAAAGAAGTTTCCACACCTTTTTTCTTTAAATAATTAAAAATATTAGCTGTTTGAGTTGTTTTCCATTTTCCAATATCTTTAAACTCCGCTCTTTTAGCAGCATCCCCACCAGTCAAAATATCTTTAGTCTCCAAAACACAAGTTCCGGGCTGCTCTCCTTTAATAATCGTCTTTGTTTTCCCATCTGTTATTACATCTTTTTTTGTCTTCATTTTTTTCTCCTTAACACGTTCTTTTTAAAAAATTATAAACCTTTAAGGCCTAATCCTCAACTAAGAAACAACATAAATCAGATTACCTAAATTAAGTATACCCAAAAAAAGATTGGCGTTCAGCATCAAGGCAAAGCCTAAAAAAATTAGACTAACCCTCCAATTACAATGTAAAATAGATACATGAAAAAAAACAAATTACTACCTTTCATCATTATTGTTCTAGTCCTTATCCTACTAAACATGTATCTACCATCTTTTATCTCTTCCTTATTTTCACACCATCAATCTCTCAAAGTTTCCGGGTATGTAGAAACGGAAACTATCCGTGTGGCTAGTCAGTTTCAAGGAATTATTTCGAAAATTTATGTTCAAGAAGGACAATATGTCCACCAAAACACTTTGCTTTTAGAAAGCCTAGATACCCTAGATTTAGAAACCAAAATCAGCGAACTAAATACTCGCATTTCTTTACTAAACCTAAATTATCAAAAAATAGATGATCAACTAATCTCTCTACAATACGAACTAAATGCTTTAAATCTACAATATGCTCAAACTAAGGATGATTTTCAAAGAATCAAAACTCTCTATAAAACCAAAAACACTACAGAAAAAAAATATCTCGCCAGCCTTAGACAAAAAAAAATCACCGCTCAAAAAATCAAAAAATTTAAAAAAGATTTAGAAATCCTGCAAAAATACGAAAAAGAAAATATTCTAAAACAAATCACCATTCTACAAACTCAAAAATACAATTTGATTAACAAACTCGCCAAAAGAAAAATCTTTGCACCAAGTTCCGGAACCATTACGCAAAAATATATTGAAAAAGGGGAACTAGCCCTTTATAGCAAACCTTTATTTGAAATTACCAACAACCAAAACCAATGGATTTATGTGTACGTACCTGAAAAAAACCTTGGACAAATTAAACTCAATCAAAAAGTTCGTATTTTCAATGACACCTTTCCTCAAAAAATCATCATCGGTAAAATCATCTATATTGCCCCAGAGGCTGACTTTACTCCGCAAAACATCCAACTTCAAGAAGACCGCGTCAAAACCGTTTTCAAAGTTAAAATCAAGGTCCCAAAAAATAATATCTTAAAACGTGGCATGCCCGTAGATGTCGTACTATGAGTATCATTGAAACCCGCAACCTCTCCAAAACTTTTGATCAAAAAACTATGGTCGTCAATAACCTTGATCTAAGTATCCAAAAAGGAGAAATTTTTGGTTTTCTAGGCCCCAACGGTGCTGGTAAAACCACCACCATCCGTATGCTTATCGGACTACTAGCCCCATCCAAAGGAACTGGTAGTGTCCTAGGCTTTAATATTTATCAAGAAACTGAAAAAATCAGACAAAACATAGGGTATGTAGCTCAATCCTTTGGCCTCTATCCTGACCTAACTGTAGAAGAAAACGCCCATTTTTATGCTACGCTTTACCGCCAAGCTAACAACAAAATTGAAATCAGCCAAAGAATAAAAAAGCTTTTCCAAACCTATGGCTTTACAGACAAGAAAAAAACTTTAGTCCAAAATCTTTCGGGTGGTTGGAAACAACGACTATCTCTCATTTGCGCCATTACGCACCAACCGCAACTTTTATTCCTGGACGAACCCACAGCCGGGGTTGATCCTGTAACCAGACGCGAACTTTGGGACCTGTTCTATGAACTCGCCGCTACCGGCATCACGCTATTCATCACCACCCACTATATGGAAGAAGCCGAACGCTGCCATAGCTTAGGCTTTATTATGGACGGGAAACTCATGGCGTGTGACAAACCAAACAATCTAAAAACCAAGCTCAAAGACCACCAAATCCTAGACCTTAAAAGCTCTAACAATATAAAACTGGAAAAATATCTCAAACAAGCTCATCCTGATTCGCATATCTTTCAATTTGGGAACCATATACGAATCATCACCAAAAAAAGCAAAACAGATTTCCTAAAATCCATCACCAAAAACAAAGACCTAACACCTTTAGAAGAAGCTATAACCTCAAAACCCACGATTGAAGATGTCTTTTTTGTCTTAACCAAAAAAAAGGAGGACTCAACCTCATCCCCTAACCCCTTCTCCTATTCTTAGGAGAAGGGGAATAACTTAAAATCTCTTTCTCCCCCTCTTTTTGAATAAAGAGAGGGGGAGATGTCGCCTCAGCGACAGAGGGGGTGAGTTTTATTATGAAAAACATTATTGCTTTATTTAAAAAAGAAATCATTCATATCAAACAGGATAACCGTACCTTAGGCATAGTCCTGATTATGCCTATTGTCCTGCTCATTCTCTTTGGTTGTGCATTACGCTTGGAGATCAAAAACATCTCTCTTTTGGTTAGCGATCTGGATAAAACCAATGTCTCAAGAGACCTAGTCAAAAAATTGCAAGTCTCCCAATATTTTAAGGTCACCTATACAGATAATCCAAGTATCCTACAAAAACAACTTGATACTGGCCGCTATAAATCATTCCTTATTATTCCTCATAATTTCAAACAAAACCTGGCTAAAAAACAAAACACCGACCTACAATACTTTATTGACGGCTCCATTCCCACTGTCACCAATTCAGCTCTAGGCGCCTTTAAAATGATCATCAATAATTATTCAGCTTCCTATTTTAACCTAAATACAAAACCTATCATCAACATTAAAAGCCGGATTCTCTATAACCCAGCCTTAAAAGACGAAATCTATTTTATACCAGCCTTAATCGGCCTTTTAATTACTCAAATAACCCTAATCCTAACTTCTATTGCCATTGTCCGGGAAAAAGAAACCAAAACCATCGAGCAATTAATCGTCACCCCCATCAAAAAATCCGAAATCCTCATTGGCAAAATCTTGCCTTATCTTTTGATTTCTTTTGTAGACGTGCTCCTGATCTGCTTTATTGGCGTAACAGTTTTCAACGTCCCCATCAAAGGCAGTATTATTTTGTTATTAATTTGCTCCTTGGTTTATATCTTTGCCTGCCTTAGCATTGGACTCTTTATATCCACCATAGCCAAAACCCAAATCCACGCCGTGTTTTCTTCTATCTTTGTCTTCTTGCCTTCTTTTATGCTTTCCGGCTTTATGTTTCCTATAGAAGGCATGCCTGGCTTCATCCAGCCTATCTCCAAGATTATTCCCTTAACTTATTTTAATAATATTTTAAGAGGTATTTTCACTAAAGGCATCGGCCTAAAATATCTCTATCCTGACCTCATTTTCCTTTTACTCTTTGGCCTTGCTATGCTCACCCTAGGCATTACCCGCTTCAAAAAACAATTGGAATAATATATAATCAAAAAACATTAAATAAATAGGGGAACAATATAAATGTTTAAAGTAATTGCAATGCAGCCAGAAAATCCGCTAAAAACAAGGACTCAACTCTTAACCACAATTCATTCATTAGAATCCCGAAAAAGAAGAGATTATCTGGTTAAACAAGCCATTGATAACTATTTTGATTATAAATGGAAAAAGGCGCACAATAAATTGATAGTTAATCACAGCGCCCACCTAACAAAGAAAAGTCTTGCTTTAATTAATGAACTAATACCTCCCCAATATAAACAAACACTTGCCACTTTAGACCCGTTCATTACAGCTTTAGAAAACCCAGGGAATAGAATTCCTGGTATAAAAATTCCTTCTCTTATGCCTTATACAAAAATGGTTGTTTTACATATTTATCACAAAACTAGCATACAAGGATTATTAGAAAATCTAAGCCCCGAATCTGATTCAGACTCCTCAGACGCCTCTTCTTTAGACTCAACTCAAACATCATTAGATGAAGATCCCCTTCATACTCTTGAACGAAGTGCCTCAGCAAACCCTTTCGCCGATGCGTCAGCACCAGGTGTTGATACTTTTGCAGGAGCAGCCGCTAAGGCAATGGCCGCTGCAATGGTAGCCAAAAGGACAGCTACGCCAGCTCCCAGATTTCACTCTAAGGAAAGTTTATTACAATTTAAAATCTTTAGTAATCAATTCGCCACTTACGGGCCTATCTCAATAACCGTTAGACCCGGGGAAAAGGCAAAATATGAAACTCACATACACACTGGAGATTCAAAAAAATCTTTAAAAGAAAAATTTGATCATTATCACAAGGCTTTTGTAAGCGACCCAGAACGGAGCTCTAGCTATACTCGCATG
>JABGVJ010000087.1 GCA_018646105.1 bacterium
ACTTAGTTGTTTAGGCGAATTAATATTAAAAGGTTCACCCGCTAACTCAAAAATATTTTTTTGCCGGTTATCTAACTCTAAAGCAAATTCTTTTTCCAAATTCTGTAAATAGGGCACATCCACACTAACGCCTGTAAATTCCATTTTGCCCAAAACTATTTGTAACGGTAATTCCATTTCATAATACAAATTTTCTAATTTTTCTTCTTTGATCTGAGGTCTAAAATAATTAGTTAGTCTTAAGGTGAAATCAGCATCCGCGCTAGCATATTGAGTTGCTGCTTCCATATCCACTTCTCTAAAGTTCACTTGTTTACGCCCTATACCCGTAACATTTTCATACGTAGTCATTTCAAAATTCAAATATTTTTTTACTAAATCCTTTAATCCTAATTTTTCACCTGGGTAAAGCAACATTGCCGCAAGTATCGTATCAAAAGCAATATTTCGCAGTTCAATACCATAATTTTTTAATACCAAATACTCGTATTTACCATTATGCGTATATTTTGGAATATTTTTGTCTTCCAACACAGGTTGCAACAAAGCTAGCAACTTATTCATTTGAAAAAGCTCTTGTTTTGGTTCTGATTCCAAAAAAACAAATAAAGTACCTTGATCCATTTCTTCCTTTACCAAATATTTATTTAAAGGCAAATAATAAGCTTTACCCTCCTCAAAACTTAGAGACAGACCCACAATTTGCGCTTGTAAAGCATGTTTAGCCGTTGTTTCCAAATCAAACGCAAACCCTTTTTTAAGCTTAGGTATTAAATTTTTTAAATCTTCCTCTTTTTTTATAGTTGTATATACGCCTTTTACCGCCGGAACATTATGCGTACCCGGTATCATATCCGAACTTTCATCCTTTATCTTTTCACTTACTTTTTTAATCAAATTTTTAAATTCGTATTCTTTAAATATACGCAACATATTAGGCCAATCCGGTTTAAACTCAAAATCCTCAATTTTTTGCTTTAAAGATACTTGCGTATCAATAGTTCCTAATTTTCTAGATAAAAAAGCGGATTCTTTATTTACTTTTAATTTATTTCTTACGCTTTCGGATTTAATTTTATCTAAATTTTGATAAATATTTTCCAAATTACCAAAATCTTGCAAAAGTTGAGTCGCTGTTTTAGGTCCAATTCCAGCTACGCCCGGTATATTATCTGATTTATCACCTTCAAGGGCTTTTAAGTCAATTAATTGATCAATTTTTAGACCATATCTTTCCTCTACTTTTTCAGGCGTATAGATCACAAAATCAGATATGCCTCTTTTATTTAAAATAGTATTTATATTTTCACTTACCAATTGCAAAGCGTCCGAATCTCCGGTCAAAATCATGGCGTACAAGCCTTCTTTTGCCGCTGATTTCGCCAGAGTACCGATCAAATCATCTGCTTCATAACCGGCCAAATCCAAAGCCTTAATTTTCATTTCCGCTAAAATTTGATGTAAAAGCGGCACTTGACTGATAAAGTCCACCGGTGCCGGCGGCCGATGCGCTTTATACTGATCATACATTTTATGCCGAAAATTAGGCTCTTTACGATCAAAACACACTGCCAGATAATCAGGTTTAAATATTTCAATACTTTTTATCAGCATATTGGCAAAACCATAAACCGCATTAATAGGTTGTCCATTTTCCAAAGTCAAATTAGGTGGTACCGCGTAAAACGCTCTATACGCCAACGAATGACCATCAATAATCAGGATTTTTTTATTCATAATGATATAATAGCGTGAATACGAAATTATATAAAATTGTTTTTAACCTAAAACCACGTTAAAATAACCGCTATGCATCAACAAAATTTAGACAAAAAATATATGACCTTAGCCTTAACAGAAGCCAAAAAAGGACTAGGCTTTACTAACCCAAACCCCATGGTAGGTGCTGTAATTGTCAAAAACAATCAAATTTTAGCCACCGGCTATCATAAAGTTTTTGGTGAGGATCACGCTGAAATAGACGCTATCCAAAAATTAAATCCAGATCAACTCCGAGACGCTACCATATACGTAACCCTCGAACCTTGCTGTCATCACGCTAAAACGCCACCATGCACCGACACCATCATAAAATCAGGTATCAAAGAAGTGGTTATTGCCAGTCTGGACGAAGACCCTCGCGTCAAAAATAAAAGCGTCAAAATACTAAAAAAAGCCGGAATCAAAGTTCGTACAGGCATCCTGGAAAAAGAAGCTAAAGAACTCAATTATATCTATTTTTTTAATAAGAAAAATAACCGTCCTTATATTATCCTCAAAGCAGCGCTAACCCTGGACGGTAAAATAGCCACTCATACAGGCCACTCCAAATGGATATCCAATGAAAAATGTCGTGCCATCGTACAACAACTACGTTCTCAGGTCAGCGCCATTGTCGTAGGCCGACATACCTGGGAAAAAGACCACCCCCGTCTCAACTGCCGCCTCCCCGGCTTTGAAAAAAA
>JABGVJ010000100.1 GCA_018646105.1 bacterium
ATGTATCGGTTTCGCGACCTCATTTGGGCAAAGCCGGACAATTATTATGATACTCCTCAAAAAGAACTTTATTTTTTTTACTTAGATCAAAAAGGGCAGCTTAAACTGGAAAACTAGTTTAGATAACCCAAATCACGATATACTATAAAAAAAGCCATAGGAGGGATAGTAGATGCATCAGATTCTCCAGAAAAAAATAGAAAAGTTTTATGAATTAAAACAAGCCGGCCAATTATTGCCTGAAAAAGAAAAGGCCTTACCTGTTTTGACGGATCTTTTGGATTTACTAGAAAAAGGACATATTAGAGTAGCTGAACCCAAACAAGGGGTTTGGCAGGTTAATAAATGGGTCAAAAAAGGTATTTTATTAGCTTTTGTTTTAGGGGATAATCGGATCTATCAGGATACCCCCGTAACCTGGTTTATAGATAAAGACACCGTGCCGTTGCGCAAGGTAGGCCTGGAAGAAGGCGTACGAGTAGTCCCTCCTGCAGCAGGCTTGAGACGAGGATCTTATGCGGGTCCAGGATGTGTATTTATGTCTCCAGCTTATGCCAATATCGGAGCCTATATAGATGCCAATACCATGGTTGAAGGTCTAGCAGGTAGCTGTTGTCAGGTAGGCCAGCATTGCCACTTGTCCGCAGGTACAGTTATTGGCGGGGTTTTGGATCCTATAGAAGCTGGCCCGGTTATTATTGGCGATTATGTTTTACTAGGTGAAAATTCCGGAGTCACGCAAGGAACACGTTTAGGAAACCTGGTAACATTAGCTTCCGGGGTGCATATATCCCGCGCTACTGCTGTGCTTGACCCTGTTAATAAAGTAGCATATACGAATAAGGGAACCGCGGCTTTAATAGAAACCAAAAATGGAAGTTTGAAATTTTTTAGCGTGGGTGAACTTATTCAGGAAAAAGATGATTCGTATGGTCCCCAAATCCCAGCCGGCGCTTTAATCATTCCCGGGGTAGCTATTTCTAGTACCGGTACTTTAAAACAAGCCCCTTTAATTACCAAATATATTCAAAAACCCGAAGAAAGAGCCTATGCTTTAGAAGAAGCATTGCGACAATAAAGGATCAATATGAAATTAAAACTATCTTCTAAATTAAATGACATTCAAATTTCTGAAATCAGACAAATAGTCAACTTAGCTAAAAAGGATACGATTAATCTAGGTATAGGACAATTACCGTTTGATCCCCCGGCAGCTCTGATTGAAGCGGGGATTAAGTCTTTTCAGTCAGGCCAGTTAAAATACAGTCCTAATGCAGGGTTGCCAGAATTGAGAGAGTTGATTGCTCTAGAGCATCAATCCCAAACCGGGAAGCCCACTACTTTTGAAAATGTGATTATTACCGTAGGTGTAGAGTCGGCACTTTATATCACTTTTGCTACTTTTTTGGATCCTGACGACGAAGTTTTGATCCCGGAAATTTATTTTTCGGTTTATGACACCATTCCCAAAATGCTTGGTGCAAAAGTAAAAACATTCAAACTAAATACGGATTTCAGTATTGATTTTCAAGATTTGAAAAAAAAGATTACTAAAAAAACCAAACTTATCGTTATTAATAGTCCTTGTAACCCCACCGGTAAAATTGTTTCCTTGGCAGAACAACAAAGTTTAGCTGATCTTGTAGCTCATCATCCGTTACTGCACCTTATTTCTGATGAGGTTTATGCGGAGTTATATTTTACTCCTCAAAAACCTGTGTCCCTAGCTAAATTTTCAGATCAAGTTATCGTCTTAAATGGTATTTCCAAACGGGCCAGCGCTACTGGTTTAAGGATTGGTTGGATCATAGCCGCAAAACCAATTACCCAAGAACTAGTCAAAATACAACAGTACAGTGTGACGTGTGCCGCTATTACTTCACAAAAAGCCGCCATGCCTGTCTTAAGAGGTGAATGTGACCAGGATACAGCGCGATATCGAGAGGTATTAGCAGAACATCGCGCACTAGCCTTAACTTTATTGGCTGATATCCCCAAAATTAAAGTGGTGGCTCCGGAAGGCGCGTTTTATTGTTTTGTCGATATTTCAGCTTATGGTAAATCCAAAGAAATCGCGTATCGAATTTTAGCAGACAAAAATGTTTTAACCATACCCGGTATTGCTTTTGGTAAAAAAGGTGATCGCTATTTACGTATTTCTTTTGCCGCGGATCTTACCGCTATCAAGCAAGGACTAAAAGCCCTAAAAGCTTTTTTCGTTACAGAGTAATTTAGGCCTCTCTCAAGAACCCTAGACAACACAACACAAAAGATCAATATAATATTTTGAAATCATTTTTCAATATATTCGAATATTTAATAGAACAAGCTATGGTAAAAAGAATTTGGATAAGTTCTTTTTAGTCAATAGTTTTTCAGAGAAGTTGGGCGGGGGCTTAACTCTAAAAAAAGCTGTCTTTTTAGACAGCTTTTTTTTTACTTAAACCAATAAATGACGGTTTTACCCCATTCGATCAAAACTTTTTCTGCCATCTCGTAACTTTGCCACCAATTATTATAATCAATATTGTCTTGTGCACTAGTTACAGATATTTCAATGTCATCCCCATATATTTTACGAAAAATTTTGTAAGTTCGTTTAGTATGGAATTTAGAGGTTACTAAGATTACTTTTTTATAACCTAGATTATTAAGCAGTTCATAAGTATTTTGAGCATTATCAAATGTGCTTAAAGCAGCTTTTTCTAAAATAATATTTTCACTAGGTACCCCCTGGTCTTGAGCGTATTCAGCCATATAATCAACTACGTTTTTATCTAAAAACATGTCTCCACCACTAATTAGGATTTGCGGTGCTAATTCTTGTTTATACAAATCAATACCTTTTTTTAAACGCGTACCATTATCTCCAGTAAGCACAACAATAACTTCGACTTGATCTATAGGTGTTTCGAAAATCAAATGTGTGGCCATTTTTTTCAAGATAAAAGGATGAAAAACAAATAACAAGATCAACAATACAATCGTCAAAAGTGTGTATCGACTATAAAAAAAACTCTTTATTTTTTCCAAATATTTTTTAAACATTTTTTAAACTCCTTTTGTTTTAACCGTTTAGTTTTCTGTTTTTTCAGATTCTAAAAATACCGTACCTGTTCTTAAGTCTTCGATTTCAGCTAATGGTTTTTCCAGAAAGGTTTTTCTTTTTGAGGTCAGCTCCAAGAAATCTTGGTGTAGATCACTTAGCTTATGCTCTATTTTCGAAAATCCGGCACTAAATAAAAGCCATTGTTTTTTGAAATCACTTAATAAAGCCAATATTTTTCCCGCGGTTTTTTCCACAAAAAAATTATCTACCGCTTGCCGGACTACCGCTAGTATCGCGTACAAAGTCAGGGGCGAACAAAAAATCACTTTATTTTTTAAGGCATTATCAATTATATCTGGACCTTGTTCATTTAAAAAAGTGAATATTTGTTCATTGGGAATAAATAATAAAGCATAATCCATCGTGCTTATTTCGGGTAAAATATAAGCTTTAACTTCTTTGATCCGTAGCTTAATGTCTTTTAAAAATTGCGTTTTAGCTATTTCTTTTTCATGTTCATTGGTGCATTCCAGAAAACTCAAATAATTGTTTAAGGGAAATTTAACATCCATATTTAAAATCAGGTTATTTGGTAACATAAAAGTAAAATCAGGGATTAATCTGGTTCCTTTTAAAGCTTTTTGTTTTAAATAATTTACACCTTCGATAAAGCCTGCCAACCTTAATATGTCTTCGGCCATACGCTCTCCCCATTGACCGCGGATTTTGCTGTTGCTTAAAGCTTGGTTTAATTGCTCTGTAGTTTTACGTAATTCATAAGTTTGGTCTGAAGCGAATTTAAGCTGGGAATTGAGCTCTCCGAATTTTTGTTCCCGGTCTTTTTCCAGGTTTCGCATCGTATTATGCACTTTTTCCAATTCGTTTTTCAGAGCGGCCAGGTTTCGATCAATCATTTCTTTTTTGTGGTCCAGATCTTTGGTATTGATTTGCGTTTGATTTGTAGCTATTTTTAAACCAATTAAAGCTGTTATGTACCCTATGATAATACCTGTGATTAAAGTTGCTAGAATTTCCATTTTTAAGTTTTTTTCACCCTTTTATTATGCGCCTATAATTTTAACTAAAACTCTTTTTTTACGTTTCCCATCAAATTCACCATAAAAAATTTGTTCCCAAGGTCCAAAATCCAATTGTCCTTCAGTGATGGCCACGACCACTTCTCTACCCATCACGCTTCTTTTAAGATGCGCGTCCGCATTGTCTTCAAATCCATTATGATGATACTGCGTGTGTGGCTTTTCAGGCGCCAATTTTTCCAGCCAGGCTTCCATATCCTGATGCAAGCCGCTTTCAGCGTCATTGATGAATACGCTAGCTGTGATATGCATCGCGTTGACCAATACCATGCCTTCTTGAATATCACTTTCTTGTAAGCATTCGTTTATCTCTGGTGTGATATTTATAAACCCTCTTCTGGCCGGGATATTGAACCAAAGCTCTTTGCGATAACTTTTCATCATTTCTACTCCTGATAAGCTCTAAATCTATAATTTAGTATAGCATAAATGAATCCATAAAGGCCTTCTCCATAAGCGCGCTAGTCTCTAAAAAAACAAATCCCCCCTCTCCCGACTATATCCTTACTGAGAAACTTGATAACTTCTCTACGGGAGAGGGGGTTAGGGGGTGAGGGCACATTTTTTTCCATAAATGGTAGCGCGCCGAAACAAGACGTAAACTAAATAATTAAAAAAATAAAAATTGACATAAGTTTTAAAAATGTTTAGTATTTTCACTTATGTTTAAAGAATATTTTTTAAAAATAAAGAGTATGCAACCCTATGTTCAAGCTTTTTTAGAAAAGTTAAAACCCCAAAGTTGTTATTTAACACCTTCTTTTTTTATATATCAGCAGGAAAAGTATCCTATCGGTATTTTTGAATTATTAAATCATAAGTCACAACAAGATAAGATTTTTAAGCGTCATAAACAGTCTAAAATTAATTTTTATCTTGATCATAGACTTTGCTCAAAACAACAAATTACAATTGCTGGTTTTTTTAAGTTTAAAATTTATCATATTCCAGAAAACCTCAAACAATCCCTTGCTATACTTTGTACCCGTTACAATCTTATTTTACAAAATTATTATATTGCTTATGCTAAACGACTTTTTTTAAGAGAATCTCTCTCGAATTATTTATTTTTTTTGGGTAAGACTTTTTTTATTTTTACTTTTGGCATAGCTTTACTTTTATTTAGTGAACTTTATCAGAGTCAAAAAGTTATGGCCCAAAATTTTGATCAGCAAAATAACGTTTTACAAAAAATAAACCAAAGCTATACTTCATTTACTCTTCAGCAAGAACAACAAATCAAAGCACATAATCAGCCTATCTTAAAAGCTTTGGATCAGGTAGCAGACCTACCTTTTTTGATTGAAAGCATGGAAATTAGTGAACAATGTATTACGATTAACGCGTTTTTACATGAAAAATCCCAGCCTGAAATTTCAAACCAGTTACAGCAATTGGGGTCCAAAGAAAAGCGTTTGACCTATCACATACAAAAAATTAATCAGACTATGCTTTATGTTCAGTTTGTTTATCGTGACTATATGACTTTAGCGGATTAGGGGGCATGCGCGAAATAAATGTTAAAAAAGATGCATGTATGGCATAAAATAAGTTTAAAGAAATTGGGGGTCTTGTATATTTTAGGGATGTTTTTATTTCATCAGGTTTTGTTTGCTCCTTTACTAAAAGATTTAGATCAAACCCATCAGGCTTTGTTGAGCAACGACGCAAAAATCCGGATTTTAATAGCTAAAATAGATAAAAAAGAACGTGTTAATAGCTTTGTTTTTAAAAAAGAAATAGGTGGTATAGCTAAAAAAAAGCAGCTAAACCTTATTTTTAATTCCATTGATCAGACAGGACAAGCACCTCTTGTGACTTTTTTGGAAATTACGCCCAAAAATTTTATTTCGTATATCAAACCAGTGCTGGCTCTTTTTCCCATAAAAATACAGGGTATCAAACTCAATTTATTGAAGAAAGGATATAGAATAAGACTATTCATGGTAAATACATGAAAAAAACAAACCTTCTTTTTAAAATTTTTCTTTCTTTAACTTTGTTGATGACCATTGGTTTTTCTGGTCTTTACGCGAATGAAGCGGTTTTTAACTATAATTCTGCTATGTCAGCTCAAGAGATAGCAAAACTAAAAAACAATTTGTTTGCCCAAACCCCGGAAAGTTCCAGGTCTGAACTTTATACTTACATTGTTTTTTTGAAAAATAGTGATCCGGAAAAAATAAAAAGGACCATTAAAGAAATTTATCCTTCTGTCTTGGTTTCAGCAGATCACCGGACCCGGGCTCTTACTTTCAAAACTGATAAAAACACTTTTCGTAAAGTTAATCTGCTTATTAGAAAATTAGATAAAACTCTTTCACAAATAAAATTAGAAGTTAAAATTATTGAAATATCTTATTATAATTTGAAACAATACAAGAATATTTTTTCAGATATTTTGTCGGGATTTAAGATTAATTATGATTTCAAAAAACAACAAATTATTCCGGCTCATAATCTGGAAGGGACTCTCATCCGGCTCGCGGATAGTGGTAATGCCAAAATTCTCGCAAAACCCACTATTGCTACTTTGGACAACCATACTGCAGTTATTAAAATAGGGGATCGTATCCCATACCTGAAAGTTTATGTGTCACAAACTACCGAAGAAAAAGAAGTAAATTATCTGGATACCGGTATTGAATTATCGATTTTACCTAAAATCACGCGAAACAATAAAATTATCGTGGATATTAATGCTTCTATTTCTTCTGTCAAACTTTGGAAAGAATTTGGGAATATCAGTTATCCTATCCTTTCTACCCGTCAGGCTAGAACCAAGGTGGAAATAGAAAACAAAAAAACTTTGGTTATTGCCGGACTTTTTGATGACCAAAAAAAAGAAAATACCAGTGAAATCCCCTTTTTTGCGGACTTGCCTCTTGTAGGGGCTCTATTTAAAGCCCAAAAACAAAATAAAGATCAAACTGACATTGTTTTTCTTATCACTCCCGAGATATTCTGAGGTATAATAAAAATATGTCAAAGAACTTGATTCCTTTAAAAATTGGGCCGACTATTTTTGATTTTAAACGTACTTATATAATGGGTATTGTAAATGTTACCCCGGATTCTTTTGCTGATGGCGGGCACTATTACCAGACAAAGCTAGCGCTTAAACAAATTGAAAAGCTTATTCAAGAAGGTGCGGATATTATTGATCTTGGAGCAGAATCCACTAGACCGGGATCTGCGGCAGTGTCGGTTGACGAAGAAATCAGACGATTACAACCTATTTTAAAAGCGTATAAGAAAAATTTTTCCACACCTTTATCTATTGATACCTCAAAATCAGAAGTTGCACGTATAGCCCTTGAATATGGCGCGGATCTGATCAATGATATTTCTGCTTTTAGAATAGACTCTAATATGCCCAAGGTTATAGCCGCAGCAGATGTGCCCGTAGTTTTAATGCATATGCAGGGTACGCCACGCTCTATGCAGCATCAACCACAGTATCAAAATGTTGTAGCAGAAATCACCGCTTTTTTTGAGTCAGCTATCCAGCAAGCGGAAAAAGCCGGTATTCGCCAAATTATTTTGGATCCGGGTATTGGTTTTGGTAAAACCCTGGCTCATAACTTACAAATTTTACATGATTTGGATAAGTTTCAAAGTTTAAACAAACCACTTTTAATTGGTACATCTTGTAAATCATTTATTGATAAAATTATACCAACAGAAGTCACGAAACGTTTGCCAGGTACGATAGCATCCAATGTGCTGGCTATTTTAAAAGGTGCTAATTTTGTACGTGTGCATGACGTAGCAGCTTTAAAACAAGCAATTTTGGTTACAGAAGCGATTCTTACTCAAGGTGAATTTAATAAAGTATAAAGTTTAGATTAATAATAAGGAGTAAAAAAATTATGAATAAAAAATTAAAAAAAGTCTATTTGGAATTAGGTTGTAATTTAGGAGATTGTAAAAACAATTTAGAAAAATGTATTGAGATTTTAAATATGCATAGTAACCTTAAAGTGCTTAAAAGTTCTAAGATTTACCTTACCAAACCAGAAGGTGTGGGTCCTCAACCTAATTTCTATAATTGTGCCTTGGAAATCGAGACTGATTTAACTTCAGACGAACTTTTGATTTTAACTCAAGATATCGAAATTTCTTTTGGTCGTAAATCCAAAGGCGACATGGCCCCGCGGGAAATGGATATCGATATTTTATTGTATGAAGATGACGTGGTGTGTAGCGAAAACCTTACTATCCCACATCCTTTACTGCACGAAAGATATTTTGTACTCTTATGCTTAAATGAAATTGCGCCAGATTTAAAGCATCCTATTTTAGGCGAAACAGTCAATAATTTATATCAACAAAAGGTTTGTACAACTATTAAATGAAACTTAATTTAAAGTCATTAACCGAATTAGAGCAGTTCGCTCAAAAATTTGCACATGCCCTTAAAAAAGGAAGTTGTGTCACGCTCCATGGTGAACTTGGGACAGGTAAAACCACGTTTATCGCTTTGGTTGGCAAATATTTAAATGTTACGGAATATATCACTTCACCTACGTTTACTTTAGTTAATAAATATCAAGGTAAAATGGAAATCTATCATCTGGATTTGTATCGTATAAATAGTGAGACAGATTTGTATAATATGGACATTGAATATTATTTTCGCAAAAAAAACGCTTTGGTTTTTGTAGAATGGGCTGAAAAACTAGAATCATTTTATCCTCAAGAATATCTCAAAATAGAAATCGAGTTTGGTGAAAACAATACACGTATTTTTCAGATTACGGCACAAGGTCCAAAATATGAGGATTTTATACAACGTTTAAATACAGTTGATAATTAAGGCAAAAAGCTAGACAAAACATACTTGGAATGTTATCATTTTCCCTCGTTGTCACCCCCCTTTTGTGGTCCCATCGTCTAGGGGTTAGGACACCAGGTTTTCATCCTGGCAACCGGGGTTCGAATCCCCGTGGGACTACCATAAAATTTTCGGGGCTCCACCCCCAACAGGAACATAAATTCTCTTTATTTAATTTTTCTAAAAGCGGTCCTTTTTGTGGTACTATGCAAGTACGCGCGTTTGGCATGAATAAAATTAAAAAAGGAGTTTTAATAATGAGTTTAAAAAAGTTTGTCTTAAGTTTTATAGGGTTTTATTTTTTAGCTATCATTGTGTCTAGTTTTATTTTAAATTATTTTGAGTTGAGGGGTAATTCTTCTATACCCTATGTTATTATCATTGCTTTATTAATGATGTTGCTAGAAAAATTTAGTCGTAAAAATCAAAGATATCTCAATAAAGTAGAATTCAAAAAGATTTTTTGGTCTATCTTGGGTTTCCTTGCTTTTTTTAGTTTACTGGTTAGTATTCCCAGAGCAATGATTATGCTACCTAAAGATTGGTGGTTTACAACCTTAGCCATAGTACTACC
>JABGVJ010000052.1 GCA_018646105.1 bacterium
AAAAATATCACTTATATTATTGTTGATGCTGGTGCTGATGAAGCAGATGATCGTATTGTGGAGATGGTTAAAGAAGGGGATCTTGTTATTACCGCAGACATTCCTTTGGCTGACAGGGTCATCACAAAAAAAGCACATGCTATTGATCAGCGTGGTGGAATTTTTACTGAAAATAATATAAAAGACTATTTAGCTATGCGTGATTTAATGCAATCACTTCGTGATAATGGCGAAACCACTAAAGGTCCCGATCCTTTTAGCCCAAAAGATGCCAATAACTTTGCTAACCAATTAAATATTTTTTTTGTAAAACTAGGCTTAAATTAATCAAGTTTCAATTATTATATTTTTCCGTGATTCTTTCTTTGAACTTTGTTGCTTTTTAGCATCTAAAATCTTTTGCTTAGCTCTTTTTGACCGTTTACGTTTTTGGCGTTGAATTTTAGATAAACGTTTATTTTCTTCGCTTTGCTTACCTAAAATCATATTTTCAATTTTCTTAATTAAAAGACATCGCGCTAAATAACGATTAAATATTTGTTGACGAGTTTTTTGACATTTCACTTCAATACCGGTTGTTTTATGCTTCAACCTGACACAAGTTGATACTTTATTTATATTCTGTCCGCCCTTCCCTCCTGAACGCATAAACTGTTCTTCTATATCTTTTTCATTGATATTATATTTATTCATTTTTTGATAAAGACGCTCTTGTTTTTTTGAGCTAATTCCAAAATTAATCATGTTTTTATTTAATACAACGCTTCCCTAATATGTAACACCCTTTTCTCCTATTCAATTTTTTCTATAGCTAAGTGAAGAGCCCGTCAAAAAAGAAAAAGACCGCTCTTTATTTAATATCTTAAGTGCTTTTTTTAATAGATTATGATTACTCTTGATATAAGGTTGAAGTAAAGCTCTTTGCATTAACCGCTCCTCTTCTTTGGGAACATGAATTTTAGTTAAAGAAAAAACATCATACCCTGAATAATACATTGCCTCTGACAAAGTTAATGGGATGGGGATATAATTTTGAACTTGCTCCACGCGCATATGATTTTCTTTTAAATATATAGATAATTCATACATATGTTGTAATGTACAACCAGGGTGTGCCGCAATAAAATAAGGGATCAAATATTGTTTTTTATCATATTTCTTACTCGCTTTTCTAAATTGAGCCACATATTCTTTATAAACTTTAAAACTAGGTTTTTGCATTAAAGCCAAAACATCCCCACAAATATGTTCCGGTGCAATACTCATCTGCCCACTCACATGTTTAGCACAAATTTTATCAATATAGTTAGGGTCTTTAAGTGCTAAATCAAAACGAACACCTGAGTTTACAAAAACATTTTTAATTTCTGGCACCCTCGAAATCTCATTTAAAATTGCTAAATGCTGTGATTGTTGATGTTTTAAATTTTTACAAATTACTGGGTATAAACAACTTGTTCTTGTACATCCTTTTTGACTGGTACAAAAACTGCCATACATATTCGCAGATGGCCCACCCACATCAAGAATACTACCTTTAAAATCACTTTGTTTTACAATAATATTCTTAACCTCATTAAGAATACTTTTCTTACTTCTACTTACAATATACTTCCCTTGATGCATCCCCAAACTACAAAAAGAACAGCCGCCATAACACCCTCGATGTGAAACTACAGAATATTTCACAAACCCATTTGCTGGCACTGGTTTTATATATTTGGGATGTGCTTTTCTGGTAAAAGGTAACTCATATATATGATCAAGTTCTTGCGTTGTTAATGGTTTTGGCGGTTCTACTACAACATACCTATTCTGACATTCCTGAATAATTTGGATAGATTCTTTTTTAGATATTTCTTTTGCATAAAGCAAGGTAGTTCTTGCATATTCTTTTTTATTTTCCAGCAACGTTTCATAACTTGCTAAATTCAGATGCGTAGTCTCTGGAATTTTTCTTGTGATGTAGGCCGTGTTTGGAATTCCAGAAAAATCTTTTTCTCCATTTTTTATACATTCAGTAATTTTCAGTAATGATTGTTCACCCATACCATATACAAGCACATCCGCTCGACTATCAAATAATATTGAACGTCGCAATTTATTTGACCAGTAATCATAATGTACAAATCGTCTACAACTCGCTTCAAGCCCACCCAAAACAATGGGCACACCTGGAAATGCTTGCCGCACACAATTACTATAAACCAAACATGCCCTATCTGGCCGCCTGCCTGGTTCACCGCCTTCAGAATAAGAATCTGTTCTGCGTTTACGCTTTTCAGCCGTATAATTAGCGATCATTGAATCTAAATTGCCCGCAGTAATTCCAAAAAATAAATTGGGTTTACCAAGAGCCTTAAAATCATCTGGATTTTCCCAATCAGGCTGCGCGATAATACCCACTTTATAGCCGTGCTCTTCCAAAAACCGACCAATTAACGCTGCTCCAAATGAAGGATGATCAATATAAGCATCGCCCGTGATAAGAATAATATCAATACTCTGCCAACCTTTGGCGTACATTTCTTGTTTTGTTGTTGGTAAAAATGAAAATGTCATAACACCCCTTCCCCCACTAATACAAAAACCCAAATAAATAAAGCGGGACACTCTGCTTATTCCCTATTAATATATTATCCTTTACTAAAAAAGCATTTTTTTTATCCGCTATTTGTTTCATATTTTTATTTTTTCCGCCTATTTCAAAAAAGCATTTTTCAACCTCAAAATCACCAATGTCACTATACAAAGCTTGTTTTCCAATATTTTGTATTTGATTTATAAAGAAACTTTCTCGAATTTTACCTAATGTATTAGCATCATTAGACCCTATAAAATTAGCATAAATAAGATTAACATTATCAGGGTACATTTTTTGTGGGTTACGCAGATAAGCATTTCCTGATTTTTTCATAAACAAAAATCTTATCAAACCTGACTCCTGAAGCATTTTCAAATATTCACTTACACTATCAAAATCTTTCCCTAAATTATTAGATAGCTTATTAGCGTTTAATTCCCCTGGTTGTGAATTTAAAACAAAATTAAATATTTTTTCCAAAACAATCAACGTTGATGTTTTCAAATTATATAATGTGGCTATATCTTCATAAATTGTTTTTTGTGTCGCATTTTTTATTGCCTGAAATTTTTCTGTATCCAATTTGAATTCTTTAAAAAAAGGATAGTAACCACTAATTAAATATAACTTGAAATATTTCAATATATCAGGCATATTAATCTCCTGAACTATCTTTTCATGGTTTACAATTACTTCATCTAAAGAATATTTTTTAAATTTAATGTCTAAATAAAACTCTAAGTATTCTCTAAAAGAAAATCCATATAAATGATATAAAATTACTCTTCTAGATAAATCATATTTACTTTTTATAATGTCAATTGAAGAACTGCCGGAAAATAATATATTAAAATCAAAAAAAACATCCGAAATATTTTTCAGCTCCTGGCTCCAATTTGAATATTTATGTATCTCATCAATAGCAAGAAAACGAACATCTGTTTCTTTATATAAATATTCAACAAGATCAAATAATTTATTTTCTAAAAAATAAATATTATCAGCAGATACATATAAGGCCTGCCCTTCTCTTGCTCCCCGCTCAATTGTCTTATAAAGAAGAAATGTAGTTTTTCCTATCCCACGCGGACCAACCAAACCACACACTTTGTTTTGCATACCAAATTCTTTAAAAACACTTCTCTTATAAAAAGGTCTTTTTTGAAACTGATCTAAAATAATCTTTTGTATATCAAACAATTTCTCTAAATACATTTTTCACTCCTCACTACTTTTTTACTTATTAAGTATAGCACGGAGTTGGGTTGCAACCTAACGATTTCTTACATTTTACCAGGGTACAACCTAACGTCTTCCCCCAACAGAACGGTTAACAATGCTTTATAACTTTTCCCTTGAATTTTTTAACTGTTGGTTTATAACTTTTCTGAGTTTCAAAATGTTTGATAACCCTTTTAAAATCATCTAATAACATATTAGCCATATCTTTACTAAATCCCTCTCTAACCACAATCCTTAAAACTGCTATATTTGTATCATTATCCGGTAATGTGTAAGCCGGGATTAGCCATCCTCTGGTACGAAGCATTTCTGAAAAATCAAAAACAGTATGATTTTGCACTTGCTTTAATTTAAAGGCCAAAACCGGAATATCTGAACCATCAGTTAATAATTCAAACATACCTAGTTCTTTAATTTTTTGGGCCAGATATTGAGCTGTATTACTCAAAGACTGAATAATACTCGTATATCCATCTTTTCCTAAACGTAAAAAATTATAGTATTGAGCCACGATCTGGTTACCCGACCTAGAAAAATTGAGCGCAAAAGTTGGCATCTCACCACCAAGATAATTGACCTTAAAAATTAATTCTTCCGGCAATTCTTCACTGTCACGCCAAATTATCCAGCCTACTCCCGGATAAACAAGTCCGTATTTATGACCTGAAACATTGATTGATTTGACCCACTTCAACCTAAAATCCCATTTTATCTCAGGTTGAATAAAAGGAGCGACAAAACCGCCACTAGCCGCATCAACATGGATGGGCACGTCCCAACCGGTTTTTTTGTTTAATTTATCTAAAGCATTGTTAATCTCTTCTATGGGTTCGTATTGCCCGGTAAAAGTTGTGCCCATAATTCCAACTACCCCAATAGTATTTTCATCAATAAGTTTCAAGGCTTCTTTGGCATTAATAATGTAACGATCCCCTTCCATAGGCACAAAACGAGGTTCCACATCCCAATAACGACAAAATTTATCCCAACATACCTGTACATCAATCCCTAATACCAGGTTTGGTTTATCTGTTTTTTTATTTTTCGCTTTCATTCTCTGGCGCCACTTCCATTTCAAAGCCAGCCCACCCAACATTGCCGCTTCACTGGAACCAACCGTAGAACAGCCACAGGACGCTTCTTTTTCAGGCGCGTTATAAAGACGGGCCAGCATGTTAACACACCGCGTTTCCAGTTCTGCTGTTTGCGGATACTCGTCTTTATCTATCATGTTTTTATCAAAGGTTTCGGTCATTAATTGTCTGGCTTCGGGTTCCATCCAAGTTGTCACAAAAGTAGCTAAATTTAAACGAGAATTTCCATCTAACATCAATTCATCATGCACAATATTGTAGGCTAAACGCGGCGCTATTTCGTGTTCAGGAAATTCATATTTAGGAATATCAGAATTCAATTCACGTGCTCCATAGGTAGGCGCAATATATTTGTCTTCTTTTTTTAATTCTTTCAAGTTTTTTTTCTTAGCAACCATGATGTCTCCTTTTATTTTTTTAATTCGAAAATTATTATAGGCGGTAAAACAAAAATTATAATACCCGTAATGATAAAACCAACATAAAATAATGGATTTCCAATCGCTAATTGAGCTGGAGGATAAAGGCCTACTATAATAGCAAATATAGCCCCAAGAATACCGATACCTGAAACCAACCACATTCCAAAATTACCACCTGGTACTTTATAAGCTCTAACAACATCCGGCTTAGAATATCTTAATCTAATCGCAGCAGCGAACAATAATATGTACATAATAAGATACAAAATAGCAGTTAAAGCCGTCAAAATAAAATAAGCTGTATTAACATCAGGCATAAATAAATATAACAAAGCCAAAACAGTCACTATGATAGCTTGGATTAATAAAATCACTACAGGCACATCTTTCTTATTTGTATACTGTAAAAGAGCCGGCAAGTATCCGTCTTTGGCTGTAGCATAAAGACCTTTACTAGGACCTATGATCCAAGCTATAACACCAGCTATCGCTCCAAAAGCAATCACAAAACCAAACAAAGGAAGTAACCAAAGCAATTGGAAATGAGCCAACATAGCCTGCAAAGCTTGCATGAACCCTACTGTTAAACTTATCTTAGCCGCAGGTAATACAGCTGAGATAGCAAAAGAACTTAAAGTAAAAATAACTATAATAATAACTACAGCTATTAATATGGCTTTAGGATAATCTTTTTTAGGATCTTTTACTTCCAGAGCATGTACCGAGGAAACTTCCATACCCGCAAAAAGAAGGACAATACCGGCAAGAAAAGCTAAATTATTAAAACTGGAAAAATCAGGAATTATACTTTGCGGCTCAGCCATAAATGCTATTGGGTAACCAGAAAACCACCAAATTGCGCCAAAGATAATTATAACTATGCCTGGGATAATAGTCCCTAAAACAACTCCGGAAGTAGTAATAATCCCAGACAATTTTAAGCCAAAAAAATTGAGGATCGTAGCACCCCAAAAAACAATCAAAACAACTAACAAAGTATATAATTTACTATTAGCTAATTCTGGCGCTAAAAATAAATAAGCCAATGCTCCACCAGTAAAAGCCAAAATGGTTGGATACCAAATCACATTTTGGATCCATTGCAACCAAACTGCTACAAATCCCCACCGATGTCCAAAGGCTTCACCTACCCAACGGTAAACTCCGCCGCCGTCACTCCAAGTTGTAGCCAACTCTGCTGAAACCAAAGCTGTAGGAATCAGGAAAACAACTGCCGCAAAAAACAGATAAAACACCATACCCGTGCCTTCTTTAGCCATCATCGGCAAACCACGAAGACTCATAATAACAGCTACATTCATCATAGCCAGCACAAAAATACTAAGAGATTTTTTCTTATTCATCTTTACTCCTTTTTTATTTCCTTAATACAATGCTTCCCTAGATTTTTTAATCTGTTCACTCTGCATAAATTCATCAAAAGATGCTTTACGATCCAACATTCCTTTTGGTGATACTTCGATTATCCTATTTGATACTGTATTTAATAACTGAAAATCATGTGAACTAAAAAACATACATTCTGAATATTTTTCTAATCCTTCGTTTAAGGCCGCAATTGATTCCAAATCCAAATGATCGGTTGGATCTTCAAAAATAAGAGTATTAGCTTCAACGAGCATCATTTTAGAAAACATGGCTCTGGCTTTTTCTCCTCCGGAAAGAACTTTTACTTTTTTATCCACAGCATCAGCTGAAAATAACATTCTTCCCAAAAAACCTCTGATAAATTGAATATCACTAGATTCTGTAAATTGAGTCAACCAAGCCATCAAAGAAATATTTTTATCAAAATATTTGGCATTATCTTTTGGAAAATAAGCACGCGTAATGCTTTCGCCCCAATGAATTTTTCCTTGATCCGGCTCAATTTCACCAGCTAAAATCTGTAGTAAAATTGTTTTAGAAATATTATTTTGTCCAACAATAGCTACTTTATCATGCTTTGCCAAAGTAAAAGACACGTTTTGGAGGACTTGATCATCCCCAATTTTATGTGACACATTTTTTACCGTTACAATACTATTTCCGCATGCTCTTGAAGGTTTAAAATTTATATACGGTGATCGTCTTGAGGAAACAGGTAATTCTTCGGGCCTAATTTTTTCTATTAATTTCTTTCTAGATGTAGCTTGTTTAGACTTGGACGCATTAGCGCTAAATCTACGTACAAATTCCTCTAATTCTTTAACTTTTGCATCTGCTCGTTTGTTATGATCTTGCTTCTGTTTCATTGCGAGTTGACTGGATTCCTGCCAAAAATCATAGTTTCCCGGCAATATATTTATTTGTTTGAAGTCCAGGTTTGCTATATGAGTACATACTTTATTTAAAAAGTGACGGTCATGCGATACTACAATTACGATGTTTTTAAAATCTTGCAAATAATTTTCTAACCAAAGCGCCGATAAATAATCAAGTTGATTAGTAGGTTCATCTAAAAGCAAAATATCAGGCTCTCCAAAAAGAGCCTGGGCCAGAAGCACTCTAATTTTCAAACTAGGATCCAACTCTTTCATTTTCTTGCCGTGAAGTTCCTCATTAATTCCCAGTTCACTGAGAATAGTTGCTGCATCGGATTCTGCCGCATACCCATCCATTTCAGCAAAATCAGTTTCTAATTCGCCAATACGCATACCTTCTTCTTCGGTATATTCTGTCTTTGCATATAATTCGTTTCGTTCAGTATAAAGTTTATATAGTTTCTCATGTCCCATAAGTACGGTTTCTAATATAATTACTTCATCAAAGGCAAACTGATCTTGCTTTAAAACCGCGATTCTTTTGTCTTTACCAATAACCACATCTCCCTTTGAAGCCTCGATTTCACCAGACAATATCTTCAAAAACGTTGATTTTCCTGATCCATTAGCTCCAATTAAGCCATAACAATTTCCCATCAAAAACTTAACACTAACGTCTTCAAACAAAACCTGTCCGCCAAACGACAAGCTTAAATCACTAGTATGTATCATATTTTTCTCCTGTTTAATTATTAGACTATTACTTTACAACTTTTTCAAGCCATTTTAAAGTTAGCCGCTCTTAAAGACTACAGATAAAATACCGGTTTTAGCAAATATGTTATAATTACTTTCAGCTAACAATATATGGGGGTAAAGATTTCTACAATGATATTATTTGAAAACCTGGGCCTAAGGCCAGAATTACTAAAAGCTATAACCACACGTGGGTACAAAACCGCAACACCCATCCAAGCTCAGTCTATCCCAAAAATATTAGCGGGACATGATATTTTAGCAGGAGCACAAACCGGTACAGGAAAAACAGCGGCTTTCGCCTTACCTCTCCTCCAAATATTAAGCAACAAACAAAATCAGGGACACCGTCCCCGCGCACTCATCCTAACACCAACACGTGAACTTGCAGCCCAGGTTCTGGAATTCATAAAAGACTATGGTAAAGATCTTACCCTACGTTCTACCGCTATTTTTGGCGGTGTGAATATCAGGCCTCAAAAAGCAAAACTAAGAAACGGAATAGATATTTTAGTAGCAACCCCAGGTCGTCTCATGGACCACGTCAGTCAAAAAACCCTAGACCTTTCTCGCATAGAACTATTAGTACTGGATGAAGCTGACCGTATGCTAGATATGGGTTTTATAAATGATATCCGCAAAATAATTAAACTGATGCCACCTAAACGCCAAAATCTCTTGTTTTCCGCCACTTATTCCCATGAAATAAAAAAATTAGCTGACAAAATCCTTAACCAGCCAGAACTGATTGAAGTCGCAACCCGTAACGCTACCGTTGATACGATTGATCAAGTTATACATCCCGTATCTCGCGCCCGCAAACGTCAGTTACTATCCACCCTAATCCAAAAAGAAAACTGGAAACAAGTACTTGTTTTTACCCGCACAAAATATGGTGCCGACAAATTAACTAAATATTTAATATCCGCTAAAATCACAGCTATCGCTATTCATGGCAACAAAAATCAAGGGGCACGTACCCGCGCATTAGCCGATTTTAAACGCGGCACAGTTCGCGTGTTAGTAGCCACCGATATTGCGGCAAGGGGACTGGATATAAACCTGTTACCACACGTGGTAAATTACGAGCTTCCGGAAGTAGCTGAAAACTATGTACACCGTATTGGCAGAACCGGACGTGCCGGAGCAAACGGCAAAGCAATTTCTTTAGTGTCCCCTGAAGAACAAAAAGCGCTTTACGGAATCCACAAACTGCTTAGACATAAAATACCCGTAGAAATAATCAAAGGGTTTGAGACCAATTCCCAATCGCCCCCTCCTCCAAAAAGACAAAATGTTTTTAAAAATAGCTATAATCGATATTCTACTAAAAAACCAGAAAAAAGAAATCGATTTTCAGGCCGACGATAAAATAAATTCTTTAACATTGTCCCGAGCCCATGGCGTTCTTCGTCTCCAATGGTTGTTTGTCTGTCCTCAAATTATGCTTCCACCAAGCTTACAACTTCTTCTAAAGAAAAACTTCTTTTACAAAAAACTTCTTCTTCAAATCTAGCAGCCATTCCCGGCATTTCAATATCTCTTAAAAATTTCTGGAATTTTGCTGAATCCCAATGTTTCTCACTTCCTTCTTCACTTACCATACAACCCAAAGGTTGCGGATAACCAATTAAACCGAGATGATCAATAGTCGTTTTTTTATCACTGTTACGAGGGGTAAAGAAAATTTCATATTCACCTTGTTCTTGATTATAAGTTATAGCATAAGTAAGTCTATTCGTGGAATCTAACCCTAAAAAATCATCTTGTAAGGCCACTAGTGCCTCTACTATTTCAGGCGTCATCGATTTTACTCGAATACGGTAAGATGAATATGGCGCTTCAAACTTTTCAATGGTCATTGGTTGGTCAGAAACTTGTTTTTCCCAAGTTTTTTTAACACCCACTTTTCTAATAGCAAAAAGATCATTATCTGCTTTAAAACTTTGAAAATGCAAATGATTGATAGTAACCCCAGCATCAGGCCCATTTTGCACAGACCACCTGTCAGGAGTTTTTTGAGCTAAAGCACAAAGACTAGCAATATCCATAACTGCTGACTCATGAACTGTTGGGCTTATTACAGTATGCCCCTCATAAATTGGCCCTGGATTAGCTGCAACAAAAAATTCTTTTCCACCAAGTTGAAATTTAACGCCTAATTGGTCTGGCCATTTATCTTTTTTAACATCAAGACACAAAGGGCATATTGGTTTACTAGGTTTAGGTTTTACCACAACAGGAACGCCTTCTTTTTTAGGAACATTCCGACCTCCTCTAGGCGGACAAATCTGTACACTATGATCCGATCTTTGTTCAAATCTAATCGCATCAGCTCCCTTTGGAATAAAACCAGAAAACACATGTACTTGGCATAACGTCGCCATAGCTTCAGACAGAGAAATTCCTCCATCTAATTCATTTTGCGCTTCCCAACAAATTTGCGAATCTCTTTCCATTCCTTGCGCACGTAAACTCAAAATTTTAAACACAACAATTCCTCCATTTTTTATTTTTTCTATTATATTATCGTAAAAAAGACTAAATATATTTCAGTTGAATTATAACAAAGGCATCATACTTTTTTTAATTGAATCCTTTTCAAATCCAAATCAAGACCAATAACTTCCACTTTTACCTGATCACCAACCGCTACAATATCTGCTGGATTTTTGACAAAAGTATCACTCAATTGTGAAATATGGATCAGCCCATCCTGATGTACACCAATATCTGTAAATGCTCCAAAATTGGTTACATTAGTCACCACTCCTTCCAAAACCATGCCCTTTTTCAAATCTTTAATATCATCTATATTGTCGTCAAATTTAGCATAC
>JABGVJ010000097.1 GCA_018646105.1 bacterium
GCTATAAAAGCAACATCGATTTTGAGTTTTCCGGTTTCAATAGCGCGTGCACGTCCGCCATGAGAATGAAAAATAGCAGGGTGTGCTAGCTTTCCCTCAGAAATAGCTTTTCCTAATTTACCTCTGGCTCCAGATGTCCAAATCCTGGTAACTATTCCTTTTTCCAAATATGGCACAATACATTCATGCGCGGAAGTTAACGAGGAAGACGCTAAAGTTAAATCCTTTAAACCACGTTTAGCTAATTCTGCAATAATCGGGGCCACGGTTTCATCGCCACCACGAAAATGATGATGAAATGATATGGTCATCCCATCTTTTAAATCTAATTTATCTAAACATGTTTGAATATTTTTACATAATTTTTGATGATCTTTGGTTTTAGCATGTATAGGGGCTGGTGTTTTAGACATATTCTTTAGTGCTTCAATTGTTTTCCAAGCACCTTTAAAAGGCGCTAATTTACCAAATCCTTTGATCTCTTTGGGAATTTCTATATTAATTGCATTTTTAGTCATTTTTTTTCTCCGGCTAAATCCAATACTCTTTGCGCTCTGGCCACTACCGGGGCATCAATCATTTTGCCATCAATGGCAAAAACACCAATACCGTCTTTTTGGGCTTTTTTAAAAGCTTTTACGATACGCGTAGCTTTTTCAATTTCTGCTGCTTTGGGCGTGAAAACCGTATGCACAAGATTAATTTGACGTGGATTGATCACGGCCTTACCATCAAAGCCTAGTTCCTTGATCATTTCGGTTTCCTTGATTAAACCAGCCTCATCATCAACGTCTGCAAAAATAGTATCTAAAGCCGCAACTTTAGCTGCTTTAGCGGCCATGACGATACGTTGTCTGGCATAGGCAATTTCTTGTCCATTTAAAGTTTTTTTAACACCCATATCCGCGGTTAAATCCTGGCCACCAATAGTCAGAACCACAACTCGCGGGCTAGCCTGAGCTATCTGAAAAGCATTTTCTACCCCTAAAGCAGTTTCTACCATTGCATGAATTTTGACTGTACCTTGAGGAATCTTATGTTTTTTTTCTATTTTGGAA
This sequence comes from bacterium, assembly GCA_018646105.1. GTDB lineage: Bacteria > Margulisbacteria > Marinamargulisbacteria > JABGVJ01 > JABGVJ01 > JABGVJ01. Next base: position 1,059 of record JABGVJ010000097.1, read on the forward strand.
ATAATTTGATCAGCTGTCTGAATATCACCCATAGTTTCAACTTTGGGTATTCTCAAAGCATCTGGTTTACAGGGAACTATGGCTTCCATATCAAGTAGCGCAAATTCTGTTTGCAGGCCATTGATACGTACGGTAATTTCTGCCCCATAAAAATCCATCGTTTGCAACATATTACGTACTAAAATACGCGCGTCTTTTTTTCTGGATATAGCTACCGCATCTTCCAAATCAAGCATAATACCGTCAGCGCCATAAACACCGCCATTTTGGATCATATTAGGATTATTGCCTGGGATATAAAGCATGGTACGTCGTAATTTATTTTGTTTCATATGTTTAGATCCTTAATCGATTTTAAGAGAGCCGCTTCTGTACGTGCTTTGATCGTAGATGAGATAGCACCACGATCATTAGCATTAATATAAACATCTTTAATATCTAATTTATCTAAAATCTCTACAATATCTTTTTTTATGGATTTTCCGTATGCATTCAAAACCACAGACTCAAGATCAATCTTACGACCAGCCCCTGGTTTGGCAGGAGTGACTGTAATCAAAATATCGCTTGATTCCAAAGATCCTGATTGCGTTGTTTTTTTTAGTTTCATACTTAGCTCCCCGTCTACCTCTTCCGCTGCAAAGGTTAAGGTGTTACTCATTTTTTATTATAGCATTTTCAAATTATTTTTTTAATTATTTTTCGTATATGCCAACATACCGCCAGCCATCACAATCTCAATTTCACGATCTGCCAAAGGATGTTTTACTTTATATTCTTTTTGTTTGGTCTGATTGAATACTTTTATTTTTCCCTTTCTAATATTGGTTAAATCGAATTCTAATTTATCATTTTGTTCAATGGTTTCATAATCTGAAGTGCGCTCAAAAATTATGGGTAAAATACCAAAATTAACTAAATTGGCCAGATGAATACGCGCAAAACTTTTGACCAACACTGCCCTGACACCTAAATATCTTGGGGCTAAAGCAGCATGTTCGCGGCTTGATCCCTGCCCATAATTTTCGCCGCCCACAATAATTCCAACGCCCGCTGCTAATGCTCGTTTGGAAAAAGTATGGTCTACGACTTCAAAAACGTGTTCGGAAATTTTAGGTACATTGGATCTTAATGGTAAAATTTTAGCACCTGCAGGCATAATATGATCGGTCGTAATATTATCTTCCAATTTCAATAAAACAGGGGCTGTAAGTTTGAGGGGTAACGCTGTAAATTCCGGTAACGGGGAGATATTGGGTCCGCGTTGAATTTTTACGGTTTCCGGTTCTGCTGCCGGTGCTAAGATCAAGGAATCATCGATTTCTAACTCTTCTTCCGGATCATAATATGGTTCTTCAAGCCCTAAGGTTCTAGGGTCAGTAATTTCTCCTTTTAAAGCAGCCGCTACAGCTACTTGCGGAGAACAAAGAAATACGCCAGCGCTTTTGGTACCGGACCGTCCTAAGAAATTACGATTAAATGTTCTTAAAGAAACTGCATCTGTACCAGGTGAAAACCCCATACCAATACATGCCCCACAAGAACTTTCTAAGATACGTACGCCTGCAAACAACAAAATATTGAGTTCGCCAGTTTCCGCCAATTTAGCTAAAACCTGTTTTGAACCTGGGAGCAGTCCCACGGAAACTTCTTTATGTACTTTTTTACCTTCCAACATTTGCGCCGCGGCACTGATATCTTTATAGCTAGAATTAGTACAAGAACCTATCACAACCTGATTTACCTTTTTACCGGCAAGATCTTTTACTTTTACAACTTGGTCTGGCATATGAGGTTGAGCAATAAGAGGTTCTAGTTTCGTAAGATCAATTTCGATTTTTTCATCATATTTTGCATTATCATCGGCTTTAAGTTCAACCCATTGATATTCTCTTTTTTGTATTCTCATAAATAATCTGGTGATTTCGTCAGAAGGAAAAATAGAAGTGGTAGCGCCTAATTCAGCTCCCATATTGGTAATTGTAGCTCGTTCAGGCACACTTAAAGTTTCGATTCCTGGTCCTGTAAATTCAAAGACCTTACCTACTCCACCTTTTACGGTTAAACGACGTAATAATTCTAAAATAATGTCTTTTGCACTAACAAAAGGCGAAAGCTTTCCTTTAAGTGACACACCTACAACTTTAGGCATGGTGACAAAAAAAGGTTTTCCAGCCATAGCTAAAGCTACGTCCAAACCACCTACACCCATGGCTAACATACCAATCCCGCCCGCGGTAGGAGTATGCGAATCCGATCCTACTAAAGTTTTTCCTGGGATGCCAAAACGTTCCAAATGCACTTGATGACAAATACCATTACCAGGTTTGGAAAGATAAATACCATATTTAGCAGCAATAGATTGTAGATAGGCATGATCGTCCGCGTTCATAAAACCGCTTTGTAACATATTATGATCGATATAGGAAACCGAAAGTTCCGTATTTACGCGAGAAACTTCCAAGGCCTCGAATTGAAGATAGGCCATAGTACCGGTAGCGTCCTGGGTAAGGGTTTGATCTATTTTCAAAGACAGTTTAGCTCCTGCTTTCATTTCGCCTGACACAAGATGGTTTTTGATAACTTTTTGAGTTATATTTAAGCTCATTTTTTTACTCCTTTAGAAAAATTATAGAAATGATTATAAGTACGAGGGTGGCTTAGAGAAGGATATAAAGTAGTGGATCGTATTAACTGATCGTCTTCCATTATGACCTCGAAAATACCGTAAAAACCCCCTGTTGTCAATAAAAAGAGGCTCATTTAAGTCCAATATTGTTTTTTAGAATTATATATAATGTTCGAAAAAAGCAAAAAATTAATTTCAAAAAAAAATTAATTTTGTTCCACAAAAACCAACAAACAGCCTTTGTCAAAAGTAATTTGGACAGTATCTGCCATAGCTATATTGCGCAAACCAAGACGAGCAGAAAAAGAAAGAGTTTCTTTTTTCAGAGGCCATTTGAGTCCCTGTGTAGTGATAGCCGCAGCATAAAATAAGGGTAGCAAGGAAATGGTTTTATTTTTAACGTTTTTTAAGACGGTTTCTTTTTTGGCAAAAAAATAAGATTGATATTGGTCATAAAAGGTTATCTTGAATTTATGGCGATATTTTTTAGCTACGTAAAGATTACCTAAGAAATGGTCTTGTTCGCGGGCGCTACCACCATAGATATCTATCTTGCGTACTTTGGTTTTTGTAGATAAGTACATCAGGATTTTCTCGAAGTCCGTGTAGTCTTGGTTGGGGAGGGGGATGAACTTTGGGCAAATCAATTTTGTTGATATCGAGTCTAGGTCGCCGAGGATGAGGTCAGGAGTGATATTATATTTTTGTAGATAATTGTAAGCGCCGTCTGCGCAGATGATCTGATCATAATCTGCAAGATTAGGAATAGCTTCTTTTTTTGGTGGTTCGCCGTTTAGGAAGAGGATTATTTTTTTCATTTAAAAAAATGCTTTATCCTATACGCAGAGAGTCTATATCCGATATCTGCTGCAATGATACACTAAAAAGCCTTTTGAGAGATATATTTTGGACACCTGCTTTTTTTGCAGTTAGTAGTTGACACCCTCCAAGCACCATATCCTCAAGCTCTGTTAGATCGTACGTATATCGAGCTACACCCAAAACAGCTCGCATAATATCTACATTATTTTCATTTATAGCCGCGGTCATTATCCGCTTCAAAGCATTGTATTTTTGATACGTATAAGACACGGCCTTCCGCCCGTCATAGCTTCCATTTGTGTAGGAGTAATAGCCATATCCTTTGCATCCTGGTTCATATATCTTATTTGCTAGAGATAGCGCTAATTCCAAAGCATCTTCACTCCCTGTCAACAGACATATATCAATATCTCTTTTAAATTCCTCAATGCGCTCTAATAATTGATGGCTTGGCGTGTCTTTAATAATAGTTATTGCAACGAGAATATTTTCAAGACTAGGCTCAACTTTTTGTCTTTTTATAGCTGGTCCAGACGGTTCAGAAGCGCATGCGATTATTTTATACATAATAAAAAAAAACTCCCCTCTTTTTTTTAAAAAAATCATATTACCTTAAAAGATAACGAGTTGGCAAATTGGGGGAATAAGGTTAAGGGATATTTTTTTTCATTTAAAAGAAGTTTTTTGCTACAATTTAAATTATAGTAAGAGGTGGAATTAACACGCAAAGGAGACAAAAAGATGCAAGCTGAAATCATATCTATTGGTGAAGAAATATTAAGTGGTCAAACCATTAATACTAACGCGTCTTTTATCAGTGAAAAATTAACTGAAATTAGTATACCTACACGCTGGATCCAAACCGTAGGTGATAAAAAGAAAGAAATACTGGAAGCTTTAAAAATAGCCAAAAAAAGAAGTGATGTGGTTTTAATCACCGGTGGATTGGGGCCAACACATGATGATATTACCAAACAAGTAGCTACAGAATTTTTTAAGTCTAAATTAGTGGAAGATGAGATTGTTTTAAAAAATGTGAAAGCACGTTTTAAAAAACGTAAAATCACGATGCCTAAAATCAATGAGGAACAAGCTTTGGTCCCTCACAACTGCCTGGTAATAGACAATGTTTCTGGTACGGCGCCGGGAATGATGTTTGAACAAAAGAAACAGATCTTTATTTTTATGCCAGGCGTACCGTTTGAAATGCAAGATATGATGACCAAAGCAATTGTCCCTTTTCTCCAAGAAAAAAATAAGGGGATGATTATCAAAAACCTTATCATAAATACTATAGGTATTGCAGAATCTGTGATTTATGAAAAATTGGATATGGCCAAATTAAAGGATGTGGAAGTTGCTTTTTTACCAGGACTTGGTGGCGTAAAAATAAAATTAACTGTAAAAGAAAAAAAAGAAGTTGTACTGGACCAAAAGCTAGCAAAAGCACAAACCTATATTTTAAGTAAAATCAAAGATTATGTTTACGGATATGGTGATTTATCTTTGGAAGAACGGGTAGCTCAAATTTTATTAGCCCAAAATTTAACCATCAGTGTAGCTGAAAGCTGTACTGGAGGATTGATCGCGCATAAGATTACGAATGTAGCTGGAAGTTCCGCTTATTTTAAAGGCGGTGTAGTAGCTTACAATAATGAACTGAAAAATACAATTTTAAAAATATCTCAAAGTTTACTTAAAAAGCATGGCGCGGTAAGCGAATTGGTCGTGAAGGCTATGGCGGAAAACGTGGCTAAAATCACAAGCGCCGACATTGGGCTGGCGATCTCCGGTATAGCAGGACCAGGTGGCGGAACCGCGGACAACCCCGTAGGCTTTGCCTATATTGGTTTATACTATAAAAATAAAACCACAGTTAAAAAATATATTTTTAATAATGACCGGTTGGGGAATAAGAAGCGGTTTGCGGTGGCAGCGCTAGGAATGGTGAGAGAAAAATTATGTCTATGAATTTAACAATCCTGGGTAGTGGTACATGTGTCCCTTTATTGGAAAGAGGCGCTCCTGCCAATTTTTTGCAAATTGGCGCTCAAAATATTTTGGTGGATTGTGGGGCGGGGACCTTAAAACAAATGACTAAAGCAGGGATTCGTTATCAAGACCTTGATATGATCTGTTTTACGCATTTTCATCCTGATCATATTGATGAATTACCAGCAATTTTACATGCTTTAAACTGGACACCTGGTTTTAAACGCACCAAAAATTTGACTTTGCTGGGACCTAAAGGGTTTAAAACGCATTTTGAAAAAATGGTTGCTCCACTGGGCGGGGTTATGCCTAGACCTGATACTTATCAAATTATAATCAAAGAAATAAGTACGGTTTTCCATTTGGCAGAATTTGAGATACACGCTTGTAAAACCAAACATTGTCTAGAAAGTATAGCTTATAAATTCAAGACTGGTGAAAAATCTATAGTAATTTCCGGGGATTGTGATTATGATGACGCCTTAATTAAATTTTGTAATCATACGGACCTTTTGCTATTGGATTGTTCGTTTATACACGAACATAAAATGATTGGTCATCTTACGGCTAAAGAATGTGGGATCATCGGCTTAAAAGCTAAAGTGAAAAAATTGATTTTAACGCATTTGTATTATGAACCGCATATTGAATCTGGTTTATATGATCAGTACCGGTTACGGGAAGCCCGGAAAAATTTTGAAACCGCAATTTTGGGTGAGGATTTTATGGTTGTGGGGGTTTAATGTTTCCTATTTTCTTTACCGCGAAATTCTAGAACCAGGGTACAGCCTTCAAACCCACCAAAATAGGCACGCATTCTTTTTTCTAAAAAGCGTTTATAATCTTCTTTGACCAAGGCCGGGTTATTTACAAAAAAAAC
>JABGVJ010000055.1 GCA_018646105.1 bacterium
ATTTCTTTACACAGCTCACTTATGCCAATTTTTTTGGTGGAAGAAAAAGGAATTATTTTATGTGGACTAAGTAAGGCTTGTGTTTTTTTCATTTTTTTTTGGTATTCTGAACTTTTTATTTTGTCTACTTTATTAGCAACAATAATGATGTTTTTTCTTTTTGTCTCTAAGTTATAGAGCATGTCCATGTCAGTATCTGTAGGCCCCACCTTTGCATCTATAATATGTACAATCTGTTTTGGTTCATAACCTGAGTCCAAAATGTACCAATGGATTAAATTTTGAATTTTCTCTCTTATAACTTTTGACGTTTTAGCATATCCATATCCCGGAAGGTCTATTAAATAATAGGATTCATTAATAAGAAATACATTTATCTCCTGCGTACGGCCGGGGGTTGAGCTTGTTCTAGCTAAGCCTTTTTTATTTGTTATGGAGTTTATAACACTGGATTTACCAACATTTGAACGGCCAATAAATGCAATTTGAGGAATCCCATTTTCTAATATTGAATCCGCTTTTACTACTCCCTTAATAAATTCTGCTGTTTTTATTTTCATCAACGACTTCTGTTTGACTGTCTTGGCTTTTGAATCCGGATCTTACTCTTGATCAGCTTTTCGATGTCGTCCAAAACCTTGCTGTCTTTAGGTGTATACATACTCACGCATTTTCCGCGTTGCCCTGCTCGACCGGTACGCCCTACACGATGGATATATTCTTCACTGTGTGTAGGTAGATCATAGTTAACTATCAGCTCTACATTGGGAATATCTATCCCTCGGGCAGCCACATCACTGGCCAAAAGAATAGTGATCTGGCCAGAACGAAATCCGCTTATGATACGCTCTCTAGTCTGCTGATCTCGTCTGGAATGGAGGCAGTCTATACGTGAAATTCTGGCCCTTTTTAGATTACGACAAACCTTATCAGCCTCATTGATGGTGTTGAAAAACACGATTATTTTACCTCTATTTTTAAAGATGATGTCGCTTAAGGCCTGTATTTTCCGACCAGAATCCACTTCGATCAGATAATGATCTACCGAATTAGCAATACTACGTGGACTACCGATTTTGATCTGATAACAATCTGACACATACTGTTCAACCAATTTCATAATTTCAGGAAAAAGGGTGGCTGAAAAAAGTAAGGTTTGCTGTTTTCCTGTAAGTTCTTTGAAAATTCTCACTAAATCCTTTTCAAAACCCATATCTAACATTCTGTCTGCTTCATCCAACACGACGTACCCCGTATACTGCAACCAAATCAGGCCACTACTGACCATATCCAGCAGTCGTCCTGGTGTTGCAACCAAAACCTCAGGATATTCATGAAGAAGGCGCTTTTGTTCCAACATATCTGTCCCGCCTACGACAAGACCAGATTTAAAGCCTCCAACATCCAAAAAAATCTGGAGCACTTTTTGGGTCTGGATCGCAATTTCTCGAGTAGGACAAACAATAAGGGCTTGAGAAATTTCCTTTTTTAAAAGTTTGTGAACCATGGGCAATAAAAAAGCTAACGTTTTTCCTGATCCGGTCTGGGACGAGCAAAACACATTACGGCCTTTAAGCGAAACAGGAATTGATTCCGCCTGTACCTTAGTAGCTTCAGTAAAACGATTTTTTGTTAATACCTGAGTAATTCTGGGGTCTAACGCTAACTCAGAAAAAAGTGTCTTTTTCTCTGGAGGACGCTTTACTTTCCGTGGTCCTGATGGTGACCATTGTGGTTTTGGCCTTTGATGATTGTGTCTAGATTGCGGCGACTTGGTGACTGAACGAACCGGTTTAGCCGGCTGCTCTTTTTTCTGAAAATCTTTTTGTGGTGAGCTGGTTTCCTTTTTTTTGAAAATCTTTTTTATTTTTTCTATTAATAACATTTATTGTATCTTTCCTTCTGTTTTATTGTATCTTTCCTTCTGTTTTTCTGTATTTAGTGTTTAGTTCCGATTAAGTATAACACTTTTCCTCTGTTATAATGAAGATGGGGAGAAAAAAGGAGAGAAAAAATGACTAAAAAAATATTAATTCTGACCGGTGGCGGGGATTGCCCTGGCTTGAATCCGGTGATCAGAGCCATAACAAGAGCAGCTCATTACTCTAAAGATGATTGGGAAGTTTTGGGTAGTATAAAAGCTTTTTGCGGCATACTGGATGAACCACAAAAAATCATAAAATTAACCAACAAAATTGTAGCGGGTTTAGAAGTAAAAGGCGGCACAATTTTAGAAACTACAAATAAGGGCGATCCGTTCTGCTACCCTACTGTAAAATCTGACGGTAGTTTTATAATAGAAGACAGGTCTGATGAATTAATCACAAAAATAAAAAAACTAGATGTAGAAGCCGTGATTTGTATAGGGGGTGATGGTACCCAAGCAATTTCGCAAAAATTATATGAAAAAGGATTAAATATTATTGGGGTACCTAAAACCATTGATAATGATCTGTCTGCCACAGATTTTACTTTTGGATTTCAGACAGCAGTAGAGACAGCTACGGAAGCTGTAGATAAATTAGTGACTACGGCGCAAAGCCATAACCGGGTAATGATCGCGGAAGTAATGGGACGAGATGCTGGCTGGATTGCTTTATATACAGCAGTTGCGGCGGGGGCTGAAATAGCGTTGATCCCGGAAATTCCTTATGATATTGAGAAAATTATTCAAACAATTAAGGGACGGATTGTTGATGGGCAAGGCTTTGTGAATATTGTCATGGCAGAAGGAGCTAAACCTAAAAAAGGCAAAATGGTTACACGTAACTGTCAGGAAAAAGGTTATCATAAACCACTGTTAGGTGGAATTGGCTTTACGCTTATGGAAGAAATAAAAAAAAGATTGGATGTAAGTATTCGCGTAACTGTCTTAGGCCATATTCAACGTGGAGGAACCCCGATCGCGTTTGATCGTATTTTAGCAACACAGTTTGGGATTAAATCTTTTGAATTAGCTGAACGCAAGCAATTTGGACATATGGTAAGTTTACTAGGTGCTAATTTTACCTCCATTCCAATTAAAAAAGCTATTGCCAAATATAAATGTATAGCGCCTGATAATTATCTCTTGAATTGTGCTAGGAAACTAGGGATTTGTTTGGGGAATTAGCGACTACGTCGCAAGGGTTAAGGTTGAGATTAAGGTTAAGAATATTTAGGGATCACCCCTGCCTCCTCTTTTAGGGCTTAATTTAGTTTTTATTTTTTAGGTAATCCACTAAACCACCGCTATTAACGATCTTTTTAAAAAAGTCAGACATAGGGACCATTTCGTATTCTTTTTTAGTGGTTTTGTTAATAATTTTGGCATGGGTATAATCTATTTTAACTTCATGCCCTTGTTCTAATTCATTAGCTTCTGGAAGTTCGATTAAAAGGACACCCAGATTAATACAATTCCTGAAAAAAATACGCGCAAAACTTTGGGCCATAATCACTTTGACACCTAATTCTTTGAGTACAGTAGGGGCTTGTTCACGGGAAGACCCGCAACCAAAATTATGTCCACCTACAAGCAATTCTCCTGCCTTATACTGCTGGGCAAACTGGGGCGCTAAAGGTTCTAAAGTATGTTGCGCCATTTCTCGCATAGTTGGTAAAACCAAATACTGAGAAGGAATAATCTGATCTGTATCTACATTGTCACCAAATTTCCAAACTTTCATTATAAATACCTCCTCGGATCTACAATCTTCCCTTCCACCACGCTGGCAGCTACGGTGGCGGGGCTAGCTAAATAAATTTTTGATTCCGGGCTACCGGCACGTCCCTTAAAATTACGATTAGCGGTAGAAATCAAAGTTTGTCCACTAGCCATAACTCCTTGGCAAGCGCCCCAACAAGTACTACAGCCTGGATGATTGATAATAGCTCCTGCTTCCAGAAAAATATCTATCAGTCCTTCTTTTAAGGCACGTTGATACACAGTAACACTGGCCGGAGTAACTAAAAGACGGACATTAGGATGAATCTTTTTATGATGCAAAATACGAGCGGCGATTCTAAGATCATCAAGACGTCCATTCGTACATGATCCTATAAAACCTTGATCTATAGGAGTATCTAAGAGTTCTTTTAAATTTTTAACATTATCTACAAAATGTGGACACGCTACCTGCGGTTCTAATTTTGAAACATCATACTTTAAAACTTTTTCATATTTGGCATCTGCATCTGGTTGTAATAGTTTCCAGTCAATATCTTGTGCTTGATAACATTCTTTTATAGTTTGGTCTGGCGCAATCATGGCGCTTTTCCCACCCATTTCCACGACCATATTACATAAGGTAAAACGTTCGGAAATGCTTAAATTTTTAATTAAAGAACCAGTAAACTCGATGCTTTTATAAGTAGCGCCCGCAGCTGTAATTTCACCACAAAGTTTCAAAATAACATCTTTGGCATACACGCCTGGTTTTAATTTACCGCTTAGGTCAACCAAAATAGTTTCCGGAACTTTAAGCCAGGTTTTGCCTGAGCCCATAACAGCGGCTATATCGGTAGAACCCATACCAGTAGAAAAAGCGCCTAGACAACCATAACTACAAGTATGCGAATCAGCAGCTACTATGAGCTGCCCTGGTTTAACATATTTTTCAAACATGACTTGATGACATACTCCATCTCTTTCATGTAATTGTACACCTTGTGCATGGCTAAATTCTCTGATTTTTTTATGGGATTCTGAGGTATTAACACTATCTGCGGGTAATTGATGTTCTATTAAAAAAACCACTTTAGCGGGATCCCAAACTTTTTTAAAACCAAATTTATTTTTAAATATATCAATATTCAGACAAATAGTAGCATCGTTTGCCATACAGTAATCCACGTCTACTTCCACAATTTCTCCTGGAACTACCTTTTCTTTTTTAGCATGTTTTGCAATTATTTTTTCAGTAATGTTCATAAACTTTTTTCCTCCTAACTCTCACGCTTTAAAGGCCTAATACTTCCTCGGATCCGTAATCTTCCCTTCCACCACGCTGGCAGCTACGGTAGCGGGACTAGCTAAATATACCTGTGATTCCTTATGCCCTAGCCTACC
>JABGVJ010000059.1 GCA_018646105.1 bacterium
CATACAGTAATCCACGTCTACTTCCACAATTTCTCCTGGAACTACCTTTTCTTTTTTAGCATGTTTTGCAATTATTTTTTCAGTAATGTTCATAAACTTTTTTCCTCCTTTTAGGCCTCATACTAAACTTCTCTTTTAGGCCTCACCCCAAACCCCTCTCCATAAATGTAGAGGGGCTTAATTTACTTTTTATTTTATATATTTTGCTACTATTTTTTTTAATCTATTTTCTATATCTTCTTTATAAATTTCTTCGTTTTTCATTCTCACAACATTAATTCCTAAATTATTTATGATGTAATCTCTTAATTTATCATATTCCTTTTGCTTTTCATGTATTTTACCATCTAATTCTATGATTAATTTACATTCCGGACAATAAAAATCAGCTATAAACATCCTTTTCTGCTCATCATATTTAAAAAAGATTGGTTTTTGTCTATAAAATTTTAAATTGTTTATTTGCCGATTTCTTATTATTTCCCAAAAAGCTTGCTCTGCTGCTGTTTTCTTTTTCCTTAACTCTCTAACTAATTCTCTTACTTCCATTCTTTTCTTTCCTTATCCCCCCTCTACATTTATGGAGAGGGGGCTAGGGGGTGAGGCCTAATACTTCCTCGGATCCGTAATCTTCCCTTCCACCACGCTGGCAGCTACGGTAGCGGGACTAGCTAAATATACCTGTGATTCCTTATGCCCTAGCCTACCGGCAAAGTTACGGTTATTGGAACAGATCGCGACTTCCCTTTTACCTAGTACGCCTCCTGTTTTACCATAACATAAACCACAATAAGCATTAGTTACAATCGCACCAGCATCCAAGAAAATCTCAATCAGTCCTTCTTGCAGGGCTTGTTTGTAAATATCTTTACTGGCTGGAGATACCACCAATTTCATATATGGCGCTATTTTCTTGTCTTTTAGAATTTGGGCAGCTTGTCGCAAATCCTCGATTCTGCCATTCGTACATGATCCTATAAAACCTTGATGAATTTTTGTACCTTCAACTTTTTCTAAGGGCATCACATCATCTACGCCTTTAGGTGCAGCTACGGTAGGGTTTAATTTGGAAACATCTATAGTGATGACCTGTTCATAGGCAGCATCCGCATCACTTTGAAAAACAGTATATGCGGATTCAGGAATATTTCTTTGTGCCAAATACTCTTTTACTTTATGGTCCACAGGCATAATGCCATTTTTGGCACCCATTTCTACGACCATATTGGAAATAGTTAACCTGGCATCAACAGACAAATCCAAAATAGCTGGACCTGTGAATTCCGTGGCTTTATATGTACAACCATCAGCACGCATCAACCCGATAACATGTAAAATAAGGTCTTTGGAATAAACACCGGCAGGCCATTTGCCGATACATTCAAATTTAATGGTGGGAGGAACTTTCAGCCAGATTTTTCCTGTAGCCCAGATATTGGCCATTTCTTGGGTACCTATACCTGTAGAAAAACAGCCTAATGCGCCATAAGTAACAGTATGTGAATCCGTACCTAAAATAATTTGTCCGGGACGCACATAGCCTTGTTCCGGCATAATCTGATGGCAAATGCCTTGGCCATAATAAAAATTCTTTAAATCTTGTTCTTTCGCAAAAGCAACAATTTCCTGATATTGAGCGCCGGCTTGTTCTGATATCGTAGGGACTTCATGATCACCAATAAAAACTATTTTTTCTTTATCCCAGACCTTTTTTAAGCCTTTTTTATAAAAAGCTTTAATAACCAACGGGCCAAAAACATCATGCGTAAACACGCGATCCACATCTACTACTACGATTTGACCTGGGGTGACTTTTTTCTCATCTGCATGTACGGCTAGTATTTTTTCAGTAATGGTCATTGCCATAATTCAATTTCCTCCTTTGGACTTGGCCTTTGTTTAACCCTCACCCTTTTTAGGCCTCACCCCAAACCCCTCTCCATAAATGTAGAGGGGCTTAATTTACTTTTTATTTTATATATTTTACAAGTTTGCTTATCTCTATCCGCTTCTCTTACTTCCATCCATTATTTTCTTTCCTTATTCCCCTTCTACATTTATGGAGAGGGGGCTAGGGGGTGAGGCCTATGTAGTTAATAACTCCAAAATAAATTCCGGAAATGGTGGTAGTATAATATGGTTAAGTCCATTAACAATCTCAATATGATCTGAACTTATTTCAATACTAATATTTTTAGTTTTATCAAATTGGAACGGATTTTGAATTTCAATTAAGGGTAGGCCTAGATTAATCGCGTTTCGATAAAAAATACGTGCAAAAGACTCGGCTAAAACAGCGCCAACCTTTAAGGCTTTTAGGACATCTACGGCCTGTTGTCGGGACGACCCGCAACCAAAATTTTTACCCGCAATAATCACATCTCCAGGCTGAACTTTTTGTGCAAAATCAGAATTAGCTACTTCAAAGGTGTGTGTTTTCATTTCCTCAAGATCATTAATCAAATATTGTGTAGCAATAATCACATCAGTATCAATGTTATGACCAAAAGTCCAAATTTTACCACTAAATTTTATTGCTTTGTTACTCATTGATCTTCCTTTTTCGCGGGGTCCTTTTAACCTGTATGGCCTGACCCTTTTAGCAAAGTATAAACTTTTTCTTTAACTTTTTGAAGACTCTCCTTTGGTAACAAGGTCGTGATTTTATTAACATTAAAATGGGTATGATTATAAGCGTGGGCGGAGATATGTCCCTCAATAATATTTTCCCATTGATCAATAATCTCAATGTCTGTACCAATATTGGTACCAATAGCGGAAATGATACCATAATCTGTAAAAAGCTGGTTAAAAGCAAGATTAGGGTCATTAACAAAAATCTCGCTTTTCTCTTTATCTAGTACCACTTTAAAAAAATCTTTATCTTTAAAAAACATGACCGGAATCAAATTATGCTTTTTCATTTGCTTAAAAAACTCTGGTTTTTTATGTTTTTCCACATAAATAACATTTGTTTGAGGAATGACATTAACTGCCTTTATTTGATTTTTACTTAAATTTTGCGTGGTAATAATAGTCCCTAGTTTGTTTTTTTCGCTATGAGCAATTTCAATTTTTATATTATGGTCACTGTGTTGCTGCCAAAATTTGGCAGCATTAAGGTCAATGACTTTAGCTCCACTAGAAGCCATTTCTACCATTTCTTCTTTGGTCAAAGTTTTTAAAAGTTTAGCATCGGGGTTATCCTTTGGGTTTGAATCAAATACGCCATCTACATCCGAATAAATCTCACATTTTTCCGCTTGTAAAGCAATGCTTAAAGCCACCGCCGTCAGATCAGAACCGCCACGGCCCAAGGTGGTAATTTCTTTTTGAGTACTCACACCTTGGTATCCTGCCACAATGACTATTTTATTTTGATTTAAAGCTTTTAGAACTCGGTGTGGTCTAATTTCCAAAATTTTAGCGTCTGTATGATTGCAGTCCGTGATAATCCCACATTGAGATCCGGTTAAAGAAACACACTCTGCGCCTAAACTATTGATAGCCATAGAAAGATAGGCAATGGAGATACGTTCTCCTACAGAAAGCAACATGTCTGCTTCTCTTAAAGGAATAGGTTGAGGATGGATCAGTTTTTTTGCTTCTTGGAGAAGTTTATTCGTGGTATCACCTTTTGCGGAAACAACAACGACAAGCGAAGCACCTTGTTCTTTGCGTTTAACAATTTTTTGAGCAATATTTTTAATTTTATCAAGGGTTGCTACTGAGCTACCCCCATATTTTTGGACAATGATGGGATTAGGCATCAAATCACCTTAATCAATCTCAACTCGCAATAAGCGATAGGATAAGCAAGGTTAAAATTTGTAATAACTTTTGGATGCAGTTCCCCTACTCTGGCCAAAAAACCATTTTCGTTACTAACTTCTGCATAACGCCCCTCAATAAAGGCAGGATGTGTTGCGGCAACATATTGACCCGTAAGACCCAACTCTCTGAGAATAGAGTCTAAAACTGCACGTACTTCGGCATATCCAGCATCTGGACCAATGACGGCAAACCCAACATGCCTATATTCGTTTGTGCCTGTTTCCATTTCCGGGTTAAGGCAAACTACGTTCGCTAATTCAAAAATAGCTTGCGGCACTACTTTTTTCTTATTTTTTTCCAAGGTTTCCAAAATACCGCTCATTAAATGTTTTCGGACAACTTTTTGGTTAATGGTTTTAGGGTTTCCTACCACAACATAATTATTGTCCTGCGGCAGATTGATTTTTGTAATATGGTTCTCAATAGAATTCAAATTTAGGCTCATTATCTCTGTATAGCCAAGCCCCAACATAATATCGCGTACGATATTACTGATTTTTTCTTCTGCTCTTTCTGAGCCGACAGTCATGGTGGGTACTAATCTAGGTTCTATTTTGTCAAACCCATACCCAATGGCCAAATCCTCAAAAATATCTACTTCATGACGTATATCACTCCTATATGCCGGGTATTGCACTTCGTATATACCGTCTTTTTTTAATTGTACTCCTAAACACATTTTTCTTAGAGATTTCTCGAATTCTGGTTTAGTAAAATCTACCCCAATCCAATCTTTAGCATTCTGGAGCCCTACCTCAATTTTTTGCGATTTTAAATCTGGGGTCACGATGGATTTATCTGGGTAATTAACTTTAACGGTTTTTATTTTAGCCCCTAATTCGATTAATCCTGTGGTTAGAATATTCAAAGAATCTACCACCGCTGCTTCACTAATGCCCGTGACATCAATAAAAAGTTTGGTAGTACCAATTTGACATCTGGTTTCCTCACTATTAATAATCGGCGGCATAGAAAGAACCATACCTTGGTTATCTTTAAGGATCGGATAAAGTTCTTTACCTTGCAATAATTGAGCGTAGCCCACGCCTTTGGGATGTTTTTCTAATATTTGTGCTGGCGTCATTTGGGTATCTGGGTAACCCAAAGGATAAAATTTCATGCTATCGGGTTTAACTCCTGTATAAGTTATCGGACCTTTGATGGTATCCAGATTATAAACTCCAATAGAGGAAAGTTTACGGTCACGGCCAATGCCCCAATGCAAATTTTCCTGCAACTTCATAATTTCTCTTAAGCTATTGTGGTCCAAAGCCGGTACTTCAGCCTCGGCGCAAACAATATAAGGTCTAATTTTGAGAATAGCCGGATCAACATTAACTTCTAGCTCGCCTTTACTTAAGGCAAACTGGGGTAAACCAGTTTCAATGTCCAGATAACCACGTAAAGATCTAGCTAACCCTCCTACATTAAATAGGTCTGGCCGATCGGCCAAAAGGTCGATACGAATCACTTTATCAGAAGCAAATTTTTCAAAAATCGTTCCATCTTCATGCCCACAAAACTCACATCGTTTAGTACCTTCTTCGGTTTCTAGTTTATCATTGGGCGCACCACAAGCCGGGCATTTATATAAAAAAAGGTTCACGGTATCTTCTACATCACAGCCTAATTGTTCCAAGGCCTGCACCAATTTTTCTTGCGGATGATCTTGACCAATAAGTTTATTTAAATGTTTTACACTGATAGCTACTACTGGCATAATGCTACCTCCTTAATCTTATCGAAATCACTCCAATATAATTCTCTGATATCTTTGAGTCCATATCTGAGCATAGCTAAACGTTCTAACCCAAAACCCCAGGCTAAGACAGGTACGTTACAACCAAATGGTCTCGTGACCTCTGGTCTAAACACACCAGCTCCACCAAGCTCTATCCATTTCTGTTTGGATTCCATATATACAAAAATTTCCACACTAGGTTCAGTGTAAGGAAAAAAGGAAGGTTTAAACTTAATTTTTTCAAAACCCATTTTACGATAAAATTCTTTAATCGTGCCCAGCAACGTAGCTAAGCTGGCATTTTTATCAATGACAATACCATCTATCTGAAAAAATTCCGGTAAATGTTTATAACTAATAGCTTCGTTACGAAATACTTTACCCACACAAAACACTTTACGAGGAGGGTTTGGATTTTTGGCTATTTCTCTGATGGAAGCTGCTGTAGTATGGGTTCTGAGAATCATTTCCTTGGCTTTTTCTTCGTTCCATTTATAACCCCAGCCTGTGGAGCCGGTATCTCCGCCATTTTCATGCGTGGCTTTTACTTTATTGATAATATCTTTACTAGGCAATTTAGCTTTAGCTGGATTTTCCAAATAAAAAGTATCTTGCATATCACGGGCCGGATGATCTTGAGGTTGAAAAAGCGCATCAAAATCCCAAAAAGAAGATTCTACCTGTGACGATACTATTTCTTCAAAACCCATCTCCAAAAAAGCATTACGGGTTTGCTGGATAATTTTTTGCATCAAGTTAATTTTGACTGGATAGACCTTTTCCGCTTCCAATTTCACATCATAATGACGCAGCTTGATATTTTGCCAGTTTCCACTTAGCAAATCTTCGGAAGTCAGAATATTTTTTTCCTGGACGATTTTTATTTTATCTTCTTGGAGTTCTTTTAAACCTTTTGAAGTAATTTTAGCTAAACGTAAAGTACGTGCCTTAATCTTAACTACGGAATTACGATTTTTGAGTAAATTTTTCACATTTTCCAAATTAATAGATTTATCTAATTCATCTAAAAAAATAGAGCCTTCTGGGATAGCTACTTTTAAAGCTTTTTCATCATCTGCTTCTTGATCCACGGCGTTTTTACCCGCTGTAGTAATGATAATTTCACCTTTGTCTTTGGTAATCCAGTTTCTTAAAGTTCCCCATTTGATAATATCATTTAATTGCAGATCTTTATCTTTTAAATAGGTTACAAATTCTTTAATAGGTACTTTTTTTTGGGCGACTAAATACGATAATACCTGTCGTTCCGGAAACCCTTTTGCTATTTGACTCGCGGCAGTTTCGGTAAGAATCAGCTCTTCACGGGCTATTTCCCGTATCTCTAGCCAACCTTTTTCCTGTCCATAGAGAAAAGTCGCAGACACTATTGCGTTATCCAAGTGATTTCTAGAAATCAATTGATCTTGAGTTAAAAACTCTTGAGCTTTAATTAAGGTTTTTAAAATAAGCCATTGGTGGTCATTGATGGTAATTGCCATGTTTTTATCCTTTACTAATCTAATATAAACTTATGGGTAATCTTAGCATTTTAGAAGAAAAAATGGAAATTAAAGGAAGAATTTTTTAGAAAATATTGTAATACCCCAACAAGTCTATAAAAACTTGTTGGGGCCCCATCCGGGATTTGTTATTACTTTAAAATAAACAAATATTTTTGACTCTCTGTTTTATAAAATCAAAATAAAAAATACACCTATTTTATAAAATTGAAGTTCAAGCTTTACCCTAAGCAAGGAGGGGAAAAATACTGGGTTGTGTAAGCGAAATATATTATAATATAAATTAAGAGGGCATTAAAATTGGCATACGAAAATTCAAAAAATCTAGTTAATATTAATTTAGCAGATCTAAAAAATAAATTAATAGAATTAATGGAAACTTGTACTACGGATAAAATCGGAAATAAACTTTATGTTTTTTCTGATGAAAATTTAAACCTAGAAATACTGGCCCATAAATTATCGGAAAATCCGGAAGAAACTAAAATAAATCCACATCAATTATCTGAATTTATTAACTCTCAATTTCTTAAAAACTTTCGTTCTTTTATTAATGGTTACAGGATTAAACAGGCTAAAAAATTATTGGAAGATCCTGCTAAAGCACATTTAAGCACTTTGAGAATCGGAGGTATGGTGGGGTTTCGTTCTGAAAGTATCTTTATTAAAGCTTTTAATCAAGAAACCGGGGTAAATCCTGGGCTATACCGAAAAAATTTTTTAAATGGGATAATAATTTTTAAAGAGAAAAAAAACATTGCTCTAAAAAAAGATTATCAAAAACTACATTTGTTTGCTATACCCAGAATTATAATTCGTTTACAAAACAACCCTGATTTTGAATCCAACAATGCTATAGTTTTGGGTTTAGATAATGAGTATAATCTTTATATCGCCAAATCCCCTAAAGACAACTTAAAAGAAGAAATGTATAAATCAATTATAGTAGATGAATTAAAAAAATTGGGTTTTGAAGGTTCAAATTTATATTTTGTCGCTACTGATAAAACTACTGAAAAAATCAACAAGGTCAGTAATTATTTTGCGGAAATACACCTATTAGACTTTGCGCAACAAAACAACAAAAAAATCTTGCTACTAGGATCAACTTTAAATCAAATTCCTGATTGCTGGGGTATACTTTCGGATCCGGAAAGATATGGATACCAAGGTCCTGCTTTTAAATTTAATTGCGTTTTTTATAATAATAATAAAATTAAAGTTTTAGAAAGACTTTTTTAATTAATGTTCTTGAAATTTCATAGCAGTAGCGCCAAGTTTTGCTAAAAGTATTAATTGTTTCACAGTAAAAGATGCCCATTTTTTATTTGTATAGGTATCAATACTAAGTATACCAATTATTTCCTCTTGTAAAATCATAGGAATTAAATACACATATTTGGTGGCTTTAGAAAGCTCAAAATAATTTAGTTTCTCTACAGCATCTGCTTTAGAAGGAATTGGAGTGACAAGTGCGCCTTTTAGGGGGGGGTACGGATCGCATTTATACACAAAATCCTCTGGCTTTTTAAAGTTCATGATAAAGGAAATAAGACTGTCGTTTATTTCTTCTTTAGAATTAAAAGTAAAACCTTCAGATAAATTCAAAATTCCAGCATAATCTTTGATCAATTTATATGAATCTACCAATAATTGCCCGTTTACGATAGTGGCTTTTTCTGGTTTTACCATAGAACCAAAGAATTTTTCTACATCCTCCCCATCCAATACAAAATCAGGGCTTTTACTAACCCCTTTCAAACATAATTCTTTTGAACCTATATTTTCTCTAGTAAAAATAGTAACTAAATGTGGAGTGTCCGACTCGCATTTTGTTAATAATCCCAAAACTTCTGAGGAAAGCGCCTGAAAAATATTAAGAGAATTGTCTTTTATTTGACTAGTTAAGGAGATAATATTCACAGCGGTTTCCAAGCTTTGAAAAGCAAAATTCCATTTGCTCATATAAGGTTCTATTATTTCTTTGATGAATTTGTTCCTCTTTTCTTTATGAGGATTTTCCAGGACTTCTTCGGGCGTATCATTTGCTACCACCCGCCCTTTATCCAAAGCTATGACTTGAGTTGAATTATTAAAAGCAAAATCAATTCTGTGTGTGATCATTAATATGGTTTTTTGAGGGTCATCTAAAAACATTTGTTGAATTAAGCTAAGCACATTTTCCACAGCTTCCGGGTCTAAATTGGCTTCTAATTCATCAATCAATAAAATATCAGGGTTGGTGGCAAAAGTACGCGCGATACCTACTCTGCGCTGCATACCAATAGAAAGTTCTTGCGGATATTTACTTAAATCATATTCTTTTAATTTAAGTTTATGAATAATCCATTCATGTGCCATCATCATGGCATCGTTTTTCGGCATATGATGTATATCAATTAAGGGGCGCGCGACATTTTCCAGAATTGTAAAATGCGGCCAGAGTGCTATGTTTTGAAAAATAAAACCTATTTTTTTCCTGTATTTTTGATTTCTTGTAGAATTATCTGAAGGAGTAAATTTGATAGTATTTTTAGGATCAAAATTCAACGAAATAGATCCTGAATTTATATCATGCAAACCAGCAATACATTTTAATAAAGTTGTTTTACCGGCCCCATTACGACCAATGATGGTGATAAGGGATCCTTGGGGAATTTTCAAAGAAATATCATCTAAAATAGGAACGTTTGGGCCAAAGGATTTACAAAGAGAGTTTATCTCAATAATGTTATTAGTAATTGTTTTATTGTTATTTTCCATTTGAAGTATAATTTGTTGTATTGTGATAATAATCAGCTATGATGGCTATAGGAATGACTACGACCATATAGCATAAAACCATAATAACATACGTCGCTTCCACTTGATATGTTTCCCGGATTACTTGCTGAGAACGATGCAATATCTCCCCCACCCCAATTACCGAGGTTAATGAGGAAAGTTTGATGGTGGTAAACCATTGTACAAGAAGCTGTTGCAGAGAGTTTCGCATAATCATAGGAAACTTGAATTTAAAAATAATCTGCGTGTGGCTATACCCAAAAGTTTTGGCGGCATCCAAATAAACAGGATCAATATTTCTGATCCCTGCCGCAATGATTTTGGCTGCAAAAGGAGAGAGATTTATACCAAGCGCGATCACCGATGTGGTAATAGAACTCAAATGAGAAATATAATTATTGTAATATAAAATAATGATCAAACATAAAGCGGGGATAGCTAAAAAACTGTAGATATAAACATTGAGAAAAAAAGTTAAAAACTTTTTGCTTTTAGTATTTGGTCTTGAATTAGCAATTAATAAAGCCAGAATGGCGCCCAGTATTGTACCAAGTAAAATGGAAAGAAAAGAGATCACAACCGTATATATAACCCCTGATATAAAAGCAGCTAAATAATTGTTCAATAAAGAAAATACTATTTTAATACCGCCTGTAAAATCAGGAAATAACTTTACAAGTTGTAGCAATAGTGGGAAAGACAATAAAAATATTATAAGCACAAAAACAAGCTTACATATCTTTATATTTTTTATTTTTAATAACTCACATATTTTTTTCATTGTTTTTTCTCATTGTTTCGCAAAAGGAATCTGTGAATATTGTTTTTGCAATTGCTCAATCCAGCCAGAATCTTTTAATTTTCTCAATTCTTGATTGAGAGTTTGTAGCCATTCTTTATCTTCTTGACGAGTAGCCCAGCAAATAGGTAAAACAAAATAAGGATTTTTTTCCAGAGCATCTTTTGTATTTGTATGCTTGGATGTATATCGTTTGATAATATACTGATCTGATAATGCTGCGTCTGCGCGTCCGGTTTGAACTTCTAGCATGGCATTGCTCAAATCCGGGCCTGTAATGACTTTTAATTTTGCTTTGGTTAAATATTTTTTAGCGTATTCATAACCTTGCTCACCAATCACAACAGCCAAAGTTATACCTGGTTGATTAAAATCCTGGATAGAGTTAAAACGATAATCGTCTTTTTTTACCAGGGCGCCATTGCCAAGATAAAATATAGGGTCTGTGAAAGCTACAATACGTTCTCTTTCAGGAGTTTTAAAAGTTCCGGCAATACTTAAGTCATATTTATGGTTTTTAAGTCCAATACCAAAATTTTGCCAGTCTGTTTCATAGAATTCTACTTTTTCAATATCTAGATTTTCAGCTACTTTTTTTAGTAGATCTACTAAAAAACCTTTGATTTGCTGATTGGAAGTATCTTTTGATGTTATATCATAATAAGGAATATAGCCTACTTTTAGTTGTTTTTCCTCTTTGATTTTTAGAGAATTATTAGTCTTGAAACTATTAAAAGAAAGAATAGAAACAATAAAAAGCAATACTAAAATACCTAAAGTTAAGATTATTTTATTTTTATAACCATATGAAATTAATCTTTGCATAATATCGACTCCTTTGATTTTTTTATTCCGGGCTTACAGTTGTTGTAGTCACATGCCCAACAGTATCATATACGGAAATAGTTATAGGTACGGTAGCTAGACTACCTATGGTGTGCGTATAGATATCATCTCCTGCTGTAGCACCCGCACTTTCATTACCACCGGCAGATTCTGGTCCATTATCATATAGGTATCCGGAATAAGTTTTGGGAGCATCTTCCCATTTGACCATTACAATATCATCACTACCATCGATATCCGCGACTTTGACGGAAATAGCATAGCCTGTGGTCATGCTTTTTTCTAAAATTACCGGAGCTTTGGTAAATAGATATGTATCTGCAGGTTGATACGCATATTGGAAACTCACGGAACAAACGCTGTCAGTGTTAGTATAGCTGGTGATTTTTATTTTGGCGTAACGAGTACCATCTACGGTTTTTACTTCATAATATTGGCCTGCGGCTAAAGTTGGTTCGCTTAGTTGTGCTGTATAGCCAGTTTGGTTCACAAAAGTCATAGCGGCAAAGCTGGCTGGTGCGGTGGCTTTATATTTCATGCCACCGCTAGAAGTGGGGGTAGCCCATAAATAACTACCAACCAGACCTATATCAAAGGTACCGGCATCAAAAGCTTCCCAACCTTTCGGGCTGGTTTTGGTTTCATTACTAAATTTAAAACCTTGCATAGTATGACTGTAGTTTGATCCGGTAGTATAAGTAAGTGTGGCATTACCGGTAACAAGAGTTGAAATTTCCGCACTTTCAGGTAGCCCTAATTGATAATAACTAAAATGATCTAGTTCAGCGGTAAAAGTTTTTTCGGTTGTATCAATGTTAAAAGTACTAACCCAGTCCCAGGCAGAAGAATCTTCATTATAATAATAAAGTTTTAATTGTGTTTCATCAGCATCTGCAGGTAAAGAAATGTCGCTATAATCAAGGACAAAAGTTACGGGTTCTGTAAAAGTTGTTCCCGAAGGTTCTAGAGAAATGGCTGTACCAAGAGCTTCACTGGTAGACATGTCTGGGGCGGTGGTAAGCTGAGATACCACTAAATCTATCGTTTCTGTAGTGAAATTTTCTGGAAATGTCAGAGTAAGGGCACTGTCCGCAATAGTAGTTGAAACTGTTCCTCCAACAGTAGAAATCTCTTGGTTTAATTTTTCAATTAAACTAGTTAGGTCAGACTCTATTGTACTGCTTGAGCAGGCTGTCAAAATAAAGGTAGCTATTAATAAGATAACTGGGAAGATATAAGCTATTTTTTTCATTGTTCCCTTTCATTTTTTACTAATTAAGAGATTAAATATATTTTAGCATCTATATGGAATAAGACAAGATGGGGTTAATTCAAAGACTGGCGTATGACAGTTTGCCCTTAAACTTGTTTTTGTTTGCGTGGTTTACCTGAATTTATAAAACTTAGATATTATGCTTTCTATATAATTTAATACTTTCATTTTTAACTTTATCAACCTCCAATTTTTTTGCTTTTTTAAAATAGTTGGTTCATATTGGTCAGCAAAATGGTTATAAACATACATAAACCATTCTTGAATTTCTTTATCTTTAATTTTTTTAAAATCTATGTGGGTTTTTATTAATTTTCTGTGTCTACGATTATAATTATATACTGAATAATAACCTGTTACATGAGAATTACAAGTAAAAAACTCAAGATCTCCTCCAATATAGGAAACCATCAATCTAAATCCATAGTTTTTTGTCTTCGACCACCGAGTAATTAACCGACAAAGTTCTCTTTTGTTCGGTCTTTTAATTTCAACATCTAGTACTATACTACCTACTCTACGATTTATTTCATCACACAAATATTCAATCTTTTCAATTAATTTAGTCTTATATATTAGTTCTTTGTTGACAATAAGAGCTTCATCTTTTTGTTGGTCAAACCTTGCTCGTTTTATTCTTTCTTTTTCTTTAATAATTAACTTTAGCCAACTATCTTGTTTCTTTAGCCAATTTTGTTTATCAAATGAGGTAATCTTTGAGAATGTTTGTTGTTTTTGTTGAATAATTATTACCCCCTTCCTTAGAAATTCAATCCTCTATAATTTTACTATAGCTTGATTTTTATTTTTTGTAAAAACGTCGGTTTATTATGCACGGCTTTGTCATGTTCCGGAATTGTTTCATCATTTATGCCGCTTCCCCGAAGCTTTCTGTGCGCCAACAATGGTAAAACTTGTGTTTCCGCGGGGACTAACCAGGTCATCTTGTTTTGAATTTACTGGAATTATGCCGATATCTTTAGGTAACCGCTACATAAATTAAGTTATACGCAATGAAATTAACGTAATAAAATCTCAAGCTAATATTGACGAAAAGAGACTCAATGATAAAGACTTTAGCAAAAAAATAGTTATAACTATCTTATAAATGATATTGGAAACCCGCTACCTTCGCAATGCTAAAACGGTTTCAATTCCCCATTAGCCGGTACGAACCAGTTATCAGCCGAGATGGACATGGCCAGTCTTTTCGCGCCGGGACTGAAGTCAAGCTTCTTCATATCCAGTGCCCGCAGGTTCATATTCTCATCA
>JABGVJ010000114.1 GCA_018646105.1 bacterium
CTGATTGATCTGTTCTTAAAAATTTGATATTTCTATGGCGCAATTTTTGTAAAACTTTCTTGGACGGATGTCCAAACTTATTTTTATTACCTACACAAATTATAGCTAATTCCGGTTTAACCATATTCAAAAACTCACTACTACTAGAAGTATTACTACCATGATGTCCTAATTTCAAAACTTCAGAATCTAATTTTTCTTGCCAAATATTAGCTAATAAAATTTCCTTTTCTTTTTCCAGATCTCCCGTGAACAAAAAATCAATGTCTTTATAACTCAGCCTTACCACAAGCGAATTATTGTTTTCATTATGCTCTGGTAAATAATCTTTAAAAGGATAAATAAACCAAAGCTCAATATCTTTAGCTAACTTAATTTTCTGATTATCAAACTGCTTAAATCTGGTAATATTGCGTGCTTCAACACTCTTAAGATAATCAGTTGGTATAACCTCTTTATGATTATTGTCCAAAACTAAACCAATCAATAAATTATTAAATAAATATGGCATACCTCCCCAATGATCCAAATGAAAATGCGTAGTTATAGCCATATCCAGTTTATTAATCCCTTTATATTTTAAAACTGATAAAATCATCTTACCGCTATCTCTTTTTACTTTTCCCGTCCTAAAATCTATCACTCGCATCCCAGCATCAATCAGAATAGTTTTTCTGTTTGGACACTCAATCAAAATCGCATCACCTTGCCCTACATCCAAAAAAGTAACTTTTAAATATTTTTGAGGTAATATAGCCGGAACAATAATTAAAAAAAGAAAAATACTTAAACCAATCCCCAAATAAAAAATACGCCTTTTAGGTGTCTTTTTTCGCAAATTTTCCGGTTTTTCTTTTGTTTTGCCAACCTCATATAAAAGATAAATAATAAAAAAATAAAAAATCAAAACCACACTCCAATGAGGCGCTTTAAGGTTGATTTGAGCTAAAGGTAACGCTGCTAAAAAATCTACCAATCTATTAATAATTACTAATAATAAATAACTAAAATTATTCAAAATTTGCGTTAATGGTAAAAACACAAAACCAATCAAAGACGAAAAAAAACCTACTACTACTAAAATCTCTGCAAAATTAATAACTAATAAATTGCTTATCAAAGAAACTAAAGAAATATTATTAAAGTAAAACCAAATAATCGGCGTAGTTAAAATAAAAGGAGCTAAACTAACCGCCAAACTATCTTTTAAAAAAACAGGTAACTTAGCTGGCAAAACATTCTGTATACAAGGCACCCCAAAAATCAAAGCAAAAGTAGCCATAAAAGACAATTGAGCCCCAATATCATATAAATTAAAAGGATTAATCACTAACATTACCAAAGCAGTCAACGCAAAAACATGATAAAACTCGGTTTTTCTTTGCAAAGTTTTTAAGCCTAAAACCAGCTCATTCATCAAAACCGCTCTAAAAATAGACGCTCCACCACCGGTTAAAAAATAAAAAATAATATTAGCCATAGAAATCAAGATGAAAATCAAACGGTTATTACAATTTAAACGTTGGAAAATAGTAAGTAATATCCCAGATAGCAAAGCTACTTGAGCTCCAGAAACTACCAATAAATGAGTTAACCCAACTTTTTGAAAATTCTCACTAATTTCATCTGGCAAATCTGTTCCGTGTTCTCCAAACACAAAACCAGTATAAATATCTGAATACGGGTAGGGGAGAGTTTGATTATTAATAACCAAAATCCGCTCTTTTAAAAAATAAGCTAATTTTTTAGCCGGGTTAATATAACCTTTTTTCAAAAATTTCACGTCTTTAGCAATCAACAAAGCGGCAATTTGTTTGTATTTTAAATATTGCTGGTAATTAAACTCTCCCGGGTTAGCAGGCGAGTCTGGTTTAACCAAACGTCCTCTGGCCTCCAAAATATCGCCATATTTAATTTGAGTATTATTCTTAGATGGAGCATAAATCAATATTTTTTGTTTGTTTTTTAAAATTTTAGCTAAAAATTTTATTTTATTATTTTTTTGTAAAGGAGGTTCCAAAACTTTAACTGTCCAAATTACGGTTTTATCCAAATTTTTTTGGATGTCAGGCATTTCCTTATTTAAAATTTCAGTATAAAAAAAAGCCAAGAAAAAAAGTAAAATCAGACATAAACAACGCCCATAAATTCCACTAGTTTTTTGCCTATCGGTTATTTTTAAAAAACCTAAAAAATTTAAGCTTAAAAAAAACAAACTACAAATCAAAAAAACAAAACTAATTAAACCTAAACCATAGTTATGTTGGGCCCAAATAATCCCCGAAATATAAGCGCCTAAACAATAAATAACAAAATGATTTAAAAAAACTTTCTCTAGCGATAGCTTCATCCCGCCCCCTGTTTCGAGTCTGCCACACAGCAATATATTAGGTTAAACAATACATCGAGATATTATAAACCTAACGCTAGATATTTTAAAG
>JABGVJ010000101.1 GCA_018646105.1 bacterium
AATAAGATAGAACAAGGAAAAACCAACTAGGACATAAATAAAGACAGAGAGACCTTCTGTTTTTTCTACGGCTTCAGGAATTAAATGCAAAAAAGCGCCGCCAATCAAAGCACCTGCCGAGAGGGCCACTAAAGCAAAGATGATTTTACTTAAAATGTTTTTGTTTAGAAATAAGCTGAATACGCCGACTAAAGAAATGAAACCAACAAGGATCGCGGCTATAAGAGCATAGAGTAAGTTGGGCATTGTTTTTCTCCTAAAAAATAAGTTATGTATTATACAATAGTCAGATTAGAAAAGCTGATAAGCCAGCATAGCACCCAAAAGAGCATAAATTAAACCACCAATACGGGCTACGTTGAACAGTTTTTTATTAACAAGGCCTTGAAATTTTTGGCCTATTTGTGGGTATAAAAGCGAAATAGCACCCTTGATGGCGACAAACCAACCATAGATGGTGATGATTACTGGCCAATCCCAAACCCAAATGTTGTGCAAAAGCACAATGGTGGTGCCAAAAATAAGGATGAATAAATAAGTGAATTGAAATTTATAAGGATTTTCCAGGACGTATTCAGTATATTTACGCCATATTTGGGGCTGAAAGAAAAAGGAAAGACCTAGAACAATAAAAATAATAGATACTAATTTTGCGGTGATTAAAGCAGACATAAGTGACCTCCTGATTGGTTATATAATTAATAATAAAGTAAAATGAGATCAGAAACAAATGTAAGTCAAAATATGAGCGGACGGGTATATTGATTGCGCGTATGTTCATCATCAATGGCAGGGCAAAGGGGTATAAAACTAATTAATTAAGGAGGAATTTATATGAAAATATTAAAAATAATCGGGCTTGTTTTGGCGGTACTGCTCGTAATGGTAGTGCTTTTTTTAGCTTATATGGGATTTTTTTCAAGTATTAAAATAGTGGAAAAAGAGACTGGTCCTTATACAATTGCTTATGAATCATTTGTGGGGCCATATGCGGAAACCGGAAAAGTGTTTAATAGAGTGTATGAATCACTTCAAAAAGATGGGATAGAAACGAAAAGAGGACTAGGGATTTATTATGATGATCCTAGCAAAGTAGACGCTGATAAATTGAGAAGTGAATGTGGAGTTATTATTGCAAAGAAAGATAGGGCTGTTTTTGAAGAAGTAAAAGATAAATACAAAACAAAAATTATAGAAAATGCTAATAGGATGATTGCTGAATTTCCGAAGAAAAATGTTTTATCTTATATGATAGGGCCCATGAAAGTATACCCGCAATTTGCTAAATATATGAAGAAGATGAACTATAATGAAAGCGTTCTTGGTTTTGAAATATATGATGAAGAACAAAAGAAAATTATTTTTATGATGGATATAAACCAATAGTCTAAATTCTGAAAGAGACGGGCGTGTATTTAAAACATATGCGAAAGTGAACAATTGCTATATAATGAACAGGCATTTAAAATTTAAAAAGGGAGACGATAATGAATGAAAATAAAATTTATGTAGGGAATTTATCCTACAATACAACAGAACAGGATTTGGAAACAGAGTTTTCAAAGTATGGAGAACTTCAAGAAGTAAAGCTAATTTCCGATATGGAAACTGGTCGTTCAAAAGGATTTGCTTTTTTAACTTATAAAACTCAAGAAGCTATGGAAGCTGCTCTTGAAAAAAACGGAGAAGAAATTGGCGGACGTGCTCTTAGAGTAAATAAGGCTGAAGAAAGAAAGCCTAGAACTGATAGAGGCAACCGAGATAATTCAGGTTACGGAAACAGAAGATATTAATTATGAATAAAACTTATATAGTTCTATTAAAAAATAGTTATTTATTGTTTTTTGCTAAAAAGCCAAAAAAGAAAGGTAGCTATACTAACGAGGTAAGATTATTCGAAACCGAAGACAAGACTACTTGCCAGGATGTTCGTAATTGGGTGGAAAAGAAATATAAACTTCCGATTATAAAAGAAGTAGCAGACTGGGAATAAATTAATTTTTGCTTTTTTAAAATGTGATAAAGGGTGTTGAACCCCAGGCTAGGTCTGGAAGTTTAATGCCCTTTATTTTTTTGTGTTTGTTTTAAGCAGGTCAAATTTTTGGGGGTTTCTATCTTGGTTGATGTATAGTTGCTATAATTATACTCAACCGCTATTGGATTTTCGGCGCTTTGCTTTTTTAAAAAGCCTTTCTTATGTATAGAAATACACGGCGACGGCTTTTTAAAATCGTAATTCCAATTGCTGTGATGTATAAAACAAGGGAAAAAAATGAAAACAAATATTTGGCAGAAAATTTCGCATGATAATGTTTTGAATGTAGTGGAAGATACTATTGGGCAAAAGCTTACAAACTTGTTTTTGCCGCGTAATAGTTAT
>JABGVJ010000102.1 GCA_018646105.1 bacterium
TCTGGAATCGCGAAAATCGCCGCGCTTTCCAAGCCTAAAGGGAATTTCGCAATGGCCCCAAATTTAGCATATTGCGCGGAACAATGTTGCAAGTCTCTTAAAAGAAGACCAATACTTTGATATCGGTCTGCGACAGGTTTGGCCATAAGTTTAGTGATTAAAGCGCCCAGAATTTGAGGCATTTGCTGGTTATAGTCTGTAGGTTCTATAGGTACCATGGCTCGATGCGCATAAATCAAACCAACCGCGCTATCCATATTAAAAGGAAGATGCCCGGTAACCAAACTATAAAAAACAATCCCTAAGGAATAAAAATCTGTCCGAAAATCTAAAGCATGGTCTATTTGGCCGGTTTGTTCCGGAGAAATAAAACGAAAATCACCTGTAAAAGTCTCGGGATTTATTTCAGGTTCTTTTTGAGTATAGAATTTAGTGGCTAGGTTAAGGCCGCTCAATTTTATTTCCCAGGTTTTGGGATTGATCAAAATATGACGGCTACTCAAATTTTTGTGCATTATTTGTTGTTCATGCATAGCTGCAACAATCTTGGTTATTTGTAGCGCCACTTCCAGAAACATTTTATTAATATCTTTGATTAAACGATGTTTGGCATAAGCATATTGCTCTAAACTCATAGCTTCAGGGAAATCTTCAAACAAAATCCCTTCTAATTCAGATTCTTTGTTAGGACCACTGACGATTGATTCCGCCTTTAAGATACCTGCGATGTTTAATTTTTGATTGATCGTATATTCATAATGTAGTTTAGCAATCGCCTCATAATCATGGGCGTATTCTGGTTTTAGACATTTGAGGATATGCTTTTTTTTGTCTGCCTGGACACGATAAGTATTAGTAAATTTATTTTCGGAAATTTGATACAGAATTTTATAACCGTTGATTGTTTCTGTCGTCATATATATGGTGGCCTTTCTGCTTTGTTGAGAGTGCCCCCGCCTCGCTTCTCTATCTTATTTTATTCCCCTAATTAATTAAAACTATGTATAGATTTTTTGTGTTATGTTGTATAAAAACTCTTTGCTTAAGTAGGAGAAGCTAAATCACGTTACGTTAAATAAGCTGATCTAATCTCTTTTATTATACACCCCCTTGTCAAGATAGGGGAAGAGGGATAAACGGGCTCTTTTATAACCCGGGAAAATTTTGTAGAATAAAGGATATTACAAAGGAGGGTCTATATGCGAGAAGAAATAAGACAAATTAATGCTTTAGCGGAAGCGGAATCCGCGTTTATAGAAAATATATTACAAGAATTTGGTAAGGTGATTGTGGGTCAAACTTATTTAGCAGAAAGACTTTTGATCGGGTTGCTTTGTGACGGTCATTTATTGTTGGAGGGTGTGCCGGGTTTAGGAAAAACTTTGGCTGTAAAAACCTTATCGGAAATTATCCAGGCAAAGTTTCAAAGAATTCAATTTACGCCAGATTTGTTGCCCTCAGATCTTTTGGGGACACTAATTTATAATCAGGCAACACAAGAATTCATACCTAAACTAGGCCCTATTTTTGCTAATTTTATTTTGGCGGATGAGATTAATCGAGCTCCAGCCAAAGTGCAAAGCGCGCTTTTAGAAGCAATGCAGGAAAAACAGGTCACGCTTGGCGGGCATAGCTATAAACTAGAAGACCCTTTTTTAGTTTTAGCTACTCAAAATCCTATTGAACAAGAAGGAACTTATCATTTACCCGAAGCGCAAATAGATCGTTTTTTTATGAAACTAAATATCACTTACCCAACCAAAAAAGAAGAAAAATTAATTATTGATCGGGTAGCTTTAAATGATTTGCCTAAAACAGAAAAAAGAATTCAAGTACAGCATATTCAAAAAGCAAAACAAATCGTGAAGCAGATATATGTGGATGAGAAAATAAAAGATTATGTAGTAGATATCGTGTTTGCCTCACGTGAGCCAGAAAAATACAATTTAAAAGATTTAGCTAATTTTATTGAATATGGCGCGTCGCCCAGAGCCTCTATTTCCTTGATTAAAGCAGCCAAAGCGCACGCTTTTCTAAGACACCGTGGTTATGTGACACCAGAAGATATCAAAGCTGTAGGGAAAGATGTTTTAAGGCATCGAATCATCCCCTCTTTTGAAGCGGAAGCAGAAGAAATTGATGCCGACAAAATTGTTAGTCGGGTTTTTAATGAAATAGAAGTTCCTTAAAATGCAATTAACGGAAATTATTCAAAAAGTAAAAAAACTGGAAATCAAAACCAAAAGATTGGTTGCTGGCGTTTTTGCCGGAGAATATCATTCGATTTTCAAGGGACAAGGTATTAGTTTTGCGGAAGTAAGGGCTTACCAAATCGGTGATGATATACGTAGCATTGATTGGCGTATAACCGCTAAAATGCGTGCTCCTTACATAAAACTTTTTGAGGAAGAACGCGAATTAACAATTTTTTTAATGATTGATATCAGTGCTTCGGGAAATTTTGGGAGTACTGTTAAAACGAAACGAGAGCTGGCGGCAGAAATAGCTTCTATATTGGGGTTTGCGGCCCTGAAAAACAATGATCGCGTGGGCTTAATTCTTTTTTCAGATAAAGTTGAAAAATATATTCCTGCTAAAAAAGGACGTAACCATCTTTTAGCTATTATTAAAGAAGTTTTTGCTTTTAAGGCTAAAAATAGCCGCACCTCAATTAGTGCGGGGTTAGATTATTTTTTGAAAATACATAAAAAAAGAGCGGTTGTATTTCTAATTTCTGATTTTCTGGATGAGAAATTTGAAAAAAAGCTGAGTGTTGTTGCTCATAAACACAAAATTATACCAATTATGATCAGAGATCCGAAAGAAGCCGTATTGCCGAAAGCGGGATTATTAAGTCTTACGGACCCGGAAACAGGCGAAACTCTAATCATTAATACGCATAAAAAAGAAATCAGAGATAAATTTCACAACATCAAACTTTCGCAAATTTTAAGTAAAGAACGAATGTTTAAAAAACTTAAATTGGATCTGATTCAGATTAACGATCCGGAAACTTATTTTGAGCCTATGCAAAAATATTTTAGAAAAAAAGCCCGGCAAAATAGGTAAGAATACGTTATAATATATTAAATTTAAAGAAATCTTTGTTTTTGGGAGTAAGTAATGAATACTAAGAAAAAAAATACAATCTTAATCTTTGATATGAAATTAGTACTGGCTCAAGAATTAGCTAACATACTGGAAAACCATACTGATTATGAAGTTATCGTAGACGAAGATGATACTTTAGACGATATCATCAAATATGAAGAAGTCATCAAACAAGCCGATAATATCGTTTTACTAGTGGGGCAGGACACCAATATTCTAGGAACTGAAAACATTTTAGAAAAAGTTTCGGAAATTCAAAAAATGAATAAAAATACGCGCGGTATTTTGTGTTCTGATATTAATGACCCTTCTTTTATTGCCGAAGTTATTAAAGAAGGCGCTTTTGACTATATTATGTTGCCTTTTGATTTTGAAGAAGTGGTACAAAAAGTCAAAAAAGCTTTTGATACTCCGGAAACACAAACCAAAATTAAAGTTAACCGTCGCAGTATCGTAAGTAAAACTATTAAAGAAATTTTCGATATTGTAAAATTAACGAGAAAAAATTTAGGTGACGACCATGTTTTAGTTAAAAACGTGATTGCACGTGGCTGCGCGGAAAGTTTTCTTTATTTTCAAACCTATGAAAATATGGGGCAACTCCAAAATATTTTGGAAAAAGCTGCGGGCCTAAAAATGAAAAAAGAAATAAAACCGACGGTATTATCTATAGAAGACGAGGCCCCTTTGCGGGATATTGTGGACGGATTTTTGGAAGATGATTACACAATGTTGTTTGCAGAAGATGGTAAAACTGCCCTGGAACAATTAAAAAAACATCCGCGTATTTCCATCGTCTTACTAGACATTGTGTTGCCGGATATTTTAGGCATTGATTTACTACCTAAAATCAAGGAAATAAATAAAGAAGCTTTAGTGATAGTTTTGACCGCGTATAAAGATATAGAATATGCGATCACTACTATGCGTAACGGCGCTTATTGTTTTTTAAATAAACCGTTTACTCAAAAAACCCTTTTATATAATGTGAAAGAAGCCGAACATATGTATTATTATCATAAAATTTTTCCTTTATTAATCCAAGAATTAAAGAAAAAGCTGCTTTAGTTTGAAATGAAAAAATTTGGAATTGGGTCTTTATTTTTCATTTTTTGTTTTTGCTTGGTTTCTGCACAAGAAATAGAAATCAGCAAAAAAGTATCCCCTTTAGAAATTACGGTAGGGGACTTGGTTCATTACGAAATCACAGCTACTTTAAATAATAAAACCCAGCTTCTTTCGGAGCCACAAGAAATTAATTGGGGAAACTTTAAAGTTTTAGATTATAAAGTCACCAAAAAAAAATTAAAGCACTCTAAAAAACTATTAAAAATAGACTATACAGGTTCTTTTTATAAAACTGGTAAAGAAACAATCCCGACTTTAAATTTACAATATAGAGAGAAAAATGAGCTTGCAATTTATCAATTACCCCCTACTTCAATCAAAATCAAAAGTATTTTAACTGACAAAAATACAAAACTTAAAGATATTAAACCAACGTTCAAATTAACTTTGGATAAAATTTATTATTTCATAGGGTTTTTGTTTGTTCTGGGATTAGTATTGTTAGCCGGCGGCTGGTTTTATTATCGACAAATCTTTCAAAAAAAGAAGTTGGGACAAGCTGTGATGCAAAAAACCCCATATCAAGTTGCCTTAGAAAAAATTAAAGAACTTGAAAAAGCTAAATTACTGGAAGCAGGGAAAATCAAAAAATTTTATGCGCGTTTAACGGAAATTGGTAAAGAATATTTTGCAACTACCTTTGCCTTAAATATTCAAGAACTAACAACGATGGAAATAAATCTAATTTTAACAGAAAAAACAGATCTACAAACCTTAAAAAGAATTACGAATTTTTTAACTTTTTGTGATCAGGTGAAGTTTGCTAAATACAAACCCTCTTCTGAAGAAAACCGTGAAATGGTCGCTAAAATCTATGAAATAATGGAAAGAATTGAAAAAAAATGTCTTTAGCTAATCCTATTTTACTAATTTTATTTTTATTAATTGTCGGGGTTTGGGTTCTGAAAAGAAAAGGGAGGGACACTAAACTAACCCTGAAATATCCGGATACAGGTTCTTTAAAAACCCTGGAAGATAAACCTCGAAAAATTCTGATGAAAGCCATGGTGGTTTTAAGGTATTTGATTTTAATTTTAATTGTTTTAGCCTTGGCTCGGCCTCAAGTTATAAATTGGAAAAACACGGTTTCAACGCAAGGGGTTGATATTTTGCTAGCACTGGATGTTTCTTTGAGTATGAATGCTGAAGATTTTAAGCCGCAAAACCGTTTGGCTGTAGCAAAAAACACTATGCGCAAGTTTATAGAAAAACGGAAAAATGATCGTATAGGATTAGTGGTGTTTGGGGGAGAAGCCTATACGCAAAGTCCTTTGACTTTAGACCATAATATTTTATTTTCCCAAATCACAACTTTGGAAACAGGTATGCTGGGTGACGGGACCGCGATTGGGTCTGCAATAGCCACGGCTTTAAACAGAATAAAGACGAGTGAAGCAAAATCCAAAATTATAATTCTTTTAACTGATGGGGTTAATAACAGGGGGGAAATAACACCTTTAAGCGCAGCGGATTTAGCGCAGAAATTGGGCATAAAAATTTATACTATCGGGGTTGGCAAAAAGGGTGGCGCGCCAGTACCGATTATTGATCCGGTATATGGAAAAGTTTACGCTAGAAATGCGGATGGTAGTTTACAAATAACCCAAATAGATGAAAATTTATTAAAAGAAATCGCACAAAAAACCAATGGTCTTTATTTTAGAGCTTTAGATGAAAAAGGGTTAACAAAAATATATCAACAAATAGATCAATTAGAAAAAAGTAAAATAAAAACTAAGCTACATGTACAATATAAAGATTTTTTTATGACCATACTTTGGTGGGTATTCGGGCTTTTATGTTTAGAAATATTTTTTAATAGTTTTATTTTGAGGTCTATGCCATGAAATTTGCTAATTTTTATTTAATTTATCTTTTTGCTCTTTTACCATTAATCCTCTTTATCTGGGGAATAACCTCGTTTCTAAAAAAGCAAAATCTAAAAAAACTGGTACAAAAAAATCTATGGGCGCGCGTAATCCCAGAATTGAGTTATGCCCGTAAAAGTTTTAAAGCGGCCTTGATCTTGCTGGCATTGGCGTTTTTGGTTTTGGCGATGATGCGGCCCCAATATGGTAAATATTGGCAAACGGTTACTAGAAGCGGGCAAAACATTATCATTGCACTAGATTTATCGCAAAGTATGTTGACCGAAGATGTACGGCCTTCCAGATGGCAAAAAGCACGTCAAGAAACCCAGATGCTTAGCGCTAATTTAGAAGGTGAAAACATCGGTTTAATTGCTTTTGCGGGCCAGGCTTTTATCCAATCTCCTCTTACTTTGGATGTAGGTGCGGTGCAAATGCTCTTAGCTGATTTGGAAGTCAACCAATTGCCTACACCGGGAACAAGCCTGGGGCAAGCCATCAAAAAAGCACGCGCAAGTTTTAAAGCAGCTCCTGATGGTGAAAAGATTTTGATTTTAATTACGGACGGAGAGAATTTTAATGATAATAGCGCTTTAAATGAAGCTAAAAAAGCTGCCAGAGAAAAAATAAAAATTTATACCGTGGGCGTAGGAACAAAAGAGGGTGCGCCGATACCTGTCAGAGATGAAAAGGGTAAATTATTAAACCATAAAAAAGATCGAAAAGGACAAGTGGTCATTTCTAAATTAAAGATAAAACTTTTAAAAAAACTGGCTCAGGCTACCAAAGGGAATTTTTATCTTGCGACCAATAATACGTGGGTTAGTGAACAAATTTATCGAGATATTCTGGTACTAGAAAAACAAAAATTGGCCCAAAAAAAATATTTGAACTATAAAGAACAGTATCAATGGTTTTTAATAATAGTCTTTTTGTTGTTGTTACTAGAGTTTGTCATACTTGACGGAAAAAAAAGCAAGAAACAAGATCAGGAGTATAATGACTAAAAAAATAGTTATGGTTTTTTTATTATTGTTATTAGTGACTAATTTGAGTTTAGGCGCAAATTTGACGAGTTACAAAAAAAACAATCGCGGACAGAAAGCTCTGCTAAATAAAAATCATGACAAAGCTCTGGAATATTTTACAGAAGCCTGGGAACAGGAACCGAAAAATCAAAAGATATTGTATAATTTAGGGAATGTTTTTTATAAAACGCAGGATTATGATAAAGCGGTAAGTTTATATCAAAAAAGCTTAGAAAAAAACGTGATTTCTACCGAAAAAGCCGCGATGTATTATAATTTGGGAAATAGCTATTATCAAAAAAACAATTGGGAAAAAGCCCGAAAAATGTATGAAAAAACTTTGCATCTTTATCCAGATGATATAGCGGCTAAAATAAATTTGGAATTAAGCTTAAAAAAACAAAAAGAAAATCCGCAAAAATCAGATAATAAGCAAAAAAAAGAAAAACAGGAACAAAAGAAAGAAAAACAAAAAACTGAAACAAAGGATACGGAAAAAGAGTATGCCAGGCGTGCCTTAAAGGCTTTAGCGAAAAAAGAACAAAAAACGCGAAAAAAATATTTAAACAAACAAATTAAAAACGAAAACGCGAGGGAATACGATTGGTAAAAAAAATCTGGTGGATTGTTTTTGGTGTTCTCCTGCTAATGAACGGGATTCTGGCCGAGTCGTTAACGGTTACAGCCCAAGTTGATAGAGAAAAAGTAGCGCTAGGAGATACTGTAACCTATGAAATAACAGTTTCTGGAAAAGATCTGAAAAACGTACCGGCTCCGGTTTTACCAAATTTAAATGAACGGTTTAGCACGATTTCTACTTTTACCTCTTCTTCCTTTTCCATGATGGATAATCAATTTTCAAGTAGTAAAAAACAGAGTTTTATTTTAAAACCCTTGAAAACAGGCGTGTTGATGATTGGGCCGGCAAGCATAGAAATTGAAGGGACCCTTTATCAAACTAATACCCTGGAAATAACCGTGGTTTCAGGAAATGTAAAAACAGTACCCAAGACTACCGAACCGCTCATCTCAACAGTGCCGCGCAGTAATATGACAAAATCGGTTTTTTTGGAGGCCACATTAAATAAAAACGAATGTTATGTAGGTGAACCTATTGTTTATGCCTTAAATTTGGCGCAAGCTGTACGGTTATGGGGAAACGTGAGCTATGAATTACCTGAATTCCCGGGATTGCTGCTAGAAGATATGCCGGCAACTAAAAATGCGGCTAGCCTTTTAATAGAAAACAAAAAGTATTATCTTTCTTTATTAACTAAAAAAATATTAGTGGCGATAACGCCGGGAGAATTGGAAATAGCGCCTGCACGCGCCACTTATATGACAAACCCTTTTGAAGGACAGCAAACAGTCATATCAGAGCCACTCAAGGTAATCGTGCTTCCCTTACCATCAAAAAATCGACCTTTGAATTTTTCCGGGTTAGTGGGCGAATTTGAGCTGGCGCAGGAAACAGATAAAACAACGATTCCTTCCAATACACCGGTGATTGCTAAAATAACTTTAAAGGGTACGGGAAATTTTACTAGTATTACGGAATTGGATTTTAAAGCAAGATCAGACGTGAAAATTTATAAGTCCAAGGTAGAAGAGAATCTAGAATTTAAAAATAATATTGAAGGTACAAAAATTTTTGAATATATTATTGTGCCGCAAGTAAGCGGCCAAATTAAGTTTTCCGGATTTGAAGTGACTTATTTTTCTTTAAACGATAAAAATTATAAAACCATAAAAACACCGGCCATAACTCTTATGGTCACGGAAAACAAAAATAGTGGTACGCCCAAAATACAACCTACTGAAAAAAAACCGCTTAAAATAAATACTGACCTGGCTTTTTTGAAGACTAATATTACTTTGCAAAAAAAGGCCCGTTATGGAAGCTCTTATCTAATCTATAAAATTCTATTTTTAGGAATTTTAGGCGGTCTAATATACTTTTTAAGTTTGATTTTAAAAGACAAATTAGAAGTTACAGCGCCCTTAAAATTAAAACAAAAAAAAGCCGCACTCAAAGCTTATGAGGCCGTAAACCGGCTAGATAAAAACGCGCCCGTGGTTTTGACTAAAACCTATAATATTTTTATGACTTTTTTAGCCGCTTTTCTGCAAATTCCCGCGCAAGAAAAAACTAATCAAGAACTAAAGAAAAATTTGGAGATAAAACAAATTAAGGCGGAATCATGTGCGGACGTGATAAACTTTATAGAAAATTTGACAGCTGCGGTTTATGCACCAACGCCAGTTTCGGATCTTGAAAAACAACGTTTATATAAACAAGCGTTAGATTTAATAAAAATGTTAGGCGAGATATAAAAATGCTAAAAAAATATATTTTAAGAGGTTTAATCATTTTGTTTTTTACTTTTAATGTCATCGTAGCGCAAGATGGGCAGACCTTGTTAAAAGAGGCGCGTAACCATTATCAAAAAGCAAACTATAAACAGGCTTTACCAATTTATCAAAAATTGGCTGCCGCCTATCCCTATAACCCTGATATTTGGTTTAATCTCGGTAATACTTATTTTAAATTGAATGAACTGGGAAAAGCGATTTGGTATTATAAAAAAGTTTTAAAATTTGCGCCACGAGATAAAGATGCCCAGAAAAATCTAGGCTTAGCACAAGCTAAAATTATAGATAGGGTAAAACCTCTTCCTTTAGCAGTTACGCTGAACAAAATAATTAATTATTTTACAATAAATTTCTTTTTACTAGGTCTTTTAGGGATCGGGTTCTTAGCAAATCTTTTTTTGTTTTTTTATCGACGTGGTAAAGGCCCTAAACAGCCTTTTTATGTTTATATTTTAATAGGCGGGTTGCTCTTATTATTTGTAGTGATGTTTAGTTTGAAAACATATCAAGAATTTGGGGTTAGAAAAGGGGTGTTGGTTGGCATTAAAAAAGTAGCGGTAAAATCAGGGCCGACACAAAGTCTGAAAACACTTTTCTATATTCATGATGGAGTGCAGTTTAAAATTTCAAAAAAAGTAGATAACTGGGTTAAAATAAAGTTAACTAATGGTTGGACAGGTTGGCTTAATAACAAATATTTATGGGAAATTTAAAAAGATTTTTAATCTTGGTTTTTTTATTAATTAGCAATATCTCTTTACAAGCTAGCAATGTATTTGTTCCTTATAATGGGATAGATGAAAACACAGCTATTTGGACATATGACAAAAATAAAGTGGCGGAAAGCATTTTTCAGAACCCGGCAGTTTCTGGCCTAAGCACACAAACACAATTAACCTTTAGTGGTTCGGAAAATTATTTTGGGTATCTCTCCTTTTTAAGCGCCACGGTGTGGCATTTTAAACCCTTAACTATTGGTTTGGGATTTCAGTATCTGGGAACGACTGATATTGTAAGAACAACTAAAACCACTTCGGAAAGACCACAAATTAGCGGGGAAACTTTTGGACATTCTTTTCAAAATTTTTATTTATGTTTAAGTCTGCCTTTAATGAAAAACATTTATGGGGGGGCGAAACTGCGCTATCTAAATCAGTATTTGGATACCAGCTCCCTGAAAAATCTCACCGGAGATGTGGGGTTATATGGAAAAATAACAGAAAATTTTGAGTTTGGTTTATATTCGCAAAACCTCGTAACTTCTGCTTATGTATGGAGCACGTCCGCGCAAGAAAACCTGGCAAAAAAATTAGTACTTGAAAACAAGTTTTCTTTTGAACCGCTTAGTTTGGTCGTGAATTATGATTTTGATAACTGGGTTTTAGGCGGCGGCTGGACTGGTTCTACGTTTTTAGATTTATGGGGGCAGGTTGGAGCTGACTCTAGTTTTAATCTCCAAAATTTTAAATTGGGCGCATTTTTAAATTTGGATGAATGTAGTTTAAATTATATATACACCAACCATATTTTAGCTCCTTTACAATACAGTACCCATAAAGTAGGACTATCTTTTATTTTAAAAAATACAGTTTCGTCTAAAAAAGAAAAACTTACGCTGGCCTGGGCTCCGGAACTGCCTACTTTTCAAGATTTTGAATTAAAACGTCTGGTTAAAAATACTTTGAAAGAGCTAGCAAATTTCAAATATTATGATCAACAAAAATTAGTAATTGCGGGTGACCAAGAAGGTTTTATGTTGAGTGATTATTATGACCTAAAAAAAACAAAAACCTTAGCAGAAAAAAATGAAATAGATGTGTTGTTTTATTTGGATGTAAAACACCAAAAAAATAAATTGATCGTGGAAATTAAAACTTATAATTTCAGAACAAACTTGTGGCAGGCCACCACGATCATCCTTGATGTCCCATATAACGCACAAGAATTAAAAGAAGCCGTAATTCGATATATAAATCAGGTAAATTAATGCGCTTATATTGCAAATTAGGCTCAATTCTATTAAAATTAATTTTTAAAAAGATAGGCGGGATACATAATTAATGACCAAAAATAATATAAACAGTTCTGATAAATTAGATGTCTCCATTGTATTGCCTACCTATAACGAAGCTCAAAATATACCTTTGATGGTTCCCAAAATTTGTAATGTTTTAAACAAGGCCAAAATAAAAGGTGAGGTTATTGTTGTAGATGATAATTCTCCAGATAAAACAGGTGACGTGGCGCAAAAACTAGCTGCAAAATACCCGGTACAGGTGATCGTGCGTAAAAATGAACGAGGCTTAGCAACTGCGGTACTCGCGGGTTTTAGAAAATCCAAAGCAACCGTATGTGTTGTGATGGATGCTGATGGTAGCCATCCTGTAGACACATTACCAGATATGATTACACCTATCTTAGAAAACCAATATGAAGCGACTATTGGTACCAGATATATAGAAGGTGGGGCTACGGATAACTGGCCTTTAATTCGTAGAATTATTTCCAAAACAGCTGGTTTTATTACTTTGGGTTTAACAAAAATGAAAGATTCTACGAGTGGGTTTATGGCGATCAAACGCTCTAAAATTGAAAATCAAAAGTTTCAGCCAATTGGTTGGAAAATAGTGTTAGAAATTATGGTACGGGTAAATCCTTCTTTTTTAGAAGTGCCTATTACTTTTCAAGACAGACAACATGGGGAAAGCAAACTCAGTTTTAAAGAACAGATAAATTATTTGCGTCATTTAGAAAAATTGTACGAGTTCAAATATCAAACAGTTGTGGAATTTTTGCGGTTTTGTTTTGTGGGACTTGTCGGGTTAGTCATAGATTTATCTATTATTTATTTATTAAAATCATTTGTGGGTCTTAATTTGTTGCTCTGTAACATAATAGGTTTTAGTGTGGCGCTAACTAATAATTATTTCATGAATCGTCATTGGAGTTTTGTCCATGGTAAACAAGCGCATTTAGTGCGTGGTTTTTTGGCATTTTTCTTGGTTTGTATATTGGGGTTACTAGCTAGATTAGGTGTCGTATATACTTTACAAGAACATACCTTTCTAGGTGCTAAAGATAGTTTTTTAATAATTTCGTTTATAGGTATTCTGGTAGCTTCAGTATTTAATTTTGTAGGTAGTAAAATAGCTGTGTTTAAAGGTTCTGCGGTATAATATAAAAGGCAAAGGAGTTAAATTATGAGTATGCGTATAGAGCAAAATGATTATGTTGCATTGGTAAAAAAAGTTAGAGAAGCAGCATCAAAAAATAAAGATAAAAAGGCACAAGAAATTCTAGAAAAAATAGAACGTCTAGCTAAAATTTTAAGTGACGGCATTCAACCCGGAGATTTAGCGGAAATCCAGAATCTTTTGGGGGAATTAAGAGATTTTTTAAGCCCGACTATTTATAAAAATTTGATGGAAAAATTAGATAGAGCCACTAGAAAAGGTCTGGCAAATCTTTCTGTAAAAGAAAAGCAAAATATAGAAAACGCGACAAAAGATAGTTTAAGAGATGGTTTAGGTAATTTGTTTATAAGCCGAGCTGCGGATATGGGTCTAGGAGCTTAAACAAAAATCCTCAATGAAAATTTATCCAATTATTTTTCTCCTATTAGTTTTTCGGCTGATTTTAGCATTTTTGATGCCTATCGTAGCTGATGAAAGCTATTATTTATTATGGGGCCAGTACCCTGCCCTATCTTATGTAGACCATCCGGGCATGATTGCCTGGATAAATACGATTTTTATCTTTATTTTTAAAGAACCTTTGTTAGGAATTCGGTTAGCGTCGTTCGCTACTTTACTAGTTACCTTGTTTTTTCTTTATAAAACCGCACTTTTAATAACCAGTAAAA
Organism: bacterium; assembly: GCA_018646105.1. Lineage (GTDB taxonomy): Bacteria > Margulisbacteria > Marinamargulisbacteria > JABGVJ01 > JABGVJ01 > JABGVJ01. The sequence goes on from JABGVJ010000102.1 coordinate 13,371, forward strand.
AAGTTGCGCAACAGATTACTTTATTCTTTGTTTTAATACCTTATATTTGTTTTATTGGTATTACGATGCAAGTAGAGCAGCCTTTAATTATGTTTGCCGCCGGGTTGTTTTACTATTTTGTGAAATTTTTACTTACCAAAAAAACCCAATATTTTTATGCGCTAAGTTTGTGGGCAGGGCTGGCTTTTTTAAGTAAATACACCATTCTATTTTTAATATTGGGGATGGGATTACTGCTAATCATAGATAAAAATTATCGTAAATCTTTGCTCAGTTTTCATTTTATAGGTGCTTGTTTATTATTTGGAGTTTTAATCAGTCCTGTTTTATGGTGGAATTATTTACACGATTTTATTTCTTTTAAGTTTCATCTTTCACGTATAGGCGACAGTTTTTGGGGTAAATCGTCATTAGAATTTATCTTTTCGCAAATTATTTATTTTTCGCCGGTTGCCTTTTTTTATATGGTCAAATACCAAAAAAAATTAAGAGGTCACTGGGACTGGATCACAAATTCTACAGATAAACTAAAATCGGAACTTGTCGCGCAAAAATTATTTTTTTTGGGAATATGGATATTTACGATATTTTTGATTTTGAGTTTTAAAACTCAGGTTTGGGGACATTGGACTGCTATTATGTATCTGCCTTTTGCCTTGGCTATGGGCACGATTTTGCCTGATAAAATATTTCGTATTAACCGGTTCATGGGCGGATTTATGATATTTTTAATTATAATCTTGGGATTTTCCGGGCCGGCAATCTTTGTAAAACATAATTTATATCAACAAAACTATGATTTATACGAAAAAGTGGGGATTTTAAAAACAGAAAAATATCCTCTACGCATATTTGCGGATTTTCATGGTTCAATCGGGCAGTTGAGTTATTACTTGAAAGTTCCGGTGCTATTTCCTCAAGGCGAATTTAAATTAAGCGGTTTATGGGGAGAACAACAATTTAAGTTTTGGCAAAATACGCAATTGCAAAAAGGAGATAATATTTTATTTTTTACCAGAAATATAACCCCTGAAAAATTAGTAAAGCTAAAAAATTATTTTCAAAAAATAACTATTTTACCTAATTTAAAACTAAACGTACTGGAAGGACATATCGCACAAGGTTCGTTTTTATACTGTGAACAGGCTCGGGAAAATTTTAAATTTTAAATATACTTACCTATTTTTAAAGGTATTTTGCTTGATTTCCTGATTTTTGGAATGTTTGAAGAAAGAGACTTTTCAGATAAATCAGTTTGTAGCTCGGAAGTTTTCTTTTTTAAAATCTTAAAATCGAATAACAATCCCTCTATCTCTTGATCGTTTTGAGCTATGTTATGGAGTTCCTTATAAATGGGTCTGAAATCTATTTTAGAAGTGCTTTCAATAATATTGCCCTTGTGACTACGTTTTTTGCGTAAAGCCGCCAATAAATAAGGAAGCATGGGTTGGCCTATTTTAACAATCGCTTCTTGTGCTTGTTTAGTAATGTTATAAGAACAGAAATTTAAAGATTTAACGATTAAAGGATAAGCTTCTTCCTCACCTATTCTCATTAAAGAAGAAATGACCATTCTTCTTAAACTATAATGTTTAAAAATTTCCAAAAGTTTTGGTACGGCCTTTTTGCTTGCGGACAAGCCCAAAAAAAGAATTGCGCTTTTACGTACATTTTCGATCTCTATAGCTTGGATAAGAGCTTCCTCTGCTTGAGCACCGCCAATTTTCCAAATAATTTCTAATATTTTGTTAGCCACAATCCAATTACTATGTTCTATTTCTTGGCTTAGGACCGGAATAACGGGCTTACCTAACGCTTGGATAAAATTAACAACTCGTTGTCTAAAATAATAATCTTTATCAGCTAGAGACGAAATAATGCCTGGAATAGCCTGAACTCCAAATTTAAGTAAGGCGTCTTTAGTGGTTTTGCGTACATGCAGATCTGGATCTTTTAAAAGTTGTGTTAAAGCAGGTACGGCCTTGGTGTCTTGCAGACTGCCTAATTTTTCCGACATCAAGGCTCTAATAAAAGGATCGGGTTCATCTAAATGCTGCATAAAAATGTTTAGGTATTCGGGAGATTTGACTTCTTTAAGGTAGATAACCGCATCCCATTTGGTTTCCGGTTTTTTGAGTTTTTCAATAACTTTTTCTAGAAATTTTTCTTGCGTCATTACGATCCTCTAATAAAATTTACAGTGGTTTTATGTTAAAAGAGATAGCGCCTTTTTTAAGAGTAGCACTGACATCTAGATTGGTTTTTAGATTTTGTTCTAAAAGTTTGTCAGCTAATTTGTCTTCAAAATAATGTTGAATAGCCCTTTTTAAGGGACGAGCTCCTTTTTTAGGTTCGTAGCCTTTATCAACTAAAAAAGCATGTACTTGTTTAGTTGTTCTGATTTTTATGTTTTTTTCTTTTAAACGATCTTGCAGTTCATCAAACAATACTGCGACAATTTTGATAAGAGTTTCTTTAGATAAAGCTTTAAAAATAATTATATCATCAATTCTATTTAAAAATTCCGGTTTGAATTCTTTTTTTAATTCTTCGGTTAGCTTTTTTTTCATAGATTCATAACTAACTTTATCCTGATCTCTATTTTGTAAAAAACCAAACGAAGTTTCTTTTTCGATATAATGGGCCCCAACATTGGACGTCATAATAATAATGGTATTTTTAAAATTCACGGTTCTACCGGTAGCATCGGTCAAACGACCATCATCTAAGATTTGCAATAAAACATTGACTATTTCCGGGGACGCTTTTTCCATTTCATCAAACAAAACTACCGAATACGGCCTTCTTCTAACTGGCTCTGTTAACTGTCCTCCTTCACCGAAACCCACATATCCTGGAGGAGACCCTATAAGCCTAGAAACCGTATGTTTTTCCATGTATTCGGACATATCGATGGTTACAATAGCTTCTCTATTTCCAAACAAATATTCTGCCAAACGTTTTGCCAGCTCACTTTTTCCTACCCCTGTTGGTCCTAAGAATAAAAAGGAACCTGTTGGTCTTTTGGGATCTTTTAAGCCAGCCTTTGACCTTTTAACTGCCTTGACCAATGCATCTACAGCTTCATTTTGCCCTATTACTTTATCTTCTATTTGTTTAGCCATTTTCAAAAGTTTAGAGGATTCTTCTTCGCTAATTTTTTTGACGGGAACACCCGTCCAATGAGCTACAATATCAGCGATAATACTGGCATCCACGATTTTAGCTTTACCGTGTGCTGCTTCTATTTTTAATTCTTTGATTTTTTCTTTAAGTTTTTTAATTTTTTCGCTTAAGACATCTATCTTTTTCAAAATTTTATTTTTTTTGGCTTCTTTTAGTTCAGCCTTAACTACAGCTAATTTTTTTGTTTCTTCTTCCAAATTACCAAAATAGCCGGAAGCCATAAGCATTACTTTTGAAGCGCCTTCATCAATCAGATCAATAGCTTTATCTGGCAAATGCCGGTCTGTAATGTAGCGTACAGCATAATTTACAGCCTCCAATAAAGCGTCGTCCGTAATCACGACTTTGTGAAATTCTTCGTAACGATCTTTGATACCTTTTAATATCTCATAGGTTTCTTCGATACTTGGTTCGGCAACAAAAACAGACTGAAACCTTCTTTCCAAAGCCGCGTCACCTTCAATGTATTTGCGATATTCATCCAAAGTAGTTGCGCCGATACATTGTAATTCGCCACGAGCCAGAGCTGGCTTAAACAGATTAGCTGCGTCCATACTACCTTCGGAACCACCGGTACCAATAATGGTATGTAATTCATCCATGAAAATGATTACATTTTCAGCTTTATTAACCTCTTCCATGACTTTTTTGACTCTGTCCTCAAATTCTCCTCGATATTTAGTGCCGGCTACTAATAAACCTAAATCCAAATTTACGATTCTTTTATGAAGTAGTTTTTCAGGGACTTTTTGTTGAGCAACATATTGAGCTAATCCTTCGGCAATCGCGGTTTTTCCTACGCCAGCCTCGCCAGTTAAGACGGGATTGTTTTTAGTACGGCGACATAAAATCTGGATAATTCTTTTAATTTCTTCTTCACGTCCGATGATAGGGTCCAGCTTGTCTTCGCGCGCTAAGCGAGTTAAATCGCGTCCATACAAATCTAGGGTAGGTGTTGGCTGCATATTTTCATATTGAGCATGTTCTTCTACTTTATTGCCCAACAATTCAAAAAGTTGGGCCCGAAAGTCCTGGATATTTAAACCGAGTTCATTAATAATACGGGCGGCAACATTGGTTTGATCTTTGAATAAAGCTAAAAATAAATGTTCGATATTGACATAATTATGGCCAAGTTTTCTAGCTTCTTCCCAAGCATAACTTAAAACCTGTTTGGCTTCTTGTGTAAAAGGGGTGTTTTTATAATCTGAAGATAGGCTACCATAATCCAATTTTTCTTCGATAGCCATCTTTATTTGTTCCGGGGCTATGGAGGTTTGGGCCAAGGCTTTTACAACCATATTGTCGCCTTCTTCCAAAATACCCAAAAGGATATGCTCAGTCCCTACATAATTGTGATGGAATTTTTTAGCGGCTTCCTGAGCCAACATAATAGAATGAATAGCTTTTTCTGTGAATCGTGAAAACATATTATGGATAATAAAACATTTGCAAAAGATTAGCAAGATTTATGGTTAAGATGCGCATCCTAAAAAATAAGCATGTACACTAAGTTCTGTGGTTAGTTCCGGATGAAAAGTAAGGGCTATAATATTTTTATTTCTGACCATTACGGGTTCATTGTTTTGGCTAATAATGGTTTGAACATTTTTAGCAACATGCCCAATTTTAGGCGCTCTGATAAAAACCCCTCTACAGCGCCTGTTTTTAGTAAACGGACAAAAAAGCGGCGTAATAAAGGAATCCAATTGACTCCCGTAAGCATTACGCTTAACCGAGATATCAATCAACCCTAATGGCTTAACCCGAGGGTCATCAACTTTACGCGACAATAAGATTAGTCCGGCACAAGTACCCATAATAGGATTGGTGGTTCCAAATTCCTGAATTGCGCATCCTAAATTAGAGAGTTCCAGTAATTTGGACATAGTCGTAGATTCACCTCCGGGAATAATCAAAGCATCACATTTGGCTAAATCCTGGCTGGTTTTTACATATTGATATGGAATACCTAATAATTGTAATTTTTGGGCATGTTTAGCAAAGTTTCCTTGAAGTGCTAAAACCCCTACTTTGGGCAAGTTACCACCCTCTGTTTTGCAAAATTTCATGTTCGGCTAAGGAGCTAATTTCAATGCCCGGCATAGCTGGTTTTAAACCTGTTGAAATTTTTAATAAGATATCCGGATCCTGATAATGCGTGGTGGCTTGGACAATGGCTTGAGCGCGTTTTTCCGGATCATCAGACGTAAAAATACCTGAACCAACAAATACCGCTTCTGCGCCAAGCTGCATCATTAACGCAGCATCTGCAGGGGTCGCTATACCTCCGGCCGCAAAATTGGGGACTGGTAATTTACCTAACTTAGCGGTTTTCTGGACTAGCTCATAAGGAGCGTTGATTTTTTTGGCTACGGCCATTAATTCGCTAGGATCCATATTTTGCAGCTGACGAATAGAGGTCATCACGCTACGCATATGTCGTACCGCTTCCACAATATTGCCAGTGCCGGCCTCCCCTTTCGTCCGAATCATAGCGGCTCCTTCTGCTATACGTCGCAAGGCTTCCCCTAAATTCCGGCAACCACAAACAAAAGGAATATGAAAAGTATGTTTATGAATATGATTAGCTTCATCAGCCGGGGTCAAAACTTCGCTTTCATCAATAAAATCAATTTTTAAAGCTTGTAAGATTTGAGCTTCAACAAAATGGCCGATACGACATTTAGCCATGACCGGTATGGAAACCTTGGCTTTGATAGCTTGGATCATTTGAGGCGCGGACATTCTGGCTACCCCACCGTCTTTTCTAATATCTGAGGGGATTCGTTCCAAAGCCATAACGGCAGTAGCTCCTGCTTGTTCGGCAATTTGGGCCTGTTCTACGTTTGTAACATCCATGATAACGCCACCTTTAAGCATTTCGGCCAAACCTACTTTAAGTTCAAACGTATTTTTTTTCACTATATTTTCTCCTTTTAGTTGGTTAAGGCTAGAGCTAGTGCTTCTAACCCCTTTTGCAAATTTTCTAAAGAATTATACGCGTAGCCAATAGGAAACCCATGTAAATTTGGCGGTCCGGCAAAACATTCTTGATTGAGATCAATATAAATATTTTGTTTTTGAAGTTTGCTACTAACTTTCTCTAACGAAATATGCCGTGGCACTTCCAGCCACAACATCGGACCACCTCCTGGTAGGGTCCATTTGATATTAGCGGGCATTCTCTCTCTTAAAATTTTTAGACAAAATTTGTATCGTTTGTCTAAAGCTTGCTGTAGTTTAGTCAAATGAGCATCATAGTACCCTCTATACAAAAATTCATATAAAGCTATTTCGTCGATAGAAGAGGCGGCTAAACAAGAGGCTGATTTCGTATATAGCAACGAAGGAATATTTTTAGTGCTCGCTAAGACATAGCCAATCCTAAGAGAAGGTAAAAGCTTGGAGGTAAAAGTATTAAGATAAAAAACATTCTCACCGCCTATCGCTCTCAGAGAAGGTTTGAATTCAGAAAAAGAGAGCATGTCCGAACCCCAATCATCTTCAATAAGTCCTAAATTAAACTTTTTAGACAGCAATAAAATTTGCTGTAGTTCTGAACTGGAATAAGAATGGCCGGTCGGATTTTGAAAATTGGGAATTAAATATAAAGCTTGCGGTTGATATTTTTGAATTAATTCTGCCCATAAATCCATTTGTATTTCTTGAAAAGGGTCTAAAGGCAAGCCGATAATTTTATTTTTATTGATCTTAAAAAGACGTTGCGCAGCATAATAAGTGGGATTTTCTGTAGCAATGGTAGCCCCTGTTAACGATCTGAAAATTATGGAGATAGCTTGCTGGGAGCCAATGGTAATAACAATGTTATCAGGGTGCGCATTAATGCCGTATTTTTGTAGACGCTCTGCAATTTCTTTTCTTAAAGGAGGGTATCCCTGAACATAATATTTGGAAGTTAAATCCGGGTTGGCTAGAGCCGCACGAAAACATTGTGAAATTTTTTGTAAAGGAAGTAGGTCTGGATTGATTAAATCACTACTTAAATTTATGGTTTTTGGAGAAGGCGGGGCGTGATAGTTTAAATAAGCAGGGCCCTGATCAGTTGCTAAAAAAGCGGCTTTAGTTACAGATGGTATCTGCACTTCTTTTTGGGCCGGAGTAATATAAAGTCCTAACCGTGGTTTGCTTTCTACTAATCCTTGAGAAATCAATTCGTCATAGGCTTTTTGAATAGTGGTTTTAGATACATTAAGCTGATGCGCTAAAAACCTGATGGGAGGTAACCGTAATCCTGATAAACGATGACGCAATATTTGTTCTTTAATGTTTTGGACTATTTCTGGACAAGTGTGTTTTTTACCTGGCTGTGGTGCTTTAAATTTTATTCTTAAATATGGTTGGTTTTTCATATTTTCCTTTTTTTATATGTGTTGTGAACTTAAAATTATTTTATAGGATGTCTATCATAAATAACAGGTACAAAGAAAAAAAATAAAGTGGGACAGAACTTCGGAGTTGCGCCCTTCATAACTTGATAACCAGGTCGCATATGCTCTGGTAGAGAGAAACCAACCTTCCTTTTTTAGTTTTGAGGTGGTATTTTTAGTATATCTAACTATGAAACAGGGGGAAAATAAAATGAAAAAAATAATCGCATGTAAAAGCTATGATTACGGGTTTACGGCTGGTGGTTTTATTGGGGTTCCTGTACTAAAACAGTTGCTTGAACGAGATACTACTTCTACAGTTATCGTTCGGCTGCACGAATCCCAGCATAACAAAACTTTATTAGAAGCACTTAAATTACAATATGCTGATAGACTGGCCTTTGTGACGGATACTGATATAACAGAGGAAGGAACCTTTGAACATTTTGCAAACGTAGACACCATATTTCATAATGCGGCGGTTCTGCCTAGAGGAGAAGCGGGCCTTACTCAAAGAGTAAATGTAGAGGGTACCCAGGCGCTTGTTGATTTTGTAAAAGCTCACCCTCAAATTAGTAAATTAGTTTTTTGCAGCTCTATCCTGGTTGATGATGACACAAGGGCAGAAGAAGAATATACCAAGTCTAAAATAACAGGCGAAACTGTGGTAGATAAATTAGGTGCCCGTGGCGTTAACCTACGCGTCCCGAGAACTATTGGCCCATTGCAATTTACGAATGTTTTATCAACGCTGTTATTATTAGGTAAGATTCCTTGTTCAAGATTTGAGAATAACCATACTCAACTAACTGCGTACAAAGTAGAAGATGTAGCGGCCTGGACCGTGGATCAACTGACTAGGAGTGAGGCTAGTGACTTGACTGAAGTAGTAAATATGCCTACTGAAAGCCACTATTTTAGCTATACACTAAGCGAGATGGCTAAAGCCGCAGAGAGGGTTATAAACCCACAATCTGGACAGGCGTCATCAGACGCAGATTTACCAACAACGCCCTTAGAAAAATATTTAGCGCGGATTTCAGATTCGTTACAGCTACGTGATGAAACCTACGTTGGACCAGGTTATTGCTTTAAGGGCGGTATTGATCTCTCGCCGTGGGTTTAAATTTTTTGATGAGAATGGATTGTCCGCTGTTTATTTTCGGCGAAAATCTTAAGGTGAGTTAATATTTTCGGCGAAAATTATTGACAAGATAAATATTTTCGCTATACTTAAGAATATGATTTACTATCAGAGAATTCTAATAAAAAAGATACAAGCTGCTATGCAAAGGGGGAAAAGTGTACTTTTGTTTGGAGCTCGTCAGACAGGAAAAACCACCCTTCTAAAGCACTTAAACCCGGATGTATCTATCTCCTTTATTCAACATCAAATCAGACGTAAATATGAAATAAATCCTTCTTTACTAATTAAGGAAATAGAGGCTGAAGCCCAAAGTAGACAGTTAAAAAGAAAAATGATTGTAGCCCTTGATGAATTCCAAAAAGTACCGGAAATTACTGACGAAGTACAAGATTTAATTGATAGGAATATAGCGATCTTTATTCTCACCGGATCATCAGCCAGAAAATTAAAAAAAAGTAAAAAATTAAATTTACTTCCAGGAAGAGTTGTGTCTTTAAAATTAGATCCTTTAACCCTAGCTGAAATTCCAAAAGAACAACAAAGTTTAGAACAGCTATTACTATTTGGCGCGTTACCAGGCATTTTTACTTTACAAAAAGAAACAAATAAAGAAACCGACTTAGATTCCTATATTAATACTTATTTGGAAGAA
>JABGVJ010000105.1 GCA_018646105.1 bacterium
AGTGTATTCTTTTTGATAATTAGTAATAATAATTTTGTATTCGTCTATTTGTTGTTGCTGGTTTTCGTTTCGGTTTAAGAGGATTTTTTTAGCGGTAATATCCATGCTTTTATCATAAAAAATATAAGTTTCTTGTTCAGGCGCTAGAGCTGGGAGCTGCGTATTGATAACGCTGTTTTGGGTGTCTATAATTTGTAATTGGCCGGAACTTAAAGGTATGGCTAGATTGTTTTTTATTTTCAAATAAATATCTACGTTTTTTTCGGGCTGGTTTGGTGAATATAGAGGGTAGCCAGTGATGTAGCGGTAAACTTTTTGAGCGGATATTAATTGGTTTTGGATAATAGGAATTGTAGTGGTGCTATTACGGGTTAGATAATGTTGACCTGGCAGTTCATAGATATAGGAGCCAGCGGCAGGTTTTAGGTCTGGAGTGAAGGAGGATGTACGCATCATTTTGAGATTTCTAGTTTGTGGTGGAAATACTTTGGGAGATACTTTGACTTTGATTTTTAGTTTTTCTAAGTTTTGATGAGATTTATTTTGTATTTGGACGTAGGCAGAGAATTTGAGCTCTTTTTTTTCTTCATTAAAAAAGGCTTGATAATTTATATTGGACTCTAAAGAGGTTAAGCCTAAACTTAATTTGGGAGTGAAGTTTTTTGTTTTACTTTTTTTTAAGTAAATAGTTAAGGTAGGGCTAGTATTTAAACTGCGACGATAGGGAAATATTAGTTTGTTTGGTGGATTAAGTAAGATGGTGTTGTTTTTTTTGATAAACAAATCTTCGTTTTCATTATAGTTTAAAATTTGGGCGCTATAATTTTTTTTAGCAGAATCCAGATAAACGGAGCGACCTATGTTATTTTTATAAAAAGTTTTTTTGTCTTGTAAATCAAAAGAGTATTTCCAAGAGCTAAATTCAGGATTTAAGATATAGACAGACTCTAAGTTAAGACCTAGCGGTAAATTACTAATTTTGAGGATATTGTCGTCTTTGTAGAATTTAGGATAGGTGTAAATTAAAGTGGATTTGGTGGGTGGATATAAAACAAGTAGATTTTGAGCGAAACTTAAGCTAGAAAAAATGAGTAAAAAACATAATAAAAAAAGGTTTTTAGATACTTTTAGCAATGGTTAATACCTCCTGCATTTTATTGTAATCTTTTTTGCCGACTTCTTTTTCGATATTTGTACCAAAATCTACGGCATAAGGTTTGACTATTTGAGAGATTTTTTTCAAATTAGTACTATTAATATTTTCAGATAAGATTAAGGGAATATAATAGTCTTTGGCTTTGATGGCGACTCCCCAATCAAAAGCGTTTTCGGCTGTGGCAGGTGCTCTTAGTTTTAGAGCAGCGGCAACGCCTTGATATTTAGTGATTAAAGGAATGTTTTCAGCGTCTGAGGCTGGTAAGGAACGGATGATTTTGCGGGATGTTTCCAAGCAAAAGACAGCTGTTTCTTGGCCTCTATATTCGGCGATATTTAAGTGGCAACGTTGGATAATGTTTTCGATTTCTTTTTTATTCTGATCTTGGAAAATACCGATTAAAGTTATAAAAGGTGGTAAGAAAGCGGTGATTTCCTCAGCTTTATGAACGGGAATAAAGTTTTTGTCTTGAGGATCAAAAATAAAACTAATGGCATCAGCGCCTAAAAAAATAGCGTTTTGAGCATCTTCTTGATTTGTGATTCCTGAAATTATGACTTTCATACTTTATAGTATACTCCTGGGTTCAAAGTCTATAATTAATCTTACCCAACTTTTTGGTTTAGGTAAATGTTTTAGGATGTTTTTTATTTCTTTTTCGGTTTCCGGAGGGCATTTTAGTAAAATATGCCAACGATAATAATTTTTTATTTTTTCAATTGGTGCTGGTTTGGGACCAATAATCTGAATTTTAAGTTTTTTGGTTTGAATAGAGTTAGTTATATATTGTGTAAGTTCTCTACTATAAATTTTGAGATCAGCTTCTTTAGGCGAAGAAAGTAGAATATTGATTAAGGTGCTGTATGGAGGGTAAAAGAGTTGTTTACGAAAATTTATTTCTTGTTCATAAAATCCTTCAAAATCATGTTTTTGTGCGTATTGGAAAATATAGTGGTCTGGCATATAGGTTTGGACAAACACTTTACCTTTTTTATGGCTTCTGCCAGCTCTGCCTGCTACTTGGGTTAAAAGCTGAAAAGCTCTTTCGCATGATCTAAAGTCGGGTATGCCTAATACTGTATCAATACCTAAAACACCAACACAGGTTACTTCTGGGAAATGATGTCCTTTAGCAATAATTTGAGTGCCGATAAGGATATCTCCTTTTTGGCTAAAATCGGTTAACATTTGTTCAAGTATTTCCGAGGTTTTAGCGGTGTCTTTATCTAGTCTGATAATATTGTGGTCTGGAAATATTTTTATGAGTTCAGTTTCCGCTTTTTGGATGCCTAAACCACTAAAATAGAGACTTTGAGTTTTGCATTTGGGACATAGATGGGTAAGCTCTTTGATGATATTACAGCGGTGACAACGTAGTTTTTTGTCTTTATGATACGTGAAGCTAAGGTTGCATTCCGGACAGCTATAAATAGTACCGCATTTTTGACAAATGATATAAGGAGCATACCCACGACGGTTAATAAGAATCATAACTTTTTCTTTTTTACTAAGGGATATTTTGATTTGTTTTAATAATTTTATAGAAAAAATATTTTTATTGCCTTGTGCTATTTCATCTTTCATATCAATGATTTCAACTTTAGGCATTGGTAAATCTAGGACACGTTTACTTAATTTTAAAAGTTTTAAGGGATGATCACTGTGTGCATGATGATAGATTTCTATAGAAGGAGTGGCTGAGCCAAAGATAAGTTTAGCTTGATTGGTTTGACTACGGAACGCGGCAACGGTATGGGTATAGTAACGAGGGTTGTTTTCTTGTTTATATGTGTTTTCATGTTCTTCGTCTACGATAATTAAGCCTAGATTTTTTAAGGGGGCAAAAACAGCAGATCGCGGGCCAATTACAATGTTGATATGTTCCTGATAAATTTTATTCCATTCCAGGCTACGTTGTTTAGGCGTGAGTCCAGAATGAATAACCGCTACTTTGGAACCAAATCTTTTTTTGAATATATTTGCTATTTGTGGGGTAAGAGCGATTTCTGGTAAAAGAATTAGTACATTTTTTTTTTGGTTTAGAATTTTTTTGGCTATTTGAATATAGACTTCTGTTTTACCGCTGGAGGTAACACCAAATAAAAGGTATTGCGTATTAGCTTTGTCTTTTAAAACAGTATCGATAATTTTTTCTTGTTCTAAATTTAAGTCATAGGCTTTATCTTGAGTTTTTATTGTCGACTCTTCTATTTTTACAGGTTTGATTTTGTAGCTTCCCATGATGGTTTGATATGCCTTGAAAGGAGTTAGATGATAATGATCTTTAAACCAAAAAAGAAAATCTAGGGTTTCTGCTGAAATGATTGGTAATTTTGGTAAAGTTTTGAGGATAGGTTTAAGATTGGGGATTTTTTTTTGATCAGGTTCGATTTTGACAATAAGGCCTTTAGCCGTAGATCGGCCAAATGGAATTTCAACATGCTCCCCTACTGAAAAAGTCTGGTCAGCGTTTTCAGGTAAAAGATAGGTATAGATATTTTCAACGCCTCTAAATATTAAAACTTGAGCAATTTGCATTATTTATAGTATCTGGTATGAAAAGAAAATCCTACGGCCCAATTTTTATAAGAATGTTGTAAAACATCGTCAAAACTAACTATAAGGTCCAGATTATTTAAAAGATAAACGCGACTATCAAGATCCAACTGAACATAGTTTTCACGGTTGAAGTTATACATATCAAAAGATAAAAGCATATTCTGGATAATTCTATAATCAAGGCCTAAACCAGGATACGTATTAAATAAACCTAAACGAGCATTGAGTTTTTCCATTAAATAAAAACCACCTTGAAAATTTAAAATAATATTACTGCCGAGCTCATCGCCAATACCTATACGAATATAGTTTTGCTTATAGCCGATATTCATATTGGCTATATAGTAAAAATCACTGTCCAGACCATAATATTTACCTTCAAAAGCATATCCGGGAGTTAGATAACTGAAACCTTCTAAAAGATTACTGGTTTGAGCAAACATTTTTTTGCTTTCTTTAATAGTACCGCGAAGATCATCTTTGAGTTCAGGGTCCTGGAGAAGCGATTTTAGTTCTCCTGTAAATTCAGATAAATTTTCAATGGTAGTATTAAGTTTCTCATAATCGACATTGGCGGTTAAAACTTTAAGGTTATTACTCATTTCTGAAAAATTGATAATAATATTTTTTATTTCAGCAGCGGTTTTACCGTCTTTTAGAACAGCATCCGTGGTTTTTTTCAAAGAAGAAGCCACATCACTGATATTCTTGGCTATTTCTTGCATATTGGAAGATTCTGCGAACTGACGTAGTTCTAAGGATACTTCTGCAAGATCTTTGGTAATAAGGGCAATTCCGCTAAAGGTTTCTTTGATAGATTTAGAAAATTCATCACTAGTAATAATGTTGCGTAAGGCTTCTAAAATGGCTTTACTTTGTTCAAGGTTTTGGGTACCTATATCTACAAAGTCAGCTAAGCCGGAAGTGGCATAACCAGGTAGTATGGAGCCTGGAGCTAAAATGGTTTTATTTTCAGGATGAGCTTTGATATCTAAAAATTTTTCGCCAATTAAGCCATCAAAAATAATTCTTAATTTGGATTCAGTAGGTATTTTAATATGTGATTCTAGCCAGAAGTATACTTTTATAGATTTAGGGCCAGGAATAATTTTTTCAACATTACCGACTTTATAACCACGATATCTAACTACAGATCCATCTAGCAGGCCATTAACATCATTAAACTCCCCAATAAGTTGGTAACCGGTCGCGCGTAAAAAAATACCGCTTTGCCAGATCATAAGAACGGCTATTAAAATTAAAGCAATAAAGGTAAAAACTCCTACTTTAAGAGCTGATTTTGAGTTATTCACTATTCTGTAAGGCCTCCTCTAATAAATTCTCTAATATATTTATTTTGAGAATGATAAATTGTTTTAGGTGTTTCCGGTTCCAATAATTTTCCTTCATGCATCATATAGATTTTGTCTGCAGTTCTTAAAATAGTTGAAATCTGATGCGTTACAATAATGGAAGTTATATTTAACTTTTTATTTAATTTTACTATTAAATCCTCGATATTGGTAGATAAAATTGGATCCAGCCCTGTAGTAGGTTCGTCATATAAGATAATTTCAGGGTTAGCGGCAATAGCACGGGCTAGGCCAATTCTTTTTTTCATACCTCCGGAAAGATCTGAAGGCATGTTTTTTTCAGTACCTTTCATATCTACAAGCTCTAGTTTTTCGCGGACTGTTTTTTGAATTTCATCATTACTAAACTTGAAATTTTCGCGTAAGGTGAAACCCACGTTATGTTCGACATTCATAGAGTCAAACAATGCTGATGATTGGAAAAGCAGCCCGAATTTTAAACGAAGTTTATTAATTTCTTTTGTAGTCATTTGGGTAATATCTTGATTTTCGATCAAAATATGGCCAGAATCCGGAAATTGTAAGCCAATGATGAGACGTAAAAGCGTACTTTTACCGCAACCAGACGGTCCTATTATAGCTATTTTTTCTCCTTGGTTAACGCTCAAACTTAGGTTATTAACTACTTGTTTTGTTCCAAAATGTTTGGTTATATTTTTTATTTCAATCATTATGTGAGTATCTCATTGATTAAATTAAGGATATCCTCTTCTTTAAAAGGTTTGTTAAGACATTGGTTAAAGCCGGCTTTAAGTATTTCTGTTATTTCTTCGGGCATAGAATATGCGGTTAAAGCTACGATGGGGGTGTTTTGATGTAGATTTATTTCTTTTATTTTTTTTATAACTTCAAAACCGTTCATGGAAGGCATTTTAATATCTAATAAAATCAAATCGTATTTTTCTTTAGCCGCTTGCGTAAGTGCGCTTTGACCGTCTTTAACGGTTTTATAACGTATTTTGTCTTTTAAAATCATTTCTATTAAACGACGATTAAATTCATCATCATCGCAAATTAAGATTTTTTTATGCCTGATTTTTTGCGTAATGTTATTTTGTTTTATCTCAACTACAGATTCGTAGGTGATATTTTTTTGGATTTGATTTTCAATCCAGAAAGTAAATTCCGTACCTTGCTGATAAATACTGGATACTGTAATTTCTCCTTTTAGGAGTTTAGTAAAAGTTTTGCAGATTAATAAGCCTAATCCAGCGCCTTTATTTAGGCGGCTGGAAAGCTTGAAATCAGCTTGTTTGAGATTGTTATCGGTTGTAAAAAATGGTTTGAACAGGTAAGGAATATCTTTTTCCAAAACACCTTGGCCGGTATCGAGGATTTTAAAATAAATTCGTTGAGGATATTTTTTTGGCGTGTATATATGGAGTTCGATTTTTCCTTTTTGAGTAAATTTTGCGGCGTTCATTAAAAGGTTTATCAAAATGCGGTTTATTTTGTCCTGATCAGAGATGATTAGTTGCTGCCCATTAATATTAAGTAATTTAATATTAAAATTAATTTTTTTACCTTTGAGTAGGGCTTGCATCATAGTAGGTAAGTTACTAATTAATTCGATTAATTTGAATTTTTGTAAATTTATTTCTAGTTTGGCGTTTTCAAGTTTATTGATATCCAAGAGATCATTAACTAAATTTAGCAGTTTTTCACTGGTTTTTTGGGTGATATCAATTTGTTGATATAGGTCCGGATCTTGTTGGATTTTGGGTGATTTAAGAGTTTGTTCATTAATTCCCAAGATAATATGTAGATAAGTACGGATATCGTGACTTATATTAGATAAAAAGTTGTCTTTAGCTTTGTTTTCCCAAGTTAAAGTTTTGATGATATCTAATAATTTTTGATTTTCTTGTTCTAAATTGTTGATTTTTGGCTCCTTACTAAAACAGTACTAGTGATAAAAAATAGTTTAAAATAAAAATTGAAATAAGAGAAATAACTACTGCAAAAGTAGTGGCTTCCCCTACTCCTTTAGCGCCAGATTTGGTGTTTAGTCCCATATATGAACTTAAAAGCGCAATAATAAAACCAAACAAAAGCGCTTTAATTAACCCACCTGAAATATCACTGACACGCAGCATGGTTTGGGCGGATTCAAAATAGGCTACGGGATTGATACGGCCAGACCCTAGTGCTACAAGTAAACCACTTAGATAACCGATAATATCGGCTAAACCTACTAATAAAGGCATAAGCAAGGTACAAGCCAAAATTTTTGGAATGATGAGATAGTCTATGGGATCCTGGGACATTGATTCCAGGGCTTCTATTTGTTCGGTAACTTTCATACTGCCGATTTCGGCGGAAATTGCGGCTCCGACGCGACCAGCAAAAACAACGGCGGTGAGTAATGGCGCTAGTTCTCGCCAAACAGCTAAGGCTACTACCCCACCGACAATTTCGCCAGCACCAAAGTCTAAAAATTCGCGTACGACTTGAATGGAAAAGGCCATACCCACAAAAGCTGCAGTGATACTGACAATGGGCAAAGATTTAATCCCCAATAAAACCATTTCATCAAAAGTGTTACGAAAATGGATTTTGCCTTTAATTATTTTTTTGAAAATTTTTAAAGCCAACATGGTAATAGCACCTAGCTGGTCAAAAAAACTTATTAATTTTATACCTAAGAGTTGGAACATGTACTATTGCCTTTTTAGGCTTCACTCCGGCGTTGCGCGCGCGCCCCTCTCCAAAAGTGTAGAGGGGTAAGAATGAAACATTATTATTTATTTCTATAGTTATTATAGAAGTTTTTTAGGAAAGGGCCAAGATCTCCTCTAAAATAGAAGTCATCTTCTAAATCCAAATAAACGAATAATTTTTTTCTTGTTTGTCATTCTACTGGTTGACGATGGTTCTTCTTGCGCTACAATCCTGTTTGTTTGTCGGGGCGGTTTAACGAGAGTAGTTATCGCAGTAAGAATTGAATTTGCTGCTCTTAGATTCTCTGTTTTTATCGTCGTAAAGATATCCCATGCTTTTTGGGCTGTTAGCCCCCCATTCTGGTTCCACTCTACCAAGATATTTGCTGCTTCTTTTTGTCTCCCTTGCAGTACCATCTCTACCAAGATGTTTACTAGGGCTGTTACTGGCATCAAAAACAAGGTGTCCGCTTGCTTTTCATTCAACAAAAAAGCCACTATTTCTACTGCTATTTGTAGAAGCGGGTTAGGTTTTTCGTTCACAGGAATAGTAATCGCAGTAAAAAGTAAAATTGCTTCGCTT
The DNA here is from genome assembly GCA_018646105.1 of bacterium. Taxonomy (GTDB): domain Bacteria; phylum Margulisbacteria; class Marinamargulisbacteria; order JABGVJ01; family JABGVJ01; genus JABGVJ01. Next base: position 8,332 of record JABGVJ010000105.1, read on the forward strand.
AAATTCTCTTCTACCATCCCAGTAAAAAGTAAACTTGCTTCGCTTAGATTCTCTTTTACCATCGTAGTAAAGATTTCCATTGCTTCGCTTAGATTCTCTTCTACCATCGTAGTAAAGTTTTCTACTGCTATTTGTAGAAGCGGGTTAGGTTCTGGAGTATCTATCAAATTTTCTTCGTTTAAATTATCTTCTGCTTCTTCGTGTCTACATTGCTGTAGCATCTTTACTAATCCAAAATATTTTTCATTTGTTTCTTTTTTATTGGGCCTGCCTAGTATTCTGGGATTTTTAGCTTGCAAAGATATAACCTTTTTATTTATTTTCATGTTTTTCCCCTTTTTTAAGGGAATGTGGAATGGAGGTGAAGGATAAGAGGATTATCCCCATTCTTCATTCTTCATTCTTCATTCCCAATATATTTTTATTTAATTGAATTTGATGCTAAATGCATCCCAAAGGTAGACACCAGAGCTGTGTCTATTGTGAAATTTGGTAGTAGTTGCCTTTGTAGAGCGTGCTTCTGATCAAATCATAACGCACCTCGTCCCAGGATTTTGTGAAGCTCACAAAAAAGCCAAATAGAAAATGTAAATAT
>JABGVJ010000106.1 GCA_018646105.1 bacterium
CTGATTTCGTGAATGTGGGGGACCAGGTTAAGGTCAAAATATTAGGTACTAATAAAAAAAACAATAAATTAGAATTCTCTCTAAAACAGGCCAAAAAAGAAAACGAAGAAAATGAGACTAAGCCGGCAACCCACTTGGTGCCAAAAGACACACAAGAAATCATTGAAAAAAAGCCTCCCGCAGAAGGATTTGAAGATAAACTAGCTACATTCTTAAAAAAATCAGAAGAAATACAAGTTGATATCCGCCGTAATTTAAAAATTAAACAAGGTTTTAAAAAGAAAAAACACTGACGCGCATTAAGCCTTAGCGCGCGCGCCTTCGTTATATATTTCGCAAGAAATCTATCTTAAGTTATAATATAAAAAGACACGGGTATTTTTTGGTTGTATCTTCGCATCAAAAAATGTCTACATTATTGGGTCTGCTCATAAAATAAGACAGAATGGGGAAACAAATTTATGGCTGAAAAAATTCTTAGTGGGATCGAGGGAATGGATGAATTGTTGTATGGAGGAATTCCGAAAGGTAAAGCTTATCTGGTTTCGGGAGAACCCGGTACTGGAAAAACTATTTTCTCGTTACAATATTTATTAGCTGGGGCTAAAAAAGGTGAAAAGTGTGCTTATATTTCGATTGATGAAAAACCAGAACACATCATTGCGGATGCTGAGTCTCTAGGCTGGGGGATCACGCCTTTTTTAAATAATGGTTCATTTCAAATTTTGGATATCTCCTCTTATTTTGGTAAAAACAAATTTGATAAAGTCAATGTTTTGGATACTAATAAAATAGTAAAAAATATTATTCAATTTGTACGAACCTCAAAAGCTACACGTTTAGCGATTGACCCTATTGCTCCTCTAATCTTTGCGGAAAAGGATTCATTGGAAATTATTGAATATATAAGAAAACTCATTTATTCGCTGGAAGATAATCTGAACTGTACTTCTTTATTAACTTCTTATGTCCCAGTAGGATCTGCTAAACTGAGTTCTTATGGCATAGAAGAATTTGCGACTTCCGGCATAATTTTGTTAAAACTATCTAAAATAAATAATAAATACATAAGATCGTTATGGATTAGAAAAATGCGCGGAACAAGAGTAGATTTATCTGAATACAGCTTTGAAATTTTGCCGCGAAGAGGCATAGTTTTAAGGCAACCAATTTAAGGAGAATTTAAAAATGCCCAAAATATTAGTGGCTGATGATGAAGCTAATATTGTAATGCTGGTTAAAGTAATGTTTCAAGATCTTGATTATACTGTAATCACGGCCAGTGATGGACATGAAGCGTTGATCAAGGCTGAAAAAGAAAAACCGGATATGATTATTACGGATATTGTAATGCCTAAAAAAGATGGGTTTGAAGTGTGCCGAGAAATAAGAAAAAATCCGGTTTTAGCACAAACCCCAATTATTATCCTTTCGGCTATGGGCGATGAATACAATAAAATAAACGGTTTTGAAGAAGGTGCGGATGATTATGTAACTAAACCTTTTAATATTGAAGAATTGAAATTAAGAGTCAAAGCCTTATTAATGCGGTCTAGTAAAGCACCTAAAATATCACAAACTAAAAATACTAAAAGCAACAAAAAAGAAAATCAGTTGCTGGATTATGTTTCAACAGGGGTCAAAGAACTGGATAGTAAATTAACGGCCGGCGGACTTCCTAAAGGATCGAATATTTTGGTAATGGGCGCTTTTGGTTTGGGAAAATCCTGGCTGGGGCGAAAATTCATGCTGACAGGATTGCAAAATAAAGAAAGAAATTTATTTGTAGCGCTTGATGACGATCCTCAACAAATCAAAAAACAGTTGAGTATGGAATTAGGTAGCGAAATCACGGAATTTGAAAATAAAAACATGTTGAAATTTGTAGATGCTTATTCCTGGTCTTCGCTAACTCAAACTACAGAAACACCTTATACAGTTACGGGAACTTTGGATTTAAATCAATTATCGGGTGTCATAGCAGACGCCAGCACTGATCTAGGACAAACAGTACAGGCTAAAATGGGAGGGCGTCGAGTTATAGATTCGATTTCTAGTCTTTTTATTAATTTTGATTTAGCGCAAGTGCAACGATTTATCACCCAAATTTCCAGAACAGCGGTAGCTTTTGGAGGGGTAACAACTCTGTTTCTTTTAGAAGAAAATACAATAGACCCTTTAATCTTAAATAACATTAAATATTTAATGGATGGCATAATTGAATTCAAGGAAATAAAAGGGAAACCAGCTGTTCGCATAGCTTCTATGAAATGGGCTGATTACTCTAATGAACCTTGTTTTTTAACGAAGGAAAGGATTCACTAATGCAAGCTATAATATTAGCAGGCGGAGCGGGTGTCAGACTAAGACCACTGACTTTTTTAACCCCTAAACCATTATTAAAATTAATCAATAAGCCTATTTTAGATTATATAGTGCAAATTTTAAAAGTTTCGGGAATTACGGAAATTATACTTACCACGGATTATTTATCAGATCACCTGCAAGATTATATAAAAAAAAATCAGTTTGGCTTAAAAATTATCTCTCACAAAATAAAAAATTTTCAAGGAACCGCGCAAATTTTGTCGGAAATAGCACCTTTATTGCAAGATGATTTTTTGGTACTAAACGGGGATTGTATCTTTGATCTGAATTTGGAACAAATTATCAAAAAATTCCGCAAACATAAAGCTGTAGTTGGTATGCTGATCAGACAAGGTTCGGATCTATTCAGTAAAGGGCAGATATCTTTAAATAGAGAGGATAAAAGCTTAAACAGCATTTTTAATGATGCCTGGATCTATTATTTTAAAAAAGAAATTCTGGAGATTATTCCCGAGCAACAATATTTTGATATTCATCTGGATTTAATTATCAAAGCCCAAAAATCAAAATTAACTTTAAAAACTTATGAACTGAAAAATTTCTGGGCGGTATTAGGAAGAATTCATCCTTATCTGGCCGCTAATTTCTGGCTTTTAAATAATCTGGGGTCTAATCAATATATAGGAGCCCATACCCAAATAGCAAAATCTGCCAAATTAGTACCACCTTTTTTTATTGATGAAGGTTGCGTGATTGAAGAAAACGTAAAAATCGGGCCAAATGTCATTATCAATAAAAATACACATATATTCAAAAATACTAAAATCAGCAGCAGTTTTATAGACGAAAAAGTAACTATTAAAGAAGATTGTGTGTTAAATACCTGCGTTGTATCGCATAATTGTCTTATTGAAAATAAAGTAAAAATAGAGCCCATGAGTATTATCGCGGCCTTTAGCACCATAGGGGCGAACAGTAAAATATATGCTGGGGCTAGAATCGGGCCAAACATTGAATTGAAAAATAATAGTAAAATCAAAGATTTTGTTTTTCCGGAAAGTTTGGTGTGCCCTCCTATAAAACGAAAACCTTTACCATTAAACAATAGGGAAAACAAAATATACAGTGTTTTGCAAGAAAGCGGAGAATTGACTTTTGAAGGGTTAGCGGTAAAAACCCAGATTGAAAAGCAAGCTTTAGAAAAATCATTACAAAAATTGATCAAACAAAATCTAGTTTTAAGTTACGGGAAAAATCTTCCACAAATATATACGCTAGCTAGCTA
>JABGVJ010000086.1 GCA_018646105.1 bacterium
AGGGGGAAATGAAAAAAAATAAAACAACAGAATCTAAATATTTACATTTTCTATTTGGCTTTTTTGTGAGCTTCACAAAGTCCTTGGACGAGGTGCGTTATGATTTGATCAGAAGCGCGCTCTACAAAGGCAACTACTACCAAATTTCACAATAGACACACTTTTTGTGTCTACCTTCGGGATGCGTTTAGCATCAAATTCAATTTCAAAAATTAAATAAAACAGCATTCATTTCAATTCTCCCCCTCTATAGAATAGAGAGGGGGAGATGTCACCAAAGGTGACAGAGGGGGTGAGTGTTAAAGGGGCAAAAGATGCAAAAAATTATTGCTATGACTGAAAAGACAATGACTGAAAAGACAATGAGAGAAAGAGTTTGGGAAATAATGAGCCCGGTAATATATTCCAATCCCTTAGACCTGGGGCCCATAGAACAACGATGCGGGGAATTTTTTTTCCTAGGAGTTTTGGAGCAATTACAACAGCTAGGAGATCAAGCTATAGAACCATTTGTTGATTTTTTAAGCAGGGCTCATTCTGACAATTTAAGGCACTTTATGCTTAACTTAATAGATGGACTCATTAATGACCAAAACAAGCCCTTTGCCATAGGGTTATTAATTCAGGCTTTAATAGAAAAAAAAGATAATGAAGCTGTGAGAGATGTCATGCTGGAAGTATTGTTTCATATGGGAACTCCGTCTATATCCCCATTAATCGACTTTTTAATAGAAAAAAAAGATGATCAAGATATGACTCATTCTGTAATCAATGTATTAAAAGAGTTAGAAAAAGAAGGAGACCCAGTTGTAGATTTATTAATAAAAAAATTAACGGAAGTGATAGAAGATAGAAGTAAAGCAAACGCTATAATGATAGCCTTAATAAATATAGAGTCAGAACCAGCTCAAGAAAAGTTAGTTTTAGCATTAAAAGACGCAGTTGAAAAAGAAGCTATTATTAGTATTAGTAATACTTTAAGTAATACTTTAGCTGTAATATTACTAGATATCAAAAGATCATTACTAGGTATTACAAGATTATTAACTCTTAGAATAGAAAAGACAAACCAAGGAAAAGTTTCTCGCATTTCTATTATTCAAGACGAATCAGAAACTAATTTGTTTTGGCGTAGCCCACTCCTAATGGAGTTTTACGTAATCCACCCCTAATGGAGTTTTATATAGAAATTAGAGGGGGTTCTACCTCTAGTGGAAACTCAGGTTTCGAAATAAGCAATACGTGGGAATAGAATCCTTGAGCCTGATTCTTTTATTTTTTCTTCGGTTTCTCATACCTCACCGGCCCATCAGCATAGTTGGTTTTGTTTAGCCATGCTTTAGGATACCCCACTTCTGTGACCTTGTCCGAAACCACCATATATCCTTGTGAATATTTGGCAATCAAGGTATCAGCCAAGTTACACCATTCTTTTTGTACCCAGTTCGCGTTTTTGGTGCTGTATCTGGTCAGATAATAGCGGGCCAATCTAGGCCATATTTTATATAATTTCAAAGCTTTTTGGTCTATTTTAGCTACATCTGCAAACTCTTTGTCTTGAATTTCTTTTTGCTTGGCATTAATGTCTTTGATCATATAGCTGTATTTGAGATCAGCCCAGTTAGAAACAAAGTCAAACGCCCACCACATAAATTTGCGATCATATTTGAAGGGAGAACCATTTCGGTACGAAACAGGTAAATCATTTACCCCGATATAAAAAGGGACATAAACCGTAGTGTCTGGTCGGTCAAACCCAATCCAAACCATGCCCCCAATCGGATCTGGTAGCCAGTCTCTACTCACGCCAATTTTCACGTATGTACAATAATCAGCAGAAATTGCTCTTTCCCACGCGCCGCTCGTTTTTTGTCCGCGTACCGCGTTGTTTTGCGCTCCGTCATAAGGACCAAAGTAACGGTTAGGATTGCCAAACGGTCCAGCGGCAGTCCCTTTTGTAAGGTCAAATTCTGTGCCTTCATAATGATCATTATGCAGACTCATCACATCTTGCAGGGTTAATTTTGTTTTAGGCGTAATGGCAAAAGGATAGTCTTTGGTATAGCCATCCTTTACCCAAGGTGACAATTTCAGATCAGGGTTAATCCTGTCCATAGCGCGCCAAACTCTTCTTAAACTGTAATAAGGATGATTATATTCGCCTATGCCCACAGCCCTTAACCAATCAAATTCTCCGTCTTTAGGATTCCACCAGCCCAGTGCCTTTGTTGTTTTGAATAAATTTTTAGAATAAATCATGTCTGGATTATTTTTTTTAATTTCCCTGATTCTGTATTCATTAGCTGTGACATATACTTTCCCATCCGGTACTTTTCGTGCTACCCAGAGGTCGGGTTGTCCATCTGGCGTTCCCCCCATTTCAAAAATCCAGCCTTCTTGTGTGTCTGCCACAAGCAATGATTCGCCTGTTCCATAATAACCATAGTCATCAATAAGTTGTCCCATCAGTTCAACTGCTTCTCTAGCTGTTTTGCATCTTTCCAAAGCTACACGGGATAATTCGGTACTATAAAAAAGACGTTTGGCAGATGCTTCTGGTTCCAGCTTGGCGCCTGTAGTCACTTCCCCGATTTGCAGCTGATGTTCATTCATAATGCCAAAGATAGAGTCAACATAGGCATAAGTATGCTCAACTTGCGGGATATAACCAAGAGGTTTGGATTGAGGGTATCCTTTTATATCATAGCCAGGGCCGCGGTCAGTTCCTACATACCGTGGAAAATATAGATGGTATGGATAAACAGCTCGTTTACTTCCTGGTTTATGATCTGCTGCCGGTACGTAAATAAATCTGGGGTCACCCAACTCTCCGTCTGCTTCGTGTGTCACAATCACCGAGCCGTCATTGCTGGCTCCTTTGGTAACTAAGATGCTTGTGCAAGCTATAGCCACGCTTCCTAAAACTAAACTTAATAAAATAATAAAGATAAATTTTTTCATGGTTATTAAACCCTTTCTTAATATATAACGTCTTTTTAAATTATACCTTTTGATAAGAAAAATTAAAGCTAAATTTATTCCGGTACTTCCCCCCGCCGCCATTTTTTTTTAAAGTGAAATCTTGTTTTGAAACTTACGATAATATAATAGCGGGGTAAAAAATGACTAAAATAAACAAAAAAATAATTGCGTGTGTAAAAGAGGATATCCTGAAATATTTGGTGAGGATACCTTGTTATAAGGCGGCACAAGAGTTGTTGAGTGTGGATTTTCATACTATACGGGGAGTTTTGTCATTCATGGTAGACAGTGGAGGTATTTATATGAGAGCAGCAGTAAATATCTCAACCGCCATGGCCTCTATAAGGCCAGGTGCTATTGGGGAAATTCTTGAGGAAACAAAGAATGGTGGAAAAATTTTTGAAAAGTTGGAACCTGAAACTAGAGACTCAATTTTGGTGGCATATCCTCGTATTAATTTGATAATTCCGCATGATATTTGGAGGATAGCCGACTAAAACACATACTTCCTTTTACCAAAATCAGGATCGGGGAGGGAGTGGGTTACAGGTTAATAAAAGGCAACAAGTAAACAGGAATAAAGTATATATTATTTTTGGGGTTAAAGGATAGAACATCTTTGGTTAAAATAATTTTAAGTTTAACCTGCGGATATTGTGTTGCAAAATTGGTAAATTGAACTAACTTTTCACTAGGGGGTTTATTAGTAAATTTAACCTCTAACAAGATAAATTGCTGCTGATCCTGCACCACCCAATCTATTTCGGACTTGCTGACTGTACGGTAAAAATAAATATCTTCCAAAGCAAATTTTTGTCTGAGCTCCAGAAAAGCAAAGTTTTCTATGACAGACCCTTGGGCAAAATCATATTCTAATTGATCATCTTCTTTTAGAAGAACTTTTTTTAGGCTTAAATCGTTTAAATAAATTTTGGGCATTTTAGATATTTCTTTGCGAACATTAGTATAAAAAGGCCTTACAAGATTAAAAACATAGGTGCCTACTAAAATATCTAAATACTTATTAAGTGTTTCATAGCTTAAATTCAAACTATTACTTAATTCCAATTTGTTGACCATATTTCCGTTTTGCGAAACTAACAACCGTATCAGGTTGTTAAAAGCGCTGGTATTCTCGATTTTAAGAAATCCGCTAATATCTTTTTGAATATATGTATTGATTAATTCTTTAATGATTATATTTTTAGCTCCAAAATTATTCTCCAAAATTACTTCTGGGTAGCCACCGTATAATAAATAATCTGTTAACATTGATTTCAGGGGTGATTTATAAATTTGATTAAATTCTTCCAGTTCTGGATATTGATGCAGAGTAAATAAGTGATCCAATTTAAGCTCTGATTTAGCCCTGATATATTCCTTGAAACTAAAAGGATTGATCGCAAAAGCTATTTTTCTGCCTGTTAAATATTCTGTATTTTTAGTTATTTCTAAACTAGAAGAGCCAGATACGATTAATTGCACTTGTTCTTTTAACTGATCAAAGACAACTTTCAAAAATAAACCTGATTGTTTAATATACTGAAATTCATCTAAGATAATATAGATGTACTGATCAGCAAACTGTTCTTTGACGAATTTGATAAATAATTTTGGTTCCTGCCAAAAAGGATTATTGATTTCCAGATCTACTGCGTAATAGATTACTTTTTTTTGTGCTTTTTCTAATTCCATTTTAAGATGGTTTAAAATGGTGGTTTTTCCAACCTGCCGAGCTCCTTTTAAAATTAAGATTTTTTCCTTGCCTAGCCAGGGTTTAATCTCTTCTAAAACATCTCTTTTAATATATTTTTTTGCTTCCATACCCATAATTATACAACGCATTAGTGAAAAATCAAGCGTTTTTTACTAATAGACTAGTGAAAAATCAAGATGCTATAATACCCCCCCCCATTATATTTAAACAAAATTTTTCAATACGATTTTTTTTGTCTGTTTTTCGATAATTATATAGAATATGCAGCAGGGCTAAAAAAGCCCGTATAAAAACAAGGCTAAATACTAGGCAGAATTAAGTTTTTTTTAAAAGTGAAATCCATTTCTAAAACTTACGATAATTATATTAACAACTTATTTTAAAGGTTATAAAATGAGTAAAGAAAAACACAAATGAGTAGTGCAAATTAAAAATAATGAAAAAAAATAAAACAATAGAATCTAAATATTCACATTTTCTATTTGGCTTTTTTGTGAGCTTCACAAAGTCTTGGGACGAGGTGCGTTATGATTTGATCAGAAACTCGCTCTACAAAGGCAACTACTTCCAAATTTCACAATAGACACAGCTTTTGTGTCTACCTTTGGGATGCATTTAGCATCAAATTAAATTTCAATTAAGTAAATAAATATATATTGGGAATGAAGAATGGGGATAATACCCTCATTCTCCATCCTTCTTTAAAAAAAGGAGAAAAAAATGAATAAAAATAAAATAATAGCGGTTAAGTTGAAGGGGCCTTCTAAGGATAAAGCTTACTGGCAAAAGAAACTAACTACTTGGGAAGCCGAGTGTAATCCTATAAAAAGTCTAGAGAGAAGCCGTATAGAGAAACTTATTTCAGTTTCAGACCAGGGTCTTGAAGTAGAAGGGGATTTAAACCTTTATGACTACGCATACCTTACAAGCCTGCCAGCGGATCTAAAAGTAGGTGGGAATTTAAACCTTAGGGGCCGCACATCCCTTATAAGCGTAGCAGATCTTGAAGTAGGTGGGGATTTAAACCTTAAGGGCTGCACATCCCTTATAAGCGTAGCGGGTCTGAAAGTAGGTGGGGATGTAAACCTTGAGGGCTGCACATCCCTTCAGCTCTAGGGAGCAGAACAGATGGAGTGATACGTTATCTTTATTTAGAAAGCTGAATCTGCGCCACTCGTGGATATAGGTTTCCCAGCCAAAATCCGGATCCGGGAGGGCGGAGTTCAAAGAGAATTAAAAATAAATATCTTCCAAAGCAAATTTTTGTCTGAGCTCCAGAAAAGCAAAGTTTTCTATGACAGACCCTTGGGCAAAATCATATTCTAATTGATCATCTTCTTTTAGAAGAACTTTTTTTAG
>JABGVJ010000038.1 GCA_018646105.1 bacterium
ATTTTATTAATGCTCAGTTTGATGATATATTGGCTAATTTTAAACTGAAGCAAGCGATGGGTTTAGATGATTTTGAATTTGAAACCCAAAAAAATAAGTATGCAAAAAAATAAAAGATAAGGAGTTAATTAGATCTGATGGTTAAACTTGTTAAAAAAAGAGATGGTTCGGTTGTTGATTTTAAAAGAGAAAAAGTATTAAAGGCTATTGGAAATGCCTTGATAGCAACTCAAGTAGATGCGGCTAAAGCAGCAAATATTACGGAAAAGGTGATTAGTATTATTGATGTTGTTTATAAAAAAATGACACCTTCGGTAGAAAATATTCAAGATTTAGTAGAGCAAACTTTAATTAATGAAGGTTTTTTAACAACCGCTAAAGCTTATATTTTATACAGAGAACAACATGCTCAGTTAAGAAATACCCAAGATGTTTTAGAAAATGCCTTAGAGCTGGTTGATAACTATATTGGAGAAATGGATTGGAAAGTAAAAGAAAATAGTAATATGGGTTATTCTTTGCAAGGATTGAATAATTATATTTCAGCTAATGTTTCTTCTTATTATTGGTTAAATAAAATTTATGATACTCAAGTACAAGAAGCACATGAAAGTGGATCATTACATATTCATGATTTGGGTTTGTTAAGTGTTTATTGTTGTGGTTGGGATTTAATGGATTTGCTTACTCAGGGGTTAGGTGGAGTGTCAGGAAAAGTAGAGAGTGGTCCACCTAAGCATTTACGTTCAGCCTTAGGTCAAATTATTAATTTTTTCTATACGTTACAAGGTGAAGCTGCGGGAGCTCAAGCTTTTTCTAATTTTGATACTTTATTAGCTCCTTTTATTAAGTATGATGGGTTAACTTATGAAGAAGTAAAACAAGCTATGCAGGAATTTGTTTTTAATATTAATATTCCGACTAGAGTTGGGTTTCAGACGCCATTTACTAATATTACAATGGATTTACAGGCTCCGAAAATGTTTGAAAATACGCCGGTGATGGTTGGTGGGGTTCCTCAAAAAGAAACCTATGGTGAATTTCAAACAGAAATGAATATGTTGAATAGAGCTTTTTGTGAGGTGATGATTCAAGGCGATTTTAAGGGACGTATTTTTACTTTTCCTATACCTACTTATAATATTACTAAAGATTTTGATTGGAACAATAAAGAGCTAGATCCTTTGTGGAAAATGACGGCTAAATATGGAGTGCCTTATTTTTCTAATTTTGTGAATTCAGATATGGATCCGGAAGATGCTAGATCTATGTGTTGTCGTTTACGATTGGATAATCGCGAATTAAGGAAAAGAGGGGGCGGTTTGTTTGCTTCTAATCCTATGACTGGGAGTATAGGTGTTGTAACAATTAATTTGCCACGTTTAGCTTATGAAGCTAAAGGAAATAAAGAAGCTTATTTTAAGCGATTGGATTATCTTTTAACTGTAGCTAAAAGTAGCTTGGAAATTAAAAGAAAAGTTTTGGAAAGATTTACAGATTCCGGGCTTTATCCTTATGCAAAACATTATTTAGAAGAAATCAAAGAAAGATTTGGAACTTATTGGGCTAATCATTTTAATACTATTGGGATTTTGGGGATGAATGAAGCAGCTTTGAATATGTATAAAGTTGATATTGTGAGTGATAAAGGCAAGGATTTTGCTGTGGAAACTTTAACTTTTATTAGAAATAAATTAGCTGTTTTTCAAGAAGAAAGTGGAATGCTTTATAATTTGGAAGCAACGCCGGGCGAAGGTACGACCTATAGATTTGCGCGGGTGGATAAGGCAAAGTATCCGGATATTATAACGGCCGGGGGGAAAGAACCTTATTATACTAATTCTTCGCATTTGCCAGTTGATTTTACGAATGATATTTTTGAGGCTTTACAACATCAGGATAAGTTGCAAACCCTATATACGGGAGGAACAGTATTGCATGGTTTTTTAGGTGAGAAAATAGAGGATATTAATATTTGTAAGAAGCTAGTTAAAAAAATTACGGATAATTTTCATTTGCCTTATTTCACATTATCGCCAACTTTTAGTATTTGTCCGGATCATGGATATATTAAAGGTGAACATCATACTTGTCCGGTTTGTATTAATGAAAAGCCAGATGTCGTAGTAGCGGATCAAGTAGTATTTAAAGAAAATAAAGAAAAAGTTTTAGCTTAAAATTGTGAAAATAAAATATATTCAGAAAACAAGTTTGATAGATTATCCAGGCTATTTAGCAGCGGTAGTATTTGTCACAGGATGTGATTTCAGATGTGGATATTGTTATAATAAAACTTTACAAAATTTTGCTAAAGCGGATGATTTTATTCCTGTTGCTGAGATTTTACAAACTATAAAAGAAAGAAGTAAATTTATAGAAGGTGTTGTGGTTACCGGTGGTGAACCATGTGTGCAGCCAGGATTAGTTGATTTTTTGGCGCAAATTAAGGATTTAGGATTAAAAATAAAGTTAGATACTAATGGTCATAATGCCGAGTTATTGGAGTTTTTGGTAAACGAAAAAAAGGTAGATTATGTGGCCATGGATATTAAAGCAGCGCCGCAACACTATGAAACAGTAGTCGGTAGTAAAGTTGATCTTGAACAGATTAAACAAAGTGTGGCTTGTTTGCTGAAGACTAAGAATGTGCTTAGTGAATTTAGAACTACGGTATGGCAAGGTTTTGCAACGACGCTAGATTTTCATCAAATATTTGAATTGATTAAGGGCGCTGAAAATTATTATATTCAAAATTTTTATAGTCCAGAAGCGGAATGTACCGGATCATATTTACCGATGTCGAGGTCTGAAATAGAACCTATTTTAGAGATGGGGCGAAAGTATGTGGGCAAAATTGTTTTGAGAGGGGACTGGCTTTAAGTCGCTATAATATTATTTTGACTATGACGTGATCCATTTATGAGAGACAACATAATGCATATACCGGTATTATTGAATAAAACTATAGAATTGCTAGATATTCAGCCAAACGATGTAGTGGTGGATGGTACGCTTGGTTTTGGCGGGCATACAAGCGAGATGCTTAAAAAGCTGGGCGCTCAAGGAGTTTTGATTGGTTTAGATATTGATCAGGCGGCGCTTAAGTATTGTGAAACACTTTTTAAAGATCAGAAAAACGTTTTTTTATTTCATAAAAGTTATACCCAAATTAAAGAAGTTTTAGAAACTTTAAAAATTGCCAAAGTTTCTAAAATTTTGTTGGATTTAGGACTTTCTTCATATCAATTGGATAGTGAAACCCGCGGTTTTAGTTTTCAAAAAGAGGCATCTTTGGATATGCGTATGGATGATAGTAAAAAAGGTTTGACCGCAAAGGAGATAATTAATCAGTATAGTGAAGCAGATTTGGAAAGAGTTTTTAGGGAATATGGGGAACTGTATAATTGTCAAAAGTTTGTAGGGAATATTGTTCATATGAGAAAAAAAGCACTTATAATGAATACTACTGAATTGGTAGATATTATCAAGAAAAGTTTTTATTTTAGAAATAAAAGACGAGTTTATATTAAAACTTGCGCTCAGGTTTTTCAGGCTTTAAGAATAGAAGTAAATCAAGAGTTTGAAAATATTAAGCAGTTTTTGGATCAGGTTCTAGATTTATGGATGCCGCAAGGTAGATTGGCTATACTTACTTTTCATTCTTTGGAAGATAAATTAGTGAAAAAATTTATACGTGAATATGAAAAAAAAGGACTTATTAAAAGGGTTAATAAAAAAGTAGAACAAACCACATATGCAGACGCTAAAAAAAACGTAAGAGCAAGAAGCGCTAAATTAAGAGTAGTAGAGCGTATATGAAATACCCCAAACCTGAATTATTGGCACCGGCAGGTAGTATGGAAAAACTGCAAGTAGCTTTTGCTTATGGTGCGGACGCGGTTTATCTTGGTGGACAAGCGTTTAATTTGCGGCAGGCAGCTCATAATTTTGATTTGGAGCAGTTAAAAGAAGCTGTGAATTTAGCGAATAAACTGAAAAAAAAAGTATACTTAACTTTGAATGCGTTGCCTAGTAATGAGGAAATAAAGGCGTTGCCGGCGTATTTACAGCAAATCGAGAAAATCAAACCGCATGCTTTGATTATTGCGGATTTTGGAGTTTTGAGTTTAGCTAAAAAATATACTACGATTCCGATTCATATTTCTACCCAAGCCTGTGTGACGAATGCCGAAGCTATAAAATTTTATCAGGATTTAGGCGTGCAAAGAGTTATTTTAGCCCGAGAGTTAACTGTAGAAGAAATTAAAAAGATTAAAAAACAGGTGACAATGGATCTGGAAATATTTTGTCATGGTTCCATGTGTGCTGGGTATTCGGGCAAATGTCATTTATCTACTTATTTATCTGGACGTGACTCAAATCGTGGATTTTGTGTTCAGAATTGTAGGCATAAATTTAATTTGTATGATGAGCATAAACAGTTAATGGAATCTGCTTTTTTAATGAATTCGCGGGATATGATGACTATTCGGCTTTTGCCGCAGATTATGGAGTTGGGTATTTCTTCTTTGAAAATTGAGGGCCGGATGCGTTCAAATTTGTATCTGGCGAATACGGTGGCTGTATATAGGAAGTTGATTGATAATCCTATAGAGGGGGACTTGAAGATGTGGGAAGCGCAGTTGGAAAAAGTTTCTAATAGGTCTTTTACAGATGAATATTTGCAAAAGAGGTTAGGAAAAAAATCGATTAATTATGATTGGGGTGGGTATCTTAGTAAAACTGAATATTTAGGTTTGGTAAAAGAAGTTGATGAAAAAGGGGATCTTTTTGTGCAGGTTAAGGCGCCTTTTGAACAGGGTGAGGGTTTGGAGCTGATAAGGCCAAAGGCTAGCACTATAAAGATAAAAATTGATAAGATTTATAATATGGCTAATGAATTGATAACCAGAACAAGGCCCAATAGTTTGGTGCGGATACCTTGTAAGAAGAAGGTGGACAAGCTAGCTATTTTGAGTAGAAAAGATTAGTTTTTTAGGCTGTTAAATTAGGTGTAGGAGTGTAAAACTAATGATTGTGCATGAGGCGTATTTTTTTGATTTTGAAAAAAGTCTTGCTAAGCTAGATAAGGGAGAAATGGTCTATGTGCAGGATTTAGGGGCTTATCATTTTATTAAACAAAAAAGACCGGATTTGAAGATTTGTTATGAAAATAAAATGGGGAAGCTGAATAAAGAAGCAATTAAATTTTTAAATCAATATTTTGATAAGGTTGAAGTTCAGTCAGGTAAACCATTTTTGATTCAGCAATCGTATAGAAGATTTTTATCTGATTGTTTGGGGCAGAAAAAAGCGCAAAAAGTAAAATATATTGAAGATGCGGATCAGCCTGGTAAATTATTGAGATGTAGAGAAAATGAAAAAGGCACGTTTATTTGGGCAGAGGAAGAAACGCTTTTAACCGCGTCTGTGCGGAAGGTTGCGGATAAAGAAGAGACGCGATTAAGCGCGGTGGTACTGGATAGCGTGAATGGTAAGAATTTCACGGTGGAGGTTTGGCAGCAGATAATGGTAGGAGAAGAGTTTATGCTGAAAACGCCAGAAGGTAAGCAGATTATACTTAAAATAAACAGAATGTGGGATTTAAAAGATGTGTTGCAGGAAAAGGCAGATAAAGGGCAGCTTATTAAAATATCTTGGCATAAAGGGGTAGTGCCGGGAAGTAAGTTATGGAAAGAAGAGGAGGGTTTTGATGTCAAAAAGTTTTGAGGCAGTGATTTTTGATTTGGATGGCGTAATTACAAAAACAGCTTTAGTACATAGTTTGGCCTGGAAAAAAATGTTTGATGGATATTTGAAAGGCCGGGCTCAAAAAGAACAAAAACCATTTGAAGAATTTACGCATAATAATGATTATTTACCGTATGTAGACGGAAAACCGAGGTATAAAGGAGTCGCGTCTTTTTTATTGTCTCGAGGGATTAAATTGGATTATGGACATGTGGATGATACTTTGGAAAAAGAGACGGTTTGTGGATTAGGTAATCGTAAAAATCAAGCGTTTACAGATGTATTACAAAAAGACGGTGTGCAGGTTTATGCGTCTACGGTTAAGCTAATTAAACAGCTTTTACAAAAGGGGATAAAAGTAGGGGTGGCTTCGTCCAGTAAAAATTGCCAAGTAGTTTTGGAGGCAGCTGGTTTAAGTCATTTATTTGAAACTAGGGTAGATGGGGTAGTTTCGGTAGAGCTTAAATTACAGGG
>JABGVJ010000066.1 GCA_018646105.1 bacterium
AATAGAAAATGTAAATATTTAGATTCTGTTGTTTTATTTTTTTTCATTTCCCCCTCTTTTTATTTAAGATGACCACCAACGGCAGGCTTTTTTAGCTTTATATTACACCCAATGCCTTGGCAGCATCGCCTCTCACCAGAAATCCGGCTCGTTGTATTAAGTAAGTTTATTCCCGAAAACTAATGCCAAGCGCGCATATTTTTTTGCACTCTCACTTGCCTCTTTATCATCCAAAATGGCATTTAAGTCAGGAACGGCGAGCCTTTCTCCTATTTTACCTAATGCCCAAGCCGCAGCTTTTTTTGTAGAATTATTTTTCTTTTCGTTTTTCAAAACGGGGATTAAATCTTTAATTTCTGCTTCCACTCTCTCCCTTCTCGTCCTTTTCTTGCCTGTAGCCATTATTTTTTTTCCTTTTTTTATTATTTAAGAAAACAGCATTAACCGCGGTTCTCTTTTATATTTATTTAATTTTTGATACATTCCTATCGACTTAAAAACTCACTAGGCTTATGCTAGCTTCTACAAGAGCAATCTCTTGTGAGCTATTTAATTCTTTATATATCTCTAAAGCTTTTTCATAATTTTCTACTGCTGTTTCAAAAAGATCAAAACGGCGCCTGTTTGCCAAAGCATTTCCAATATTATTATAGCTACTTGCTACCAAATGACGAGGAGCGCCCTCTATTTTTGTAACCTTTAAATAATATCTTTCTGACTCAATCCATTCCTCTAAATAATAATTAATCTCTCCTAATTTAAAATAAAAATATGCGCGGCTTTGGGGGGGGGCTTTTTCAAAAAGGTTCTCAATATTAAGCAAATAGGCTTTTGCTTCCTCATATTTGGAAACATCCCTGTAAAACTGACTCAACTTTAAATAACAACTGAACAACACCTCTCCTCCTCCTTGTTTTTTATATATTTCAATCGCCTTTTTCTGGTATTCTATTGCTTCTTCACTTTCGCGAGTCTTACTAAAAACAATACAAGCCTTAATCTCATAACTAATTGCCTTTGAAGGATTATCTTCCAAATTAATATCCAAAGCCTTTTTATTTTCTGCTTCTGCTTTAATATATTCCCCACGCTTCTCAAGGATGTAGGCCAAATTATTATGGCAAGTTATTCTCCTAGGAAGATTGTTAGTTTTTTCAAATAAATTTAGAGCTAGTCTAGTTAGGCTTTCTGCCGTTCCTAGCTCATTCAAATCAATCAAAATTTTTGCAATGATTAATATTTTATATGCAAGTTTTTGCTGGATTGGTTTTAAAAAATTCCAACAAATCAAGTTGCTACCGGTTCGAGTTTCGTCTGATCTTCTTTCTGTATAATTTAACGCAATTATTTTTTTATTCATCTCATTCCCCTCTTTTTTGAGAATGAAGGTAAAGGATGAGGGTATTATCCCCATTCTTCATTCCCAATATTTTTTTTTATTTAATTAATTTTTGAAATTGAATTTGATGCTAAACGCATCCCGAAGGTAGACACAAGCTCTGTGTCTATTGTGAAATTTGGTAGTAGTTGCCTTTGTAGAGCGTGCTTCTGATCAAATCATAACGCACCTCGTCCCACGATTTTGTGACGCTCACAAAAAAGCCAAATAGAAAATGTAAATATTTAGATTCTGTTGTTTTATTTTTTTTCATTTCCCCCTCTTTTTATTTAAGATGACCACCAAAGGCGGGCTTCTTTTTTTTTATTTAAATTTTAAATTGATTTTTGTTTATTTGTTCGTGTATGCAAGCTAGGAAGTTGAACTGATACCTTTGTCCCTTTGGGTGGGGACAAGAATAGATATCAAGTTAGAGCTACAAAGCAACTAGCTTGTGAACAATTAAAGGGAGGTTAGGTGTAGCAAAGCACCGCAATTAGTACTGCGGTTTATTTTTTTACAGATTAAAACTCTTATTTCGTTACTTTTTATTTGTTTTTCTTCACTCATATTATTAGCCTTTAAAATACGTTGTTATAAATAGTTATCGCAAGTTTTAGAAAAAAATCTCACTAAGAATAACAGATAAGCCTTTGTTATGCCAAGTAAGTAGAAATTTAATTTTTTTTGCCATTATCTTTCCATAAAAGTTAGGCGTATAATGATGGGAAAGTAAAGGGAGGGGAAAAATATGGGGCTAAAAAAGATTGTGGCGGTTACGTTGTCTGATGCGGAGGCAAGAGCGAACAGAGAAGCAAACGTAACTAGTGCTATAGAGACGATACAACGTGTCGAGCAACCTGGTGAGGATGAATCACACATTGCCACGAAGACGGAACTTACTGACTTTTCTCCATGCGAGCAAGCTATGAATAGTTTAAAGTCTTTAAAAGCTCCTAGAGCTATACCCTGCTTAATAGAGGTTTTAAATGCTAGTAAATATACTCCACTAGATAAAGCTAATGCTATGGAGGTTTTAAGGACTTATGAAGGAACTAAATGTTTTTCAGGGGAATACGAAGCATATAAAGAAGAGTTCCATCGTATTCTGATTTCTATAGTTTCAGATGATAAAGATACGCTAAAACAAACAGCTGCGAATATTTTAGAATGGGTTGCGACTAGAGAAGACTGCTTGCCTGCTTTAAGAAGAGAAATACTAAGAGTAGTTCCTTCAGATACAAAAAATGCTATTAGGGAATATGTAACTCCTAATCCTAACTTGTATAAACTTGTATGCCGATATGCTAAAGATATAAAAGCAGGAAAAATTCTTGAAGAAACAGCGGCAGACCGGTTATCCCAGATTGAAAAGGATCTTAAGGAAGTTCAAGTTGATTTTTGGCATGAAGAAGAGATACTGGTTTTAGGAGTGTCGACAGGTAGATATAAAGATCCTAAAACCCTTTTACAGAAAGCAGCCAAAGGGGGACTGCCAAAGCTAATAGATCTTCTTAAAAATAAAGGAGCAACGGTGGATTTAGTAAGCCCACCTCCTCTTAGACGGACTGCTCTTGCTTATGCATTGGCAGAACGGCAAAAGTTAGTAAAAAAGGGACAGCCAGCACAAAGGCAAATTGAGGCGGCCGTAGCCTTAATAGGGCTGGGGGCTGATATTAAATTAGTTTCCCAAGAAATTGAAATACCACCAGATATTTTGCATCAAGCGGCAAGACTGGGAAATGCAGTTGCGATTGACTATCTTATTGCGGGTGGAGCTACTCCGATGGCTATAGATGGGGGTGTCACGCCTCTTTATGATGCTATAAATTATGGAAAAGAACATAAAGGAGAAGCAGACAATTGGTCGGCGGCTAAGGCTTTGTTTGGACACGAACAAGCTCTCTTTAGACGCTCTCTTCTTGCTAATCCTGTGTCTATTTATGATCCCTTACAGCATGAAACCTATTTCTCTGGTAGCTTATCATCTGAGGAGTTAAGCCTCCGTGAGACATTTAAAGAATATTTCGTCATTCCAGGCTGAGTTTGCCGCATAAAAAAATAGCGGTTTCATAAAATTTAGGAAAGGTTTGGATGTATTTTATTTGATTTGTGGTTTACAAATTATCTTTACTCCTTTATTATCACCCTTATGAAAAAACTAATTTTAGCGGAAAAACCGAGTGTAGCCAGAGATATTGCCAGAGTCATGGGGGCCACTAATAAACATGAAGGATATATTGAAGGAAACGGTTATATTGTGACCTGGGCGGTGGGTCATTTGGTGCGTTTAGTGGATCCTGATAAATATGATAAAAAATTAAAATATTGGGGCCTAAAGTATTTACCGATTATCCCGGAAGAATTTAAGTTAGAAACTCAAGCAAACACGAATATTAAAAAACAATACCAGGTTATTAAAAAATTGTTTAATGACAAAGAAACCGAAGAAATTATCTGCGCGACTGACGCGGGGCGTGAAGGTGAATTGATTTTTCGATATATTTATAGTTTGGCAAAATGTAAAAAACCAATTAAACGTTTATGGATTTCTTCCCAAACCGATGAAGCTATCAAAGAAGGGTTTGCGCATCTTAAAGAAGAAAAAGAGATGTATTCATTATATGAATCTGCGATGAGTAGATCGGAATCGGATTGGTTGATCGGAATTAATGCTACGAGAGCATATACCAGCAGATTTAGTAAAGGTAGTGGAGTGTTGAGTGTGGGTAGAGTGCAAACTCCTGTTTTGAAAATGATTGTGGACAGGTATAAAGAACATACGGAATTTGTACCAAAAAAATATTATGAGATTTATGCAGATATTGAACATGCTAAAGGTGACTATACAGGGCTATTTTTAAAAGATAAAGAAACTAAGTTTTTTGATCAAAAAGAAGCTCAAGCCTTAACTGATGAAATAAAAAAGATTGAAAATGGTATTATTGCTAAAGTCACCAAAAAGCTAAGAAGAGAAAATCCGCCGCTTTTATATGATTTAACAGATTTGCAAAAAGATGCGAATAAACGGTTTGGCTATTCTGCGAACAGCACGCTGAAAATTATGCAAAGTTTATATGAAAGGCACAAACTTTTAACTTATCCTAGAACTTCTTCCCGTTTTCTTACCTCTGACCTTAAGCCAAAAGTAGCTGCTCTTCTTAAAAATATAGGTGGGTTAGACCAATACAAAGAATTTACAAATGAACTATTGGCGGATAAATTAAAGCTTACAGTACGGATGTTTAATGATAAAAAAGTTACGGACCATCACGCTATTATTCCTACTAACGAAAAACCTAGACTAGAAAACTTGTCTACAGAAGAACTTAAAATTTATGATTTGGTCATTAAAAGATTTGTAGCTGGTTTTATGCCGGAATGCGAAAAAGAATTAACAGAAATTATCACCAATTTTGAAGCACATACTTTTAAAACTAATGGTACGATCATTAAAGCTTCTGGATGGCGTAAAGTTTATATGTCTAAAGATAACAACAATGATGAAAAAGAAAATTTATTACCTGATGTGGCAAAAGATGATGCGGTAAAACAAAAAGATTTAAGAATGGAAGAAAAAGAAACTACCCCACCCCCACTTTTTACAGAAGCCAGTATTTTGGGAGCGATGGAAACAGCGGGTAAAAGTATTGAAGATGAAGAGCTTAAAGAAGCTATGAGAGATTGCGGGCTAGGTACGCCAGCGACCAGGGCTCAAATTTTGGAAAGATTGATTACAGTTAAATATATTGAAAGAGCTAAGAAAAATTTGATTCCTACTCAAAAGGGAATACAGTTAACTGATCTTATTAAGGATAAAGCTCTTTTATCACCGGAACTCACTGGTGAATGGGAAAAAAAATTAAATGATATTTATTTACATAAATATACAAGGGAGAAATTTATGACCGAGATTAAAGAATTTACTAAAAATATTATTGATAAAGTTAATGATAGTACAGAAGAAGCGATTAAGACTTTTGGGATAAAAATCGCGACTTGTCCGCTTTGCGGAGGTGATATCTCTGAAAATAGAAAAGCTTATGGTTGCTCGAATTGGAAAGAAAAAAGTTGTAAGTTTGTAATTTGGAAAATTGTAGCCTCTAGAAAAGTCACACCTGATGAAGCTATCAAACTTATCAACACTGGCGAAACTGGTTTTTTAAGAGGATTTAAAAGTCGTGCAGGCAAAAATTTTGAAGCTAATTTAAAATTTAATGATGATCATAAAGTAGAAATGGAATTCAAACCTTTTAAGAAAAAAGAAGAATAACACTCACCCCCGCGACTTCGTCGCAAAGGTTAAGGTTAATATTAAGGTTAAGATTTTGCCATTCCCCCTCTCCACTTGTGGAGAGGGGGAATGGTTTTAATATACTGTTTTTGTATCCCTGACGTTTTTAGATGATTTGTGGTTTAATACCAATATGTATTTAATTAAGCTGTCTATTTTTATCAAGGAGAAATTATTTTGCAAATTATTCTAGCTAATCCTCAGGGATTTTGTGGCGGTGTAGCATATGCGATTAAGGTAGTAGAGCATGCTTTGAAAAAATATGGTGCTCCGTTGTATATACGGCATCATATTGTGCATAATACAGCGGTAATCAAAAACTTTGAGAAACAAGGCGTGATATTTGTAGATGATCTTGAAGGTATTCCTGATAAGGCTAATGTGATTTTTAGTGCGCATGGTGTGGCTCCAGAGGTGTATGAAGAGGCTAAAAGACGAAATTTACATTATATTGACGCTACGTGTCCCTTGGTCGCTAAAGTGCATCGTGAAGCAGAAAAGTTTAGCAAAGATGGTATCCAAACCATTTTGATTGGTCATAAAAAACATCAGGAATTAATTGGGACTGCCGGTTATGTTAATCCTGATTTATTAAATATTATTGAAAAAGTTGAAGATATAGATAATTTAAAATTGGATACCAATAAACTAATCGGGTTTTTGACTCAAACTACCCTTTCTGTCCTAGAAACTAAAAAAATAATTGAAAGATTAAAGCAAAAATATCCTAATATTATAGATTGTAAAAGTATTTGTTATGCGACTACAAACAGGCAAGAAGCAGTTATGGAACTTAAACAGTATTGTGATTTGATCATTATCTGTGGGTCCAAAACCAGCTCTAATACAAATAGATTACGAGAAACCGCGGAAAAGCAAGGTATTGAGACTATTATGATTGATAATGCGGATGAGCTTGATCTGGTAATTTTACAAAATAAAGAAAAGATTGGTATTTCTAGTGGAGCCTCGGTTCCTGCTTATATTGTGGATGAAGTGGTACAGAAAATACAAAATCATTTTTCGAATGTTTTGGTTCATAAGAATAAAAACAAGGAAAGTGAAGTGGTTTTTAAGGTTCCGGAAGTTTAATTGATTTTATGATCTATCCTCTTCCCCTATTTTAAGGAGAAGAGGTATTAATTATTTAGATTTCTTTGATTAAATTTACCATTTCAAGCGCGGAAATTGCTGCTTCAAAACCTTTGTTTGATCCTTTGGCGCCGGCACGTACTTCGGCTTGCTCAATCGTATCTGTGGTGAGTACGCCAAAAATTACAGGAATACCAGATTCCAAACTGACATGCGCTAAGCCTTTGGATACTTCTCCAGCTACATAGTCAAAATGTGGGGTTTCACCTCTGATGACCGCACCTAAGGCTATAATAGCGTCGGCGTCTTTTTTCTGGATACATTTTTTGCAAATAAGAGGTATTTCAAAAGCACCGGGGACTCTGACTAGTTTGATATCATCTTCTTTGACATCGTTTCTTTTTAAAGCATCTAGGGCTCCTTCTATGAGCCTTTCGGTTAGAAAGGAATTGAACCGTGCTACCACGATTGTGAATTTTTTACCTTTTCCTGCGAATTTTCCTTCTATGGTTTTCATTTTTTCTCTCCTTTTTAAAGGGTTAGCTTTTGGCGTATTAGAGAAACCAAATTGCCTCTCTCATTTATAAATATAAACTTCGCTCTTCAATTTGGCTCTACTCCATCCAAATTCTAACCCTTTTTTTTTTTTTTATAATTCAATCTCATGACCAAATTTTTCTTTTTTGGTTTTTAAATATTGGTAATTCTCCTTTCTGATATGTAAAGCTAATTTTATTTTTTCTACTTTAAGTCCGTGTGCCGTTAACCCTTTTATTTTAGCTGGGTTATGGGTCATTAATTTTACTTTTTTATACCCTTGATCTTGGAGAATCCAAGCTGACTGATGATAACTTCTATTATCGGCAGTATGGCCTAATTTTAGGTTGGCTTCGACAGTATCAAGGTTTTGATTTTGTTGTAAGGCATAAGCTTTGATTTTTTCACCTAAACCAATATTCCTGCCTTCTTGTCGTAAATAAATAATAGCGCCCCTGCCCTCTTTTGCTATAATTTTAAGGGCAGCATCTAATTGATTTTCACAGTCACATGTCAGAGATTTAAAAACATCTCCGGTAAGGCATTCTGAATGGATGCGTACTGGTCCGTTTTTATAATCTCCCATGCCTAGAAAGACATGTTCTTTATCTGTAAATAGTTCTTTATAAACCGTAATGTCAAAATTGCCATAGGCTGTTTTTAATTTTGATTTGGAAATTTTTTGAACATTTGGGAATTGCTGTTTTTGATATTCAACAATATCTGCAATATCGCAATATGCTAGATTGTGTTTTTCAGCAAAGTTTTCGGCTTCTTTTCGAGAATACATCTTGCCATCTGGCTTGATCATTTCGCAAATCAAAGCAGCTGGTTTGAGGCTGGCTAAAGTACATAATGTGATACCTGCTTCGGTATGGCCTTTCCGGGCTAATACTCCACCTTTTTTAGCAATAAGCGGGAAAAGGTGGCCAGGGGTAATAAAATCTTTTAAAGTTTTTTGAGGATCAATTAAATCTTTGGCTGTTAAATAACGCTCATATGGCGAAATTCCGGTTTTGACTTTTTTGCTATCTACCGAAAGTGTAAACGCAGTACCGTGATGGTCATTACAAAGAGTGGGCATAAATGGAAACCCTTTTTCTTGCATTATTTCTTCAGAAATTGGTGCGCAAAGCAGACCTTTACCGTGGGTAATTAGAAAATTTACTGATTCTGGGGTGCATTTTTCAATAGGTATTATTAAATCTGCCTCATTTTCACGTGATTCAATATCAAAAACAATTACTGGTTTACCTTGTTTAAAGGCTTTGATTAAATTTTTCATAATTCACCTTTCATCATATTAAATACATACCTGGCTAAGACATCGACTTCAATGTGTACATAGTCGTTGATGCGTTTATTTTTTAAGTTTGTGATTTCCATGGTTTTGGGGATCACGGCTACGGTAAAACTGGCTGACATTACATTAGCTATGGTCAAAGAAATGCCGTCAATGGCTACGGATCCTTTTTTGGCAAGCATGGGTTTAAGCTCTTTGGGATAAAGGAATTCAAATTCATAAAATGAACCTGATTTTTTTATATTTATTATTTTAGCCTTGCCATCAATGTGACCTTGGACAAGATGTCCGTCTAGTCTGGCGTCAGCGCGAAGGGGACGTTCCAAATTAACAAGCTCCCCCACCCTCATCTCTGCCAAATTAAAACGAGTGCGTTTTTTTGTTTCTGGGGAGGTTTGGAAGGATATGTCTTGATTATTTATCTGGGTAACAGTTAAGCAGCAGCCATTAACAGCTACGGAATCACCAATTTTAAGATTTTGAAGGATTTTATACGCGCTCAGAATAACGCTATCGTTTTTGAGTGCTTTTAACTTACCAGTTTCTTCAATGAGACCTGTGAACATTTTTTTTCCTCTTTCATCCGGACTTTAAACCTATTGGTTTGTTACCGTCGGCTCTGGAATCACACCAGATCTGCTGACCTTTCACATTGTGAAAGCGCTCGTGGGCTTTTCAAGTTTCCTTGAATTTACCACCGGTGGGGAATTGCACCCCGCCCTGAGTATAAATAACGTTAATAATATAAACTATTTTGGGTTTGGAAGCAAGGATGGTGCCAACTCAACCAAAATATTGTTTTCTATTATTTGAGTTTGGACTACTTTGAATTCGTTTAATTGAGGAATGGTGTCTATGCCGGTTTTAGTGAAGACGGGGATACCGTCAGTTCCGAGGAAGCTGGGTTTATAGAAGAGATACATTTTATCTACCAAATTATTTTCCAGAAACCAGGTATAAACCTGGCCGCCACCTTCGACTAGGACAGAGTCAATTTGGTGAGTTTGGCAGTAAGAGAGGAAGGCTGAAGGAGAGCTAACACTCACCCCCGCAGCTTCCCTGCAAAGGTTAAGGTTGATTCCTTCCACATTTGAAGACAAAATTATTTTTTTAATTTGCTTTTTTTCAAAGCCGGGAAGGCGGCAATTGAGACGGGGTTGGTCTTTTTCCCAGGTATGTCGGCCCACGACAATGGCTCTAACCTGAGAACGTAGTTGCTGTACGATGGTACGACATTTTTCATTTGATATCCATTTGGAGTGGCCTGTATGAGTGGCGATTTTACCGTCCAGGGTTAGAGCTGCCTTGAGAATGATATAAGGACGTTTATTTTTCTTATTAAAAAAATAGATATAATTGAGTTCATTAGCTTCTTTTTTCAGGATGCCGGTACGAACTTTGATTCCTGCTTTTTTTAGGATTTTGACGCTTTTATCTTTGACGCGAGGGTCTTCGTCCAGACTGGCAACAACCACTTCTTTGATACCGGATTTTATGATGGTGTCGGTGCATGGTGGCGTTTTAGCGTGATGACAACAAGGTTCGAGGGTTACGTATATGGTAGCGTCTCGGAGTTGAGCTGACTTTAATTTCTGGATAGCGTCTATTTCAGCGTGATCCTCACCAAAAACTTTATGATAGCCGGTGGCTAAAATTTGATTGTTTTTGACAATTACAGCACCTACCATGGGGTTTGGGTTAGTAAAGCCTAGTCCTTTTTTAGCTTCGATTAAAGCTAAACCCATGTATTTTTTGTCTAAATTTTGTTGATGCATAGCGGTTATTTTAACGTGGTTTTAG
>JABGVJ010000082.1 GCA_018646105.1 bacterium
AAATAGGTGCCTTAAAAATTGATGAGGAAGGCAATGAACATATTTTTCAGACTTTTATTAAACCAACTAATTCGGTTTCCTCAACTATTACTAAAATCACGGGTATCACAAATGAGATGGTGGAAAATGCCCCCACACTTAAAGACAGTCTGCAGGCTTTTTTGGATTATGTAGGTAACGCAAAAATTGTGGCCCATAATACAGATTTTGATATTCCGTGGTTGTATACTGCCGCTTTACGCCACAAAATAGACTTAAAAAGTAATCAGGTAATTTGTACTTATAAATGGGCTAAAGCCAATCATGAACCCAGCTGTTCTTTAACGGCCTTAACCAGAAAATACAAAATTTTACATGCCAATGCTCACCGGGCTTTGGCGGATGCCGTAGCTACTAAAGAATTGTTTTTTATTTTTGACAATCAAAGAATAGCTCCGCGCCCTATTAAAAACATCCTAGATTATCAAGCTTTATCAGAAAAATTAGTGAGTAAATATGAATCCTTTTTTCAAGCGTAGCAAGAATTACAAAAAACTATTAAGATTTTGTCAATTTAGATCTAAATTTGGTATTATTTAAATTATATTATGCAAGTTATACCTATAGTGGCTATTTTATTTATTGTTTTTTTTTCTTCACCACAAAAAGAAGCTCCGACAGACTCGCTTAAAAAGAGTTTCAAGCAAGAAGAAACTAAGACAGCTGTACCTCGTAATCCTTGGCGGACACCTGCTCCATCCAAAACCAAGATTAAGCCCACTCCATCTCGTTTAAATATTGCCCAAGGTTCTGTAGAAGAAGTAACTTATGACCAAAGGGATACAGACTATAAATCTATTTTAAAATACATTACTTCAAAGTATAAAAAAATTCAGATCAAAGATGCTAAAGAGATTGCTAAATCCTTGGTGGATTACGGCCGTGAACATGATTTGGACCCAAAGTTTGCCGCAGCGGTCATTGCTCGGGAATCAGCTTTTAATAGAAAATCGGTTAGTTCCACCGGAGCAAAAGGGCTGGGACAGATTAAGGATTTCAATCATAAACTTCTGGGTATTAAAGATCCGTTTAGTATTAAACAAAATGTGAGTGGTACAGTACAGTATTTAAAATCTTTATTAGGCAAATGGACGGATAGTTCTAAAAAGGTTTCTCTTTCCCTCGCTTCTTATTACAAAGGGTATGGGGCAGTCACAAGAGCCAATTCTGAGCTAGACAATACGACCCAAAAATATGTAGATGATATTCTTAACAAATATAAAGAAATAAAAGGTTTTAGGGAAAACATTGAACGCGAAAACGTAAATATCGCCCGTTGAGGTGAGAAAACCAGTTTACAATTTCGGGTAAGTTTTATTAAAATAGAAACAGATTACTAATAATTAGTTTCCTAATATCAATTTATTAATTCAGATTACTAATATTTACTTAAAAGAAAGTTGTAGATGCATTTTTTTAAAAGGTTAAAAACATTTAAAGGCGGAATTCATCCTCCGGAAAATAAAAAACTCACCGAAAATCTACCCATAACAGATTTCTTATTACCAGATACAGTCTATCTCCCTTTAAACCAGCATTTAGGTTCTCCGGCAACTCCTTTAGTTCAAGCTGGTGATGTAGTAATAGAAGGACAAAAAATAGCTGCTGCTTCCGGATTTATTTCAGCCAACATACATTCCCCTATATCTGGTACTGTGCGTAAAATAGCCCCCGTTCCTTATGTTTTAGGCAAAAACATATCCGGGATAATTATTGATAGAGACAAAAATATTCCGCTCAAAACTTGGGACCTTCAAAAAATTAATTTAGCAGAAATCACCAAAGATAAATTTATAGAAACTATTAAAGAAAAAGGCATCGTTGGTTTAGGCGGCGCGGTTTTTCCTACGCATGTTAAATTTATGACTAAACCAACACAAAAATTACATACGATCATTATTAATGCGTGTGAATGTGAACCATATCTTACCGTTGATACCCGCGCTTTATTGGAAATGACAGACCTTTTTTTAACGGGTTTAAACATTATCAAAAAAGCCACTAAAGTAGATCGTATTATCATTGGTATAGAAGACAATAAACCTCAAGCTATTCAAGTTTTAAGCCAGAAAATCAAAACAGTGTTAGGCGTTAAAGTTGTTGAATTACAAACCAAATACCCGCAAGGTGGCGAGAAAATGTTGATCAAAGCTGTCACCAACAAAGAAGTCCCAGCCGGCGGTCTACCTATTGATGTAGGTATCGTGGTGTTAAATGTGAATACGGTTATTGCGATTGCCGAAGCTTTTATTTATGACAAACCTTTAATCGAAAAAGTGGTTACTGTTTCCGGTAAAGGTATTTCACAACCTAAAAATATTCGAGTTAAAATAGGTACCGAATTTCAAGCTATTTTAGATTTTTGTGGAGGTATTTCCGATAATACCAAACGGTTAGTAGTTGGTGGTCCCATGATGGGGTTAGCACAAGCTGATGCGATGACGGCAGTGCTTAAATCTACGAGCGGGCTGCTGGCTTTAACTGCTCCAGAAATAGCTTCTACT
>JABGVJ010000108.1 GCA_018646105.1 bacterium
AATTCTGACCTACCTGACAACAACTACCTGCTAGACCTTCAACCATGGTATTGGCATCTATATAGGCTCCGATATTGGCATAAGCTGGAGGCATAAAAACACATCCTGGACCCGCATAAGATCCTCGTCTCAAGCCTGCTGCAGGAGGGACTACCCGTACTCCTTCTTCCAGGCCTACCTTGCGCAACGGTACGGTATCCTTATCTATAAACCAGGTTACAGGAGTGTCCTGATAGATCCGATTATCCCCTAAAATAAAAGCTAATAAGATACCTTTTTTGACCCATTTATTGACCTGCCAAACCCCTTGTTTACGTTCAGCTACTCTAACATGTCCTTTTTCTAGTAAATCCAAAAGATCTGTTAAAACAGGTAAGGCCTTTTCTTTTTCAGGTAATAATTGGCCCGCCTGTTTTAATTCATAAAACTTTTCTATTTTTTTCTGGAGAATCTGATGCATCTACTATCCCTCCTATGGCTTTTTTTATAGTATATCGCGATTTGGGTTATCTGAACTAGTTTTCCAGTTTAAGCTGCCCTTTTTGATCTAAGTAAAAAAAATAAAGTTCTTTTTGAGGAGTATCATAATAATTGTCCGGCTTTGCCCAAATGAGGTCGCGAAACCGATACATTTTGCCTTGAACCGGGCCTGGGGTCAAAGTGAAGTTGGTGTCTTGAAAAGTAAAGGTATACGTTTGTTTGTCTTGAGGATTAATAAACGTAGATTGTTTTGCAGATGGCGTATATAAGGTTTGAAATTTGCTGGGATAAGCCATAAAAAAATCAAAAAGCCAACCACGCGCTTTATCTCCGGTAGCTAAGATCCAGGTACCTTCAAAATTATTTATCTTTTCTTTATGGGGTTTTTGAAAAATGATTTGCAACCGATCCGCAATTGGTAAAACAGCGTTTACTTCGGCTGAAACATTTGGTTTACTTCTGACATTGAGATTATTACCAGCAACTACGACAAAGCTGGTTTCCTGGATATTACCGGAAACATCTTTGCTGGTTAAAACAAACTGATCAAATTGACGTTTATCGATGGTCTCTATTTCTGCTACGGTTTTGGTTTTAGCTGATTCAACTGTGTTTTGACGACAGGAAGATAGAATAGTCAAAAACAACATGGCTAAAAAAAACAATACTAGCACAACACTAAGCTTGTTTTCTTTGATTTTTTTATAATAATTAGAAAAGTTTATCAGCATAATAAAACCAGTGTAGCAAAGATAGGATTTTTAAAAAAGAGGAATATATTTAATTTTACGAAGCTAGTAATTGCTGACGTTTTAAGTGTGCATACCCCTCTGCTGTTAGCTGTTTTTTACCACCTTTTATTTCAAAATTTCCGGCACAGGCTAAAAGCCTTTGAACATATGAAAATTCACCTCTACATACCGCTGCTATTAAGGGCGTATATCCATTTTTCTTAGTTTGGATATTTTGCACAAGATACTGTACACGGTGCGGCAGTTTCTCAAAAGCTGTTAAAACAGCTTCTGTTTTTTCTTTAACCGCTAGATACAGCTTTGAGCGGCCTGCCTCATCACAAGTGAGCCACTCCTGATAATCACACAAAGCCTCTACTGGTAATTTGGCATCTGGATTAACTCCGATACTTTCTTGTGGTCCAGTGCTCTTCACTGCTACAATAACATCTGCAACCAAGGTTTCGCGTACTTGATCTTCTCTTAGGTGCCTTTCATCGGATGCTACTCTACATCCCATTTGTAAAGAATGTTTTGCGCCAGCTGTGATATGCTTAGTAGCATCATAAGCAACAACCTTACTAGCTTGTAATCTATGTTTTAACCTAACCTTAAACCCCTGTGCTTCCAAAGCATTTACTAATCTTTCCCTTAAATATGCATTTCTACCTATCCTTATACTTTCTTGAGCAGAAGATACGATTTGATCATATTGCTCAAGGGAACTACCTGAAGTTCGCGCGGCTCTAAAATCAAGAGCGATTTCTCTAATAGAATAGTATTCAAAATTTTCAAAGCCTGTTTGCTGACTCATCTCTAATAATTTTTTACATTGGCCTGGCGTAAAAAAATTGGCTTGATCGAATTCTTCTAATATTTGCCTATATGATTCTATTGAAACACATATAAAACCAAATTCTCCGTCTGGTAAACAAGTAAAAAAGGGGAATTTCTTTTTTTTGCACATTTCTCGAATAATAAGATCATCATTTATAACTTCTGAGCCCAGCATATTCACATGCATAAAAACACCATTAGGGGACATCATTTCATATAATGCTTTTAATTGCTCAGGTAACTGACCAAGTGAAAAAATATCCAATACATTGGTAGCCACAACCTGCCGATTCTTTCCAGCTTCGCGCCTAGCCAAATCTTGCATGGGTAGTTCTTCAACAATCTGCCTTGTTCTGTCCCTACAAACCTGAGCTAAAACAGGCGATGGTTCTGTTAGTCTTATATTATAAGATAAAACATCTGGAGCAAATCGCACTAAAGCGCCCGTCCCCGCGCCTATTTCAGTAACGCCTGCTTCCTGATTAAAATATCTTTCAAACAAGCAACTCATCATCTTATTAATAGCAGCTTGTACCATGCTTCTGCTTGTCTCAAAACCATTTAACTCAGCTAGATTAGGTGGAATCGAAATAATTTTAAACTTAATAATTATCCCCAAAAAAAATACATCCTTCAATACAATATAAAATTATTGCAAAATTCAAAATAGATTCTACTATAATAATTATCGGGCAAAAACCCAAAAAGATTTCACTTAACACCCCCCCCCTCCAAACTGTTCTCCATTGGAAGATAAATAAAACCAAGCTATAATTTAAAAAAATCATCCAAGGAGAATAAACATGGCTAATGTAACTGAAGTTAATGACACAAATTTTAATCAGGAAGTATTGCAAGCACAAATTCCTGTTTTGGTGGATTTTTACGCGGACTGGTGTGGTCCTTGCAAAATGATGGGCCCGATTTTAGAAAAGGTTAAAGATAGGCTGGATGGTAAAGTAAAAATAGTAAAACTAAATACAGATCAAGCACCGAATACTGCAGGCGAATATCAAATCACCGGTATCCCTTGTTTACTCCTTTTTAAAAATGGTCAAGAGATTAAAAGGATTGTGGGAGTACAAGCTGAAGACGCTCTTGTTACGCAGGTTGAGGGGGCTATTTAGGCTTCATCAACTACCCTCACCCCGGCACTGCGTTTGGGTAAAAAGAGGTTTTGGCAAGATCTGCTTGGATACGTGTTGGTATGGGAAATTTATAATGCAGAAAATTGGAACTCTGTGATCGTATAATTTTGCTGTTCCGAGCAACAACTTTATGTATTTGGTCTTTATATTTAAGAAACCCGCTTTTAAATTTACCTGAAGCATCTACGATCCCGACAAGTTGACAACTTGGCCCGCTATACATAATATATTTTCCCCTTAATTCAATAAACCCTTGAGCAGCTTTATCCATAATATGTTGTACTACTTCTTTAACAGTAGCTTCCTCATCTGCTAAGAGCTCTAATAATAAGGGGAGCACCTGTTCTGCGCTTTGTTCTTTTAATTCTAAGATGAGCTTATGTCGCTTGGGGAGATCTATCTTTAAGACCATATCTTTGGCGCTTTGAGGTTCCATAGCGGCTAAAACTTGTGCAGTGCGCTTCATGGAGGCATCTAAAAGTTCTTTGAACCTTTGCTCTGCTTTTTCTTCACCAAATTCTGCCGTGATTGTCTTTAAAACGGCTGCACATGCTGCCGGCGCTAGCCTACCCACTCCATCAAGCGCTAATATGCTCATGCTCCCTAAAACTCGAGTTCTCTCTTCCGGTTCTACAACCCTTATTGAGTTGGCACGGACTTGTTCACTGCCCCAGATTGATGTGTTATCACTTGTTAAAGTTACTACGGTTCTAGGAGAAGCCAAGACCCCCATATGGGGGCTTTGGGCACCGCCTGTTACTTCTACTATATCGCCTACATTAATAGTTAAGGCATGTTGATCTAGTTTACTGCTGATAATTTTTTTAGACATACTTATTTTAATTCCTCATGGGATTGCATATATTTAAAATAACTTTATATATACTTATCGCAACATTTATCAAAATAATTTCACCCCTGTTACGGTATTAAGAACAAAGCTATAATAAAGTATATAATACCCTAGGGAAAACTTCGGAGTATTATATACTTTCTTTTCGGCGCTCACTCGGTCATGAAAATTTCTACGAGCTTTTCGCGACTCTCGTTCGCTTGAAAATAAAATCAAAAGCTTGCCCCCACCCTCCCCGCGGCTAACGCCGCAAAGG
>JABGVJ010000110.1 GCA_018646105.1 bacterium
GCTGCCACCATTGGCAATACCGTCTCTCCATCCGTAAAAGCCAAAATAGAAGCTTCTTCACCTTGTAAAAACTCTTCAATGACAACTGTCTTTCCAGCCTCGGCAAAAACCTCATCTATAAAGCAAGCTGTTAATGAAGCTGAAGCTTGCGCAAAAGAACTATCAATAGTCACCCCTTTGCCCGCCGCTAACCCATCTGCCTTAATTACTATTGGATAAGTATTTTTTTCTTCAAGATAATTTATTGCCGATGGATAATCAGACAAAACCTCATAAGAAGCAGTGGGAATTTCATATTTTTTATAAAAATCTTTCGCCCATTTCTTTGACCCTTCTAATTGAGCACCTTTTTTAGAGGGTCCAATAATCACCAAACCTTGTTTTTCAAATTCGTCTACAATACCATCTACTAAAGGTTGTTCTGGACCCACAAAAGTCAAATCCACTTTTTCCTTTTTAGCAAACGTCACTAATTTATCTATTTCCGAAACTTTAATAGGGATATTTTCGCCCACTTGTGCCGTACCCGGATTACCTGGCGCGATAAATAACTGCGTCAATTTGGGGCTATCTGCCAATTTAAGAGCTAAACTATGTTCTCTTCCACCAGAACCAATCAACAAAACTTTCATATCAAAACTAATCTTTCCGCTAATTTAGAGTATTCAACATTTAAAATTACCATTCTGCTAATTTATAGTCAAACAACCTTACTATAAACCTGTTTGGTTTTAGCCACCATTTCTTTTACATCATATTTAGAACACAGCAAATCCCAACTATGTTTCTCAAACTGCTGTTGTACTTCTTTATCAGATATTAAATACAAAATTTTACGCGCTAATTCCTGATCATCATCTCTTTTAAAAATATAAACTTCTCGCCTATCTTTAATTACACTATAACCATCTCCATCCGATACTATCAACGGCACTCTTTCCGCCATCGCTTCCATCATAACAAAAGAAAGGCCCGCCTCATACGCAGATGCCCCTACGTACATAGAAGCTAATCTCAACCAATCTCGCATATTATTTCTTTTACCCATCAAAAAAAACTTTTCTTGCAAACCAGCCGTCACAATCTCTTGTTTCATCTTTTGTTTTAAAGAACCTTGCCCAAAAATCAAAAATTTAACCTTATCATTTTTCTGACAAACTTCTTTAGCGGCCTTCAAAACTATAGACCATCCTTTTACCAGCTCCAAAACCCCAATACCATAAATTAAAATATCTTTT
Source organism: bacterium (assembly GCA_018646105.1). Taxonomy (GTDB): domain Bacteria; phylum Margulisbacteria; class Marinamargulisbacteria; order JABGVJ01; family JABGVJ01; genus JABGVJ01. Next base: position 1,239 of record JABGVJ010000110.1, read on the forward strand.
TCAGTATCAATCTTTCGATCATTTAATTCTTGTTCAGCTTCTAACGGCACCCCAGATTGATACGTCAAATCTACCCCATTAACAATCACCCCTATTTTCTGGGGATCCGCACACCTATATTTTAAAATTAACTCTTTATCATCTTCACTAACCGCAATTGTAAAATCCTGTAACTTAGAAAACATTCTTTCTAAATAAAGAAAAAACATCTTTTTCAAAAAATTTTTATATCTAGCATAATGGAACCCATGAATAGTCACGATCAAAGGAGGTAACTTTTTAGCAAAACAATAGCAAAACAATTTTAACAGCCTGACAAAAAACGCTGCTTTCAAACCATGGCAATGTATTAAATCGATTTTTTGATCTTTAATCAATTTATAAATTTTAAAAAAACTAGTTAAATTGGAACTTATTAAAAAAAAATTGAAATCAAAGCGTAAGTACTTTATCAAAAAATCTATATGCGTTTTTTCCCCGCCCTTATAAGAAGTAGCTACTATTAAAATATTTTTCATATCTTACATTATATCTTAGTAGCCATTATTTCCAAAAAAGGCATAAAATGTATCAGAAAACTTTCATACACAATCAAAAATATGGAACAAACATAAAAAATAGCATACATTACTTTAACTTTTTCTACTTCCAAAATTAAAACACCTTTCTTTCAAAACCTATATTTGCTTTATACCCCCCTCAAACAAAAACTATACATCGATTTTTTATGGTGTTTTAAAATTTGTAAAATAGCTCCGATACTTTTGCACGATTATTTTTATGCTTAATCCGGATATCTATCTAAAACGATCTACCGGCACATTGAAAGTAAAGATCGACAAGCAAGAGAGTATGAGTTCTAAGATAATTAAAATATAAACTAACTCCCGCGGCATTTGTTTGAGCAGAGGCTAATTCGTGAAAGAGCTGAGAGAGAAGCCGAGCATCCATA
>JABGVJ010000058.1 GCA_018646105.1 bacterium
AAAATAGGAATAATTAGGGGTGTCTTGACCAGTTATATTAGCCAAATAAGCGGGCGCAAAAGCAAAAGGACCAGCTGCCCAAGTTTCTACAGTGTTACCCTGAGTAACAGTGTTGTTACCTCCTAAAATTTTATTAATAGTTAATACAAGAGTGCCTGGTAATGCAGTGTTTGCTGCATAAGCAACCGACTGAGCGTTTGCATCTAAATTCATATTAAGAAAATAAAAGGGAGAATACCTATTATTTATATCCGCATAAGTTTGGGCTATATTAGCATCGTTCAATTGAAGCCCCGCGCCTAAAACAGTTGTAAAACCCGCCTGATTAGTAATAGCTGTATCAGTAGAGCTAAACGTCACATAAGGACTCGGGGAATTAGTGGTGACCGCATATACGAGAGAAACCAACAATACAAAAAATAAAATATTAAACAAAACTTTTCTTTTCATTTTCCACCTCTTCTTTTTTATTTTTCAAAAGAATAAAAATTCTTTTAAATTTAATTATGTCATGATCCGTAGTAGAATTTAAAGAATTATTCTACTAAGGCGCTAAAATAGTCTAAGGAACCACCCCCATCCTTAATTTTATAAAAAATCTTGAAATTCGCCTTTAAGCCTGTGAAATCTTCCGGGATAGTGATTTCTGTTTGCCAGATATTACTATCAGGAGATTTTTTCTCAAAAACAAATAAGGTGTCTGCAACGCCATCTATTTTACAGGTGACTTTAATTATTTTCTGATCTGCGGAAAATTCGCGGGTGGCCATAAAAGGCACGCCTTTACGAATGATTTTGGGTACTCTTAAATAGGAGGATTGTTTTAAATTAGCAAAGGAAAGAATGGTGGCACTCAAGTTCTTGACTAGTTCATCTGATTTAAAAGTTTGGTTTTGCGCTACAATGGCTTGTTTATCTGTAGCTGGGATACGGTCGGCTTCGCTGGTTTGTGGCGTAAAATCATAATGTGTTGAAAGTGCGAAACCAATCTGAGGATGCAAGCCTATTTGTGTGCTATTTGGGACATACAAATTGAGACGTGCATAAACGCGCATAAAAATATTGCTGGTTAATTCTTCTTCATAAGTTACCTGGCCAAAAAGATTTTTGGTCTGGGTAATGCCGCTAGCATAGCCAGGCAAAAACTCATAGCCTAGCAGCAAAGAATAGACGCGCGGACCATAAATATAAAAAGGGGTGTTTACGCCTATAGCCAAAATACCTTTGCGTCTAAAACCAGTAAACCAGTTATTATTCTGGACTGGAAAAAAATAATATTCCGCATAAAGTCGGGGTAGATATTGATCGATTTTCCAAGTAGCGATTTCGCCATAGAAACCGCTTTGTAAAGAATAAGAACCGCGTAAAGATTGGTTGGGGGTAAGCGTACCAAAATAAGCGCCTAGACGCACATTGTGTTCTTGCCAAAAGTCAGCCGCGGTTACGGCCGCCGAAAAAAACAAAATAAAAAAAATAAAGCTACAAACAATTTTTTTCATTTAGGTTATTTAACCACAAGCCTCTCTTTTAATATTAAGGTTAAAGTTAATATTAAGGTTAAAATATTAAGGTTAATATAATAGTCTTATGTATAATAGTAACATATACTAACTAAAATGAAGCAAAGTTTTTTTCGTTTTTATGGCGGGGACGAACGGACTCGAACCGTCGACCTCCTGCGTGACAGGCAGGCGTTCTAACCAGCTGAACTACGCCCCCATAAAAACACAGGTAATTATATAGAATACGGCTATTTTTGTAAACGTCTTTCTTTCGCTCTTTCCAGAGGGACGCGGTGAACATCAATTCTAACACTCACCCCCTGGCACTTCGTGCTTTTCCCCTCTCTATTCTATAGAGGGGGATTTTATTTGTCATTCTTGCGAAAAGCAAGAATCTAATCTGTGTAATCCGTGACATCCATGCTATCATTACGTGACAGAATCAACATCTGAAAGGGAACAACATGCATAGACAAAACATACCCGTATATTTGGATTTATTGAAAATTGTAGCGCAAGGATTAGCGCAAATTAAAGTTGTATTTAGACCAGGGACGGCTGAATTTAAATTGTTAAAAACGCTGATTAAAAGCCCTGTACAGCGTAGCTTAAATGAAGATGCGGATTTCCTGGCTAGTCCGATGATTATCAAGTATACCCAATTACTTTTTTTGTTGGCGTTATCTATGTATAAAGGTTCACATACGCCTATGATAAAACAGATTTCTCAAAAAAATGAAACCATTCATTTGATTTGGGAGGGCGGTATTAAAGGTCAGCTTAATTTGGGGAAATTTGACGAGGATTATAAAAAATTTATTAGTTATTATAAAATAAAAATTTTAGGGAGCCTTAAATTAAAAGGATTTAGTTTGGCTTTAATGAAAAAAAATTATGATTTGATTACCGACCATTATTTGACTTGTTCTTTATGTAAAAAATTAATAATCTCTTTTTTGAAACAAGAAAAAAAAGTAACGGAAATTTTAAATGATGAAAATAATTTTGATTTATTATTTATGCTTATTTCCAGCTTGCCTACGGAACAATTGAATGCGATGTTTATCTATATTCAACAATTTTTTCCTGAAAAACTGGAAATAAAAGTAGAAGGCCGTAAAATTAATGTTTTAAATTTATGGCAAACTTCAACGCTGGATGCCAAATATTTAGTAGAAAAGGTGAAAATTTATTACGAGCTTTATTTAGCCAAAGATTATCCGATTATCAGACATATTACGCAGAGTAAAACCAAAGAATTTTTAGAAAAAACTTTAACTAATCCGAAAATTATGGCAGAAACTCAAAAAAACCTGGAAAACTTAAGTCAAAATCAAGTTGATTTAAGAATGGGTTTATATAATATCATTATCAAACAAATGGATAGATTGCTGAAAAAAGCTTAGGTGCTAAACTTTTAAAATGACTCCTCTAAATTTATTGCAAGACCCTGATTTTTATCAATATACCTGGAAAACTTTTTACAAACAAAGTGCACAGGCTAATTGTGCCATTTATTTTAAAATGGAACGCGCTACTAACCGGATCTTGGACTGTAAATGGACAACCCAAAACATGGATGATTGGCAAGCAAGTCTTGCCATGATCAGTGAATATATTACGGGGTTGATGCTCCAAGAGGTTTTGGAGATATCGGCATCTACGCTTGATCCTCAAGGGAATGAACTTGATTTAGCTTTGGTGTTGAATTTTTTAAAACAGAATTTAAGGGATTATAAAGACTTGCGTCTTTAGATCTGTCGCGGTTAGTTAGTTGTTGTTTTAATCTGTGATTCTGCCCGCTAGCCTTGACAAAATCAAAGGCTGGTGTCACCATAGTGACACTTTGAGATGTCACCAAGGACACTCGTGAAATAAAAAAGGGGTGGGAACCAATGAAAAAAGTCTTAATTGTTGATGACGAAAAAATTATTCGCTATTTTATCAAAAATCTTTTAGAACCTCATTTTGAAATTCTGGAAGCTGAAAACCAGAAAACATGTAAA
>JABGVJ010000111.1 GCA_018646105.1 bacterium
GAACAGTTATTAACCATAACTGACAGTCTAACTACTTGTTTTAGAGCCCACCAAGACTGGGGTAATGAAATATCTATACTTGATTTAGCAGGTTACATTATCTTTGAAGAAGAAGTTTCTGTCACAACGTTACAAAACATACAAAGTCTTATTGCATACTGCTTAAAAAATGCTGAATTGGCTAGTGATGACTCAGCAGCAGCACAAGTTTTCTCGCTTTCAGCTTTCGTAATTCGATGTATGGAAAAACATTTGAATAATCCTACAAAAGCAGCTATTTATCAAAATATTTTTGAAGCTATCTTAAACTGGCTCATTCAGAAAATGCCACGTGGCGACAAGTGGCCGGCTACTGAAGAAGTAGCCTCAAACTTCAGTGCTATTGGTATCAGTTTAATCCATATAAGTTCTTTTAAGTTAGCACTTAGTTGCCTAAGCTTATTTCCAAACGAACCTGCTTTTTCTGCAGCGAAACAAGATATTGTTCTCTCCTTTTCAAACAGACTAAAAACAAATAAATCATCTTGCCCTAAAAAGATGTTTCAGACTTTTTGTAATTTAATGAGTACTTGGGCTTTAGCTTGTATGCAACCCACTCAAGATTTAGTTTCGTTTCTAAATATGGCGCATAGCGTGAATATTTTAGAGCTCGAAAACCCAAATCGAGCTCAGCTTATTAGTCAATTGGAAAGACAATTACAAGCTTTTTTTACCCACAACCCCACGTTTTTTCAGGTGGCGGTCCTTTTAAGCCTCACTTCGACACGACTGAAGTTATGCTTAGCATTATTCACAGTTATGCCCCAGCTTAAACCTCAACCATATTTAAACCTAGAGACAGTGAAAACGTTTTTTCAAGCAGTAACACAAGAAATAATGAGAAGTGAGGATTTAGAACCTTTAAGGTCTCTGCAACAGTTTTTACTTTGTGTGCCTGGTGGAGTTGATATTGGCCCGCAAAATATCCGCCTTTTTTTACAGCAAATTGCTATAGACCAAATTTCCCAGCAAATAGATCAATGGGCAAAGTCAGAAGAGCGCCCTAAAGACATCGTCGCCCGTGCATCGGCTTTGGCTATATTAGAAGCTACGCTGTTAAAACAGGCTTGTGAAGAGCCACCTATTTCTAGACCCCTACAAACTTTGTTAGACCAGACACTAGATGTACAACCATGGCTGAGACATCTTACGGTTTTTATGGATCCGACCCCACCTTTTTTTGGCACGGTTGTTCGGGATTTAGCACGGTTACGTTACTTAAACAGAGAATATGGGGCCGCTAGCAAAAGACCAACTTCTATTACAAGTCACCTCCAAGCATTAGCTAAGCACTGCGGTTCTAATAATGTATTATATTATCAGACCGTAATCCAAGGCTTGACCCAAAATGGTCTTATTGACAGACTATTTATGTATAACATTTTAAAATTTGTCAGAACTATTTACTATCGTACGCCAAATGCTAAGCATATTTTACCTTATTTATTTGATGCGGTTTTTGACGGTCTGATAACTACTTTTGAATTTGGTGGCACCTTTCGTTTTTTTAATGGCGATACTATTAGCAAAGCAGCCCTCTCTGTTGAATTCGAAGATAAAAGGATGCCTTCTGATATCGATAGCAATATCGAACGTATGCTCTCTGAAAAGTGGTCTCCAAATTTGAGGAATTTAGTCGAGGGTTTTCTCATTCAGTACTGTGCTTTTTTTCCGCATTCTCCAGATTCAGATTCTCAGTTTTCAACAAATGCTCAAGAAAAATTGAGGCTTTTAAGTGAAACGATTTATCAGGGCAGTATGCAGGAATTTTTTCAGGATTTAAAAGAGTATGCCGAAGCTGAGATACATCTCGTAAAGCACAAAGATATTCCAGGCGGACTTAGTGCAGGAGATCAAAGAATTTTATATTTAGACGAATTTGAAGAACCTGAGATAGGTCCTATGCGCGAACGTTTGGAACTTTTATGCAATATAGGATGCAGCACTTATGGGTTTCAAAATTCAGGGTCAGTGCTCATAGAAACTAGGCTCGATAGAGTATTGTTAACAGATAAAAATAGTTTTATGGGCATTTTATAGAATTTGCGCTAAAATCTAATTAATATAACAAAGGTCTACCAACTATGAAATTTATCGTTGATTTTCATATTCATTCACATTATTCTCGTGCCACCAGTAAAAAACTTACTCCGGAACATTTGGATCATTATGCCAAAATCAAAGGTATCAATGTTATAGGTACCGGAGATTGTATTCATCCCGGCTGGTTTAGTGAATTAAAAGAAAAGCTCGAACTCGCGGAAAATGGGTTGTACAAGCTCAAAAAAGAATTTCAAATTCCTTTTACGCAAAACCAATATGCTAAGATTTCTCAGCAAGAAGTATATTTTTTACTGACCACCGAAATCAGCAGTATTTACAAAAAAAATAATCAAGTCCGCAAAGTACATAATGTCTGTGTGTTCCCGGATTTTGAGGCTGTATCCAAAATGCAGGATAAATTGGAAAAGATTGGGAATATCCGTTCTGATGGCCGACCTATCTTAGGTTTGGACGCCAAAATATTATTAGAAATGCTTTTAGAAGTTGATTCAGACGCTTATCTGATTCCAGCGCATATTTGGACACCATGGTTTGCGGTTTTAGGATCCAAATCCGGGTTTAATAGTATTGAAGAATGTTTTGATGATTTAACACCTTATATTTTTGCCGTAGAAACAGGCCTTTCCAGTGACCCGCCTATGAACCGGGTCTGTTCATTTCTTGATAAATTTCGGTTGGTTTCCAATTCTGACGCGCATTCTTTGGATAAGCTAGGTCGGGAAGCCAATCTTTTTGATACGGCTTTAAGTTATAATTCTATTTTAGCTTCTCTAAAATACGATAACGGTTTTTTGGGCACCATAGAATTTTTTCCGCAAGAAGGAAAATATCATTATGATGGCCATCGTCTTTGTAATGTGGTTTGCAATCCCCTGGAAACTGTTCGGCATCAAGGTATTTGTCCCGTATGTCATAAACCTCTGACCAAAGGAGTGATGTATCGTGTCGCTGAATTGGCGGACCGGAAGGTAGAAGACATCCCGGAATTCAATCAACAGCATTATTCAATTACCCCTCTTTTACAAATTTTAGCTGAAATAGTGGGCGTGAAAAGTAGTAGCTCCACAAAAGTACAAGCGGAATATTATCGTTTGATTAATAATCTGGGTTCAGAATTTGATATTTTGCTTAATTGCCCCTTACCAGAAATCAAAGATTTAGGTTCGCCAGTTTTAGCTCAAGCTATTCAAAGATTAAGAGATGGGCAGGTCCAAATTACCGAAGGTTATGACGGTGAGTTTGGCCGTGTCAAACTTTTTCAATCTGGCGAAAACTCAGTTTTAGCAACGCATGCTTCCTTGTTTCAATTAAATTCTCCCAAAATATCTAAACCAGAACTAAAAAACTCAGTAGAATTTAATATTCAGGAATTTAAAGATTTACAAAACAAAGAGTCTTCCCCCACAATCATAGACCAGGTCCCTGAAGTGTCCGAAACCAAGGCCCTTAATTTGGAACAAGATACTGCTATTCAGTTTGATACCGGGGTTTGTCTGGTATTAGCTGGCCCAGGTGCTGGTAAAACCAGGGTTTTAACCGAAAGAATTATGTACTTACTTAAAAATAAGCACGTGGACCCTTCTCAGATTTTAGCCCTTACTTTTTCCAATCAGGCAGCACGCGAGATCAGAACAAGAATCCAGAAAAAAAATAAGCTAGATTATAAGCAGGTTTATACGTTTCATGCACTTGGCCTTAGAATTTTAAGGGAATATAGCAGTTTGTTTAACCTGTTACCAAATTTTTCTATTCTTGATCAAGAAGAAAAAGTTTCAATTTTAGCTAAACTCGGCATACCCAAATCAGAACAAAAAAAAGCCATGACCCAAATCGAGAAACACAAGCAAATCATGGCTTTCTCAGATATTGATAAAACCAATGATTTCCCGCTATGGCAAAGTTATCATCAGGCTTTACAAAAACATAATGCCGTTGATTTGGAAGATTTACTGTATTTGCCTGTACGTTTATTTACCGAATACCCAGCTGTTTTAAAACAATATCAAGAAGAGCTTAAATGGATTTTAGTAGACGAATGTCAGGATCTTAATCAACGTCAATATGAATTCATTACTTTATTAGCAGGGGAGGGGAACCCTAATTTGTTTCTAATTGGGGATGCAGACCAAGCTATATATGGGTTTAGAGGTGCGGACGTAGAGCTTTTGACGCAACTTTCCCAAAAATATACTGCTTCCAAAACCATTAATTTACAGCAAAGTTATCGGTGCCCACACAAATTAATGCAAGTAGCAGGCCAGGTTTTAAACAAAAAAGCTTTTTTAAAAGGGCATCAGAACAATATCGAGATCAAGGTACAGGAATTAGCCACGGACAAAAGTGAAGCAGACTATGTTGCGACTCAAATTGAAACCATGATTGGTGGAGTTCATTCTTTATCTTTTCATTCCAAAATTAGTGATGGGCAAAATTTAAAAGGTATCAATAGTTTTGCCGATATGGCGGTTTTGTGTAGATCCAGTATTATGTTTGATCATTTTATCAAAGCTTTCAATGATCATGGGATTGCTTATCAGGTAATAGGCCAACAAAGTTTTTTTCAAAAACCTATTATCAAGGCTTTGATCAAAGAATTAAAAGATATTTATTATAAAACTGATTTTTATTTAAGCGCGCATTCTTCTTTACCCAAACAACCGTATTTAATAGAAAAAGTCCGGGAATTTATCACGGAAAAAGAATATGTGAGTGATCTTCTATCATTTTTGATTAAATGGAAAAATTGTAGTTTGGAAACCACTGGCGCTAAACCGGTTTTATCGGGCGATCAACTAATCGCGCAAGTGGTTTTACCTGCTCAGAAAATTTCTCGTTTTGATGAAATGGAACTATTAAAATTTGCAGCTCAATATGAAGACGATTATGAGGGTTTTTTCAGGGACATTGTCTTACGCGCGAGCATTGATGATTATAAACAACATATCGAAGCAGTATCTTTAATGACTATGCATAGCGCTAAAGGCCTGGAATTTAATTGTGTTTTTCTGCCCGGTTGTGAAGACAATATTATTCCTTTTGAACTTTATGGAACTAAAAACCAGAAAGACTTGGCCGAAGAAGAACGCTTGTTTTATGTGGCATTAACCAGAACCAAACAGTATCTTTTCTTGACACATGCCAAAAAACGAAGCTGGAAAGGACGTATTCTGCAGCAAAATATTACGCGTTTTCTACAGCGACCAAGCACTGATTTACTGCAATTTGAAAAAAATATTCCAGCAAAATCATTTCAAGCTTCCTTGTTTAAATAAAACTTTTCTAACACTCACCCCCTAGCACAACAAAAAGTCTAAAAGTTGTGTTTTATAATTTTAGTATTATAATTAAATTATCAAAACTTAAAAAAGGAGAGGTGATTATATGTATGTAATTTCAGGACTTGTATTAATAATCGCGGGTTGGCTAGTTCAGTATTTCGCCAAGAAAGATAACCTTCAAATGTGGTTTGTGACCCTTTATGCGATAGGTGTCGCGTTATTGGTTATAGATAGCTTTTTATATGGGACTACAATGATAGCTTTGCTTAACTTAGTATCTTTAATAGTTGCTATACTTGTACTTTGGAAAATCAAAGGGAAAAAATAATTTTTTTTTGATCTGTTTTTTTTACAAGCCCGACAATTTTTGTCGGGCTTGTGCTTTGTATAAATCAGGGGCACATGTTTTTTAATCATAATTTTGTTATAATTTCTTTATGCCAAAAACATATCAATTAGCAATTTTAGGCGCAGGCAAATGGGGTACGACCCTGGCCCTGATTTATGGCAAGCTTGCTTTACAATCAGCATATTTAAATAAAGTTTCTTTATGGGTTAGGCCGGAAAGTAAGTATCATAAAACTTCTCTTTGTACTTATTTACAAAAACAACGGGTTAATTTAGCCAGATTTCCGGAATATCCGGATGTGCGAATTCCCGCCAACGTTTCTATTTCTTCGGATCTTTCAGAAACTTTAGCTAATGCTGAAATTGTGATTTCTACGATACCTTCCAAATACCTTGCTTCTTATCTACCTTTGTTTAAAAAACATTTAACTAAAAAGAAATTTTATTGTTTTGTGAATGCTTCCAAAGGCGTGATTGACGATCAGCCTATTTCCTATTATTTTGCGCAAAACTTGCCAGACTGTGCTTACGCTACTATTTCCGGGCCTAATATCGCTAGCCAGATTTATCATAATTTTAAAGAGGACTCTTTGCATAGTGAGCACCTTATAAACCCCGCTTTTACCACCTTGGCCTATGACCATTTCAAAAACCCGGATCTTTTATCGATTTTAAATGCAAAACCATATCTGCGGATGTATCGCCACCATGATATTGCGGCCATCGAATATTGCGGAATTTTAAAACAAGTTTACGCTATGGCTTTAGGAGTTTGTATGGGTTTAGGTTTACCCGCCAATACTATTGCCGGTCTTTTTCATAAATGTGGTGAAGAAATCACGCGCATTTTAGCTTTTTATAAATTACCGACCAATGTTTATTATCAAACTTTAGCCGGAGTTGCTGACCTGGAAGTTACTTATAAATATGGCCGTAACGGTAAACTAGGCTATTTGATTGCTACCGAAGGTATGCGCAAAGCCACGGATTTCATGTCTGGTGAATGTATCGAAGGGTTACGTGTCTTAAGATCAATTTATCATAAGACCAAAGACACGAACTTGCATTTACCGATTTTACAAGAAACCTATAAAGTCGTTTATGAACACAAACCCGTATTACGTGCAGCACAAGACCTGGTGAATTCTTAAAAACGGCCAATATTTTGAGGGTCTACAAACTCTAAAATGCTTGCTGCTCGGCCGGTTAAATAGCTAGATGTTGCTGCCGCATAAGAAAAAGAGGCGCGAATTGTTTTAAGGGCGGGCCAATTATTTTCATTAATTAAATTTATTAATTCTTTCATGGTCGCATAATCTAAAACGCAATTCACGAAAAAAATAAAATCCAAATACGGTAATTTTTTCGCTATAATCTGTATAGTCTCAGGAGTAATTTGATCCCAATAAGAGAGATTTAGGTTCACGATACGCTTGCCGTTTATACAACCATCAGTTACGTACTGATCTAATATTTGTTGGAAATCAGAATGATTTAAACCAGAGAAATAAGGATCTATATCAGGTCGTCTGTGAAAAAAGCATAAAGAAGCGGCTTTCTCCATAGTCCCATCATTTTTTTTGCTATATATTTCCCCTTCATGGTACATTTTGGAGGTTTTTTTTTCAGCCGATTTAACAGCAGAGGGTACGGGAGACGAAGTTTCTAAAGAACTAGGAGCACCAGTGCCTTGAACTTTAATTTCATGTGCTGGGTCATTTATATAATTATCTAAGCCTTGTACTGGCATAAACGATTGTGGTAAACAGCAAGTTTGGTATGGTACGCAAGAATAAAAAATAAGGGCTTTATTATGAAAAGGTAGGTTACCTAAAGCTTCTATGCTAGATTTCGCTAAATATTGCGCTACATTTGTAAAATTCGCAAAAACTATTTCTTTGTCGTGAAGGGCTAATCTTAATTGGCCCAGATCTTGCGGCGTATTAAAATCCATGGGTACGAAATAAACTTTTTTTTCTTGTGCCGCTTTTTTATTTTTAGCAAACTGTGTTTGGTTATAAGTTTCAATACCATCTATGGATACGCTTAACATAGCTTTCTCACCTAAAACACAACGGCGTTCTACGACTTCGTCATTTGTTAGCCTGTTTAAAAATAGCGTAGTCTTTAGCTGGTCACATTGATTTTGGAGGAACTTGTTCTGGTTAAAGTCAGGAAAAGTTGTTCGATAGAATTCTTTCAGCTCAGAACAGGTTCTTAATTGATGTAATTTATAATGCATCCATCTTAATAAATTAGGGTCGTAGTCGCATACCAAAATAATATCGGCGTTAATATTGCCTATAATATCTGTCAAACAACCAGAACCTACTATGATGGCTACGGTTTTTTTATCAGCAGACCTAGTAGGTATCTTGGCTAATTCAGGAATAAGCATCCCCAACCCCGCATCATTCGCATGATAATAAGTGTGTGGTCGCGTTACTTGCAGTAGGGAAGAGGTTTTAAAACCTGGTAAGATCGAGGTTGTAAAATTGGGGGCCTGAGCAATTTTGGTAACTGCATTAACCGCTACACTGATAATTTTTTTCAAATTTCATTCCTTTGTATTTTAGATAATAACTTATCGGGCTTGGACATTAAAAAATTTCATTGAGGTATCAGACTCCTGTGCACCGACCCCTTTTGTGCTCAAAGTGGGTAAGTCGGCGTGGTAACGGTTTGGTAAAAGAGCTTTTTCTAATTAAAGACATAGAATTTCAACTCTGTTAAACTAATCACTATGACAATTGATCTAAAAAAATACCAATTTTTATTTAAAAACTATACCGAACTTCGTGTCCAGAAAACAGAGTCTAAACATCTTTGTTTTGTTAAAGGTGAGAATACTGTTAGCGAAAAAACTATTTCTAGTGGCGTTTCCGCACGTAGCTATAAAAACGGTTTCTGGGGTTTTGCTTCACATTCCGAGCTAGACGAGTCCTCCCTCAAAACTGTTATTCGGCAGGCCAATGATAATGCGGCTTTTCTAAGCTCTAAAACCGTTCAAAAATCAAAATCTTTTCCGGCTACTGTAAATCATCACTCTGTAAATACTTTTTGTACGACTAAACCACGTAAATCTTTCAACGAAATTATGGCCTTTGTACAAGAAATTGATCAATATATTTTTCGTAAATATTCTAAATTATTAACCAGAGGTCTTACTTTATCTTGTCTAGACATGGAGAAAACACTTTTAACTTCTGATGAAACTCTCGCTTATTCTATGGTTCCGCGTACCCTTTTATGTGTTTTTTTAGATATTGAAAAAGATCAGGAACCTATAGAATTATACGAAGTTTTTGGTGGGCTAGGCCAGTTTGAAGATTATTTTTCTGATCCCAAACTTTTATATCCCAAAATAGATCAACTTTATGAAGATTTAATGCTCAAAAAAGAGGGTGTCTATGCCAAAGCCGGTATTAAAGAATGCATTTTAGATAGTGAAGTTAGTGGGATTCTGGCGCATGAAGCTATCGGGCACACTACAGAAGCTGATTTTGTTTTAGGCGGGTCCATAGCTAAAGATTATTTAGATCAACAAGTAGCTAGTCCCCTAATTTCCTTAATAGATTTCGCACATACTTTTCAAGGACAAACCTGTCCTATACCCGTGTATATAGATGATGAAGGTACAAAAGCACAAGATACCATCATCATTGACCAAGGTGTTTTGCAAGGGTTTATGCATAACAAAGAAACTGCTTTAAAGTTCAATGTGCCGCCGACAGGGCATGCCCGCGCTTTCAAGTTTTCTGATGAACCTCTGATTAGAATGCGTAACACTGCTATTTTACCTGGAGACAACTCCATAAAAGAAATGATTGCCTCCATTGAAGACGGTTATTATTTCAAAAAACCAGGTGGCGGCCAAGCCGACTCTACGAGCGAATTTATGTTTGCGATTGAACAAGGTTTTGAAATCAAAAACGGTAAACTTGGACGTGCTCTTAAAAACACCACTATTTCTGGTCTCGCCTTTGAAGTTTTAAAGTCAGTTTCCATGGTAAGTGATGACTTTCAGTGGTCAGTTTCTGGCATGTGTGGAAAAAAACAACTCATCCCGGTTTCTGATGGTGGGCCTGCGCTAAAATGCCGTGTTAATGTAGGAGGCCGAGCATGACTCCTCACGAAATAAGGGACAATGTTTTTGCTCAACTTAAAGCTAAAAAAATTCCCCAAGCTGAATTCGGCTTGTTTTTCACTACAAAACACGAATTAAATTTAAATAATGGACAGATCACCCTTTTACGTACTACACAAAATAGTCGGTTTAGTTTATCGGTTATCAATCAAAAACAACAAAACGGGGTGGCAAATATCAATAAAATAGATCCTGAATATCTGACTCAATCCGTGTCTTCAGCCATAGACATTGCCAAGGCCAGTCCCAAAGACGCAGCGCATGCCATAGCGCCATACCAAAACCCGCAAACTTTTCATAAAGGGTTGGAAGCACCAGACCTAGAAAAAATGTATACGCGTTTCCATACTTTTCAAACTCAAGTGAAAAAACAATATCCTAAAATTGTTTTAGAAGATACTATTTTATCTTTTACACAGAGCACTCGTTTTTATCAGAATACTAATGGCGTGGATTTTAAAGAATATTTAGGATCATATCTGTTTAACACTTGTTTTACAGCTAAAGATGGTAAACATACTTCTTCTTTTAATGGGACTGCTTTTAACACTCTTGATTTAGATCAGGAACTATTAGATTATGCGACAATATCATCTTTATTTTCCCAAATCACAGAACAAACCCATTTAAAATCTGTTCCTACTCATTTTGTGGGTGATCTTATTATTACTCCCGACTGTTTAATAGACTTTATAGAATATTTTATAAGTATTTATTTAAGTGAATCTGCTTTGATTTCAGGTACTAGTATTTTAAAAGATAGTTTACAAAAGCTGGTAGCGAGCCCTTTGTTTTCACTTCATTCCCAGCCTTTATCTAGCGATATGGCCACCAATTATTTTATGACCGGTGACGGCTTTGCTGCACAAAATAGTACGATTATAGATCAAGGTGTTTTACGTGGTTTTTTACTAGGTCTTTATGGCGCTCGTAAAATCGGTCAGGCGCGCGCTGTTAATGATGGCGATAATTATGTTGTAGATCCAGGCCAGCATTCTTATAAAGAACTCATCAAAAATACGCGTCAAGGAATTTTACTATGTCGTTTTTCTGGCGGTGATCCTTCCAGTTCCGGTGATTTTTCCGGTGTTGCCAAAAACAGTTATTATATTAAAAACGGCAAAATTCAGTATCCGGTAAATGAAACTATGATCGCAGGCAATATTTTGGAAATGTTTAAAAATATTTTAGCTGTTTCGCAAGAACGTATCAATTTTGGCGATGCTATTTTGCCCTGGATCGCTTTTTCCGGGATTTCTGTTTCCGGTAAATAATTTTAAAATCGTATCCAGAAATGGTACTATAGTGAACTATTAAAGACAGGAGCAAGGATATTGCTCTAGAAAGAGGCCTGTAATGCTTACCGTAGAGAAAATTGGCGGTACTTCCATGATTCATTTTAGTGATGTTTTAAACAATATTATACTTAAAAAAAGATCTAAAGATGGATACTATAGCCGTATGTTTGTGGTTTCAGCGTATCAAGATGTTACTAATGGGCTTTTGGAACACAAAAAAAACGGCACAGCAGGGATTTATACTAAGTTTGTAAATCAAGAAAATTATGTACAGGCTTTAGACAATTTATTATTCCAATTATCTCAAATAAATCAACAATTTGTATCTTTAGGCTTAAACTTAAAAGCCGCTAATAAATACATTAAATTACGTATCCAAAAAACCCAAAATTATTTAGATAGTATGATGGATGTTTTAACTTCTGGTTATGTAGAAAAACAAAGTATTCTTTTAGCAGCCCGCGAACTTTTAGCGTCTATTGGTGAGGCTCATTCAGCTTTTAATACTACAAACATTCTTAACAACCATGATTTAAACGCTACTTTTATTGATCTTAGTGGTTTTCATGATTTGGAATATCTGACCATTGACCAACGTATTGATAAAGAATTAGCTGAGATAGATTACACCAAAACAATCCCCATCATTACCGGATATACCAAAGGTACCGAAGGCTTAATGCGTGAATTTGATCGTGGTTATAGCGAAGTCACCTTTTCTAAAATAGCTCTCAAATTCAAAGCTGATGAAGCTATTATTCATAAGGAATATCATTTGTCTTCCGCTGACCCTAATATTGTGGGTATTGAACATTGTTTACCGGTCTGTTTTACCAATTACGATGTAGCTGATCAACTCGCTGATATCGGTTTAGAAGCTATTCATCCGAAAGCCGCAAAACCTTTGGAACTAGCCAAAATTAATTTACGCATTAAAAATACTTTTGAGCCAGATCATCCCGGCACTCTTATCACCAAAGATTACCTTGGACCTAATTCCAAAGTGGAAATTATAGCAGGAGCCAAAGACGTTTTTGTGATTGAAGTTCATGATCCTTCTATGGTAGGTGAAGTAGGTTTTGATATGCGTTTAATGGAAATCTTTGTCAAACATAATATTAGTTACATTGCCAAAACCACTAATGCGAATAGTATCTCTATCCTTATTTGGGATCATCCGCGTAACCAAAAATTAGTCCGGGATCTCAGAAAACAATATCCTGTTATCACGGCCAAAGAAGTCGCGGTGGTCTCGATTATTGGCTCTAATATTGCGACCATAGGTATGATCGCTAAAGCAGCTACAGCCTTGGCTGAAAATCAAATTAATATCGAATGTACTAGTCAATCTTTAAGACAAGTTAATGCCCAGTTTTTTGTACCAAGAAAAGATTACGCAAAAGCTATTATTGCTTTAAACAAGGCCTTTTTTAGAGATTAGTATAAAACTCAGGTTCAGGAAAATATTATTTCTTTAAGCCTCACCCCCTAACCCCCTCTCCACAAGTGTAGAGGGGGAATTAATGCATTGTTTTTCTTCAAATCCCTCTCCATTTATGGAGAGGGATTTAGGGTGAGGCTTAAAGCGGATTTTAAAACCTGAACTTATACAAAACTAGTCATATCTCTTCTGAAATTTTTTAGGTATAATTACTGTTAATGAAAAAAATCATCAGCTTCATTTTTATAATTTCTGGATTACTCCTACTTAGCGGTTGTGGACAACCACCTCTTAAAATTGGGGCGATTTATAATCTTACTGGGACTCAGTCCGCGCTTGATCAACCCTCTGCTCAAGGCGCTCAATTAGCCGTTAAACAGATTAATGAGGCTGGCGGTGTTTTAGGTCGTAAACTAAAACTTATCCTCTATGATGGTCAGACAGATCCAGCGACTATTAAAAAACTCACTAAAAAACTTATTGAAAAAGATAAAGTCACGGCCATAATCGGACTTAGTGACACAGATTTGGTTTTAGCCGCCGCTCCTATTGCGGCCGCTGCTCAGAAACTTTTCATCACTTCCGGTGCTACCTCCCCAGAACTTGTCCGGCAAGTCCCGGAATACCTTTTTCTAGCGTGTTTTGATGATCAGGCACAAGCCAAAGCTGCTGCAAACTATGCTTATCAGAAATTACGTTTAAAAAGCGCTTATGTGCTTTTTGATACCAAAATGGCCTACACCAAAATTTTGGCTCAATCTTTTAAAGATGATTATCAAGACTTAGGCGGTAAAATAATTGCAGAAAACATCTTTGTGACAGGTCAGCAGGATTTCAGTGCCTTTATTAAAGCTTTTAAAAAGTTAAAACGCAAAACTCCGGATATGCTATATATAGCGGCTGGCCCAGAAGATATTGGGCAAATTATCAAACAATTTAGAGAAAACAATATTTACGAACCCATTTTTGGTGGCGATAGTTATGACAATCCTTTAATCGTGCAAACCGCGGGTGAAAATGCGCATGATATTTATTTTACGACCCATACTTTTTTTGATGAGGAACAACTTTCAAAGCTGAGCCAACAATTTTTTAAAGCCTATTTTCAGGAATACCAAACTTTCCCGCTTAATTTTTTTGCGGCATTAGGCTACGATACCGTCCGTCTTTTAGCGCAAGCGATCACAAAAGCTGGTAAAACAGATACTCCTTCGATATTGAAAGCCTTAAAAAACACAGAGGATTTTTATGGCATTACCGGTAAAATCACTTATTCTCAATCTAGCCGCATACCACAAAAAGATATTACGCTAGTAGTTATTAAAAAAGGACACTTCTCTGTTAAAGCCATAATTAATTAGTATCCGTTCAGGTTTAGAAAATAAAGTGACGATTCATTTTTCCTTTCAACCTCAACCCCTAACCCCTTCTCCTATTCTTAGGAGAAGGGGAATACCTTGAAATTTCTCCCTCTTTTTGAATAAAGAGAGGGGGATGTCGCGTAGCGACAGGGGGTGAGTTTTCGCATGGCCTCACCAATGTCGGTCTTTTGTATTTTTTCATAAATCTGAACGGATACATTAATTAATATTTTGTACTCCGGCATTAATTTACTATAATAAGAAATAGCATTCCTATGTGTTTTTTAGAAAGGGCAGACATCTAATATAGATTTCAAATACAAAATGACATTTTTACAAGAAATTTTTTCTAAAATTATAATTATTGAAAATAAAGATCATTTGCAAATTATAACTACAGTTTTGCTAGTTGTGATTTTTTGGTTAATATACAAATTTATTTTTAAATTTATTTTTAAACGTATTCACAATTTACATTCTCGTTACAGATTCAAAAAAATATCCGTGTATTTTTTATTTTTTTTGGGTTTTTTCTTTTTATTCAAAATCTGGTTTGAGGGTTTTAAATCGCCCGCTACTTTTCTTGGTATATTTTCCGCTGGTATTGCCATTGCCCTAAAAGATGTTTTGGTAGATATTGCAGCTTGGGTTTTTATTATTTTCAAACGGCCTTTTGAAGTAGGGGACAGAATTCAAATAGGAGAACATAAAGGCGACGTTATTGATGCGCGTGTTTTTGAATTTACTATTTTAGAAGTCGGCAACTGGGTCGATGCAGAGCAAAGTACAGGTCGCATTATCCATGTCCCTAACAGCAAGGTTTTTAGTGAAGCCTTAGCTAATTATAGTAAAGGATTTCATTATATCTGGAATGAGATACCGGTTCTTCTCACTTTTGAAAGTAATTGGCAAAACGCCAAGAAGATTTTAGAAAAAATAATTGTTAAACATACCGCCTCAGTTACCAAAGAAGCCGAAAAAGGGGTTAAGGAAGCAGCTCATAAATTTATGATCAAATATACAAAATTAACTCCTATCATATATACTAGTGTTAAGGATAGTGGCATTTTGCTTACCCTCCGCCATCTTTGCGATCCTAGAGAAAGACGTGGTCAATTGCATTTGGTCTGGGAAAACATTTTAACGGAATTTGCTAAACATCAAGATATTGATTTTGCATACCCTACTACTAGGTTTTATAATGATTTTACAGAAGGAAATACAAAAAATGCCCGCAAAAACTGATTTTGATATTGATATTGCTTTATATGCTTTAAATTATGCTACCCGTCTTTTAGTTTCCGAATTAGATCCGGAAAAACTTGTGCGTCAAATCATTGAAACTGTAGCCGATTTTTCCGAAAGTAGCGAAATTAGTCTTTTTAATTATGATGAAAATGACACCTCATTTAGTTTGCAAACAGCCTATTCTAAAGGGCAGCTTGTGGAAAGTGAACACGAGTTCAAATTAACCCCGGAAATTAAGAAATGTTTTGCTAGTAAAAATCCCGCCTGGTACGATTTGCAACTCATCGATAATATTCCTTTTCCAGCCGCTGGTCCTATTAAAAATCAAAAATGTTTATGTTTTCCTTTAGTAGGTCAAGATAATCAGGTTATGGGTTTACTTGTTTTAGCATATGGTTTGGAAAAACAATTTCTAGAAAATGAAATGCAAATTTTAAGGGTTATTGTGAGTCTATGCTCGACTTGTTTAGAAAAAACTCGTTTATTTAAACAAGCGACTATTGATGGCCTTACCGAACTTTATACCAGAAGATATTTTGATGTTATTTTACAAAAAGAAATGAATCGTCTCAAATATAGGGAAGGAGAACTTTGCTTTTTAATGACAGATATCGATCATTTTAAAGATTTTAATGATACGTATGGTCATCAGCAGGGAGATACGGTTTTAAAAGAATTAGCTAGTTTATGTATTAATTACAAAAAAGATGAGGTGGAACGTATTCCTTGTCGTTATGGTGGTGAAGAGTTTGCTCTGATTTTCCCTTCTTTACCTAAAGCTAAAATTCTAGAATTTGTCGAGGAACTGCGTCAAACTTGTGAAAAGCATGCTTTTTCAGGACAGAAAAAATCTTTACAAGTTACCTTTAGTGGCGGGCTAGCGAGTATTACGAGTAAGGATAATTTGAATTTAGGACAATTTATTAAAAGAGCTGATGATATGCTCTATAAAGCTAAAGAAGCAGGGCGTAATCGTATTTATGATTATTCAACTCATTCTATCAAAAAATAAAGGAGTTAAAAATGGAAATTTCTACTAAAAAGTTAAATGATATTGATGTTGTTCATATCAGCGGGAGGTTGGATGCATATACCTCAGAAGAAGCCGAAAAAACCATAAACGCACTTTTAGACAAAGGTACTACTAAACTTTTGGTTGATTTTGCAAAAGTAGACTATATCTCTAGTTCCGGGTTACGTATCATGTTAGCATCTTTAAAACGTTTAAATCGCATTAAGGGTTCAATTAAATTAGCTAATCTTAAACCAGCACTTAAAGAAGTATTTGAAATATCTGGGTTTAATCAGTTATTTAATTTTTACGAAAATGAAGAAGACGCTGTTAAGAGTTTTGGTACAGATAGTACGGTTTAAAAAAAATGTCTAAAGAAATCTTGATTGTTGAAGGAACTTTAAAAAATTTAGCGCGTATTAGCCAGTTTATAGAAGGCACGATGGAAAAATACGGCTTTGATCCTAAAAAAAGTTATGGTATTCAAATGGCTGTAGATGAGGCCTGTAGCAATATTATTAATTACGGATATCAAAAGCAAAAAGGTAAGATTGAAATTACTTGTATCAAAGAAGAGCTTAAATTTTTAATTAACTTGCAGGATACTGCTGCTCCGTTTGACCCTACCACGGCAGCTGCTCCAACGCTAGATGCCAGCGCCGAAGATAGACCTATCGGTGGTTTAGGTGTTTTTTTTATTAAAAAATTTACAGATGATTTTTATTATGAATATAAAGATCATAAAAACAATTTAACTTTAGTATTCAATATTTAAGTAATTTATCTAAAGCTAATAGCTTTGATAAAAAATATTGTATGGAGATGTTGTTGTGATTAAAAAAGTGATATCTTTACCTGCTGATGATGAAAGAAAAGTTGCTTAGCTTATTGAGTTTATTGGTAAACTGCTTGACGAGGCGGCGGGTGATTTTAACGTAGGTAAGATTATGGATGAGGCGCTTAGAACAGTTAAGGGGGGGCAATGGTAAAAAAAATTTTAGCAAGTAATAGTACAGACGCTGTACAGGGTTCTCACCCCATTGTTATAGATTTAAGGGTTATGGACTTGTCTGGGCGTGATGGAAAAGTTAGGGAATTTGAAGCGGCTCTGGCGGCTTTTGATACGGCAAGAAAAGCATCTGAAGACGCAGACGAGTTGCCTTTGTGGGAATTGAAGCGAAGTATCGATGCCGCTCTATCACACTTGGAAAAGCTGGAGGAGGTGCCCCAAGAAAGCGCTGAAAAGCAATCGTTTGTTTGTGTATCAATAAGCATGCTGCGTGAGTTATTGGGAATACAGCATGCATTGTTAGCAAGAATAAATGAGGGAGAAAATCCTTCCCCTGCGCTTATTGAGCAGGTTGTGAATTTAACAGCGCAGTTGGCTAAAAAAGCTCAACATAGAGACGCTTCTTTGCAAGAAGAGATAGCTTCGTCCTTCTGACTTTGTGGCGTTAGTTAGATAGCACTTGCATGAAATAGAGGATGAAAGAAAAGGTAAAAGTTATAATGACAATTTCTATTACAACAGCTGAAGAATTACTTAAAAAACATATCAAAAACGAAAAAATGCTCGCACATTGCTATGCTTCAGAAGCTGTGCTCCGTGCTTTAGCCAATAGGTTAGGGCAGGACGAGGAAAAATGGGCTTTAGCAGGACTTTTACATGATATAGATGTGGAAATGACTAAGTCTGATTTGAACACGCATGGATTAGAAGCTGAAAAGATTTTAAAGGCCGAAGGCATAGACGCAGAAATTATAGATGCTATTAAAATGCATAATGAACAAGCACATGGTTTAAAACGCAGTACACTTTTTCAACATGCCTTAGCAGCAGGGGAAACTATTACCGGCCTGATTACAGCTACTACCTATGTGTATCCTGATAAAAAAATAGCCAGTGTGAAACCAAAATCCATTACTAAAAGAATGAAAGAAAAAGCTTTTGCGGCATCTGTAAACAGGGATATTATCAGAGAGTGCGAGAAAATCGGACTTCCCTTACCAGAATTTGCCGAAATTTCTTTGCAAGCTATGCAGAAGATTAGTAGTAAACTAGGCCTCTAACCTAGGTCTATATTAATTTTTTTGCCCCATTGAAAATCTTTTAAAATATTTTTGGAAATCACTGTTAAATGATCCCCAATTTTTTCAATATTGGAAGAAATATCAATGATAAATAATTTAGCAACCGGATCAATGCCTTTTTTCTGTACTTCTTTGATATAATTTTCGCGGATTTCCAGTTTCATTTCATCAATTTTATCTTCAATTTTGATAGCTTGAGTAGCTTTATTATGGTCTTTATGTTGCATAGCATCAATCACCAAATCAAATAACTCATATAAATAATCAAACATTTTATTGATAGTTTGTTCATCAAACTTTGAGATTTCCAGTTTTTTCTCTATTTTATATTTCGTGTATTTAACAATATTCTGTGCATAATTACCGATTTTTTCAATCGAGGTAGCACAACGCAGTAACGCTGGATATTCTAAAGATTCTTTCGCATCAAGCTGCTTTTCACTGATTTTAATCATGTATTTAATGATCGCGCGTTTCGTATCATCCAATAACCGTTCGTCTTTATCTACATCCTCTAATAATTTTTTGTTTTCTTTTAAATATCCAGTTTGACTTTTTGCAACCACGTCTTTAGCGATTTTTGCCATGCATACTAATTCTTTGATAACTTGTTCTAAGGCAATCGCGGGATTATCTAACAAATGTTCTTCCAAAAGCGTAGTTTGTTTTTCTTCTATTTTTTCAAAAGAAAGAAATTTAGCCAGTTTTACTAAACTATCTATAAAAATAGTAAAAATACAAGCATTAATAATATTAAAAAGACTATGCGCTAAAGCAATATGCATCATGATATTGGTCTTGGTTAAAGGTCCTGGAAAAATAAATTCGATAAATTTAGGATATAATCCTATCCACGCAAAAGGTAAAATAAAAGCAGTTCCTAATACATTAAATAAAGTATGCGCACGCGCAGTTTGTTTGGCAGCAGTATTAGTATTAAAAGTAGCCAGCTCAGCTGTAATTGTCGTGCCGATATTGTCGCCTAAAATAATGGGGATCGCAGCTTCAAACCCAATTATGCCATTAAAAGCCAAGATTTGAATAATCGCGATAGTAGCGCTACTACTTTGAAATAATATGGTAAATATCGTACCAACCAAAATACCTAATAAAGGATTTTTGCTAAATTGAGCAAATAAATTTAAAACCGTTTCACTTTGTTTAATCGGCGCGAAAATGTCTTTCATAATATCCAAACCGAAAAAAATTAACCCAAATCCAAAAAGTATCTGTCCTATATTTTTTACTTTTTCTTTTTTGGCTAAAGTCATCATAAAAAAACCAATGGCAATAATAGGTAATGCATAAGCTGCAATACTGAATTTACCGATTAAAGATACTATCCAGGCCGTGAGGGTGGTGCCTATATTTGCCCCTAAAACCACGGAAATAGCCTGACGAATAGTTAAGAGTCCCGCATTTACCAGCCCCACGGTCATAATCGTAGTGGCACTACTACTCTGGATCAGGCAAGTAGCTGCAGTTCCGGTAAATAAAGCTATTACTCTGTTTTTAGTGAGGTGAGCTAAGATTGTACGTATTTTTTCGCTAGAACTTTTTCTTAAAGATTCTGACATTTTTTGCATGCCATAAAGAAAAAGTCCGAGTCCGCCTAAAGCTTGTAAAATATTTAACAAATTCATAAATTATCTTTCTACCAGAACTTGCCCTGGTGTGAATACCCTTTATTTTAGTATACCGAGAGCAACGAATGTCAAGCTACTAATACCAAATTGGTATTAGTCCTTTAACATCATATTATTATATAATTAATTTAGTAAAGAAAAATCGTATCTATAAAACAATTTAGCCTAAGAAAAAGCCAAATGAAAAAACTAGTTATTTATTATTCTTTTGAAGGCAATACACGTTTGATTGCTCAAACTATAGCCAAGGCTGTCCATGCTGATATCCTTGAGTTAAAACCTGTTCAGGAAATCCAGACCAAAAGTTTTATGAAATATGTTTGGGGCGGACAGCAAGTGGTGATGAAAAAGACTCCGAATTTAGAGCCTTTAATTGTTAAACCCAAAGATTATGATTTGATTTTCATGGGTACCCCGGTTTGGGCCTTTACATATGCCCCCATCTTTAGAACTTTTTTTGCTACTAATAAACTTTGGGATAAAAAAGTCGCGCTTTTCTGTACACATGAAGGAATGCCAGGAAAAACTTTACCTAATATGAGTAAAGCCTTAAAAGGCAATGATCTTATTACAGCCACTGATTTTTTGAATGTCCTAAAAAATCCTGATGCAAATCAAGAAAAAGCTGAAATTTGGGCACACAAAATTCTTGTAGATATTGAAAACCAACATCAAGTATTTAGATCTATTAATCAAAAACTCTAAAAATAATAATGTAGCCCAATTCTACCAATAATCCCGGTATAATTAGCATTAGTACCGCTGGTAATACGCGTAAATCCAATTTCCCCGGAAAAGTAAGCGTTATCAAGTCCGAAAAATGTACCCAAAGTATCTGCCATTACCTGGCCCATCATCAAACCCATCCCTGTTGTAAAATCTTCAGCATTGATTTTGGTTACTTGGTATCGGTGAGTATCTTTTTTGGAAGCTAAAGAAACTTCTATTCCCAAACAAAGTTCCACCCATTTAGAATCTTCATTATTCAAAGAATTGATTTTGTTGCCATAACCTAATGCAGTATATAATGATCCTGGTCGGTTATTAATAATAGTATCTACTAAGGTATAAATCCCTCTTAATTCCCAGCTTTTATAAGCTGATGTTCCGTTATCAAAATACCAACCAGCTCCTTGCATTGCTAAGGACGGAGTCATAAACCATTTAAGACTTACGCCAGGATTTACCCCTACATTAAAACCCAAACCAATATTTCCTTTAGCTTCTCTAATACGTTTAGCTTCTTCTAAGATCGCTCCCCTAGAAGCTATCTTGGTTTGAGCGGATACAAAACGTGAAATTTTAATAGTTTTCACTTTACCGGTCTCTACTTCCACTACATCAGAATAAACGATGGTTTCATTGATTTTAGCTTGCACCAAGTGGCTGCCAGGATCTGTATCATAGTTTTTGACCACCCCAGAATTAATAAATTCTCCATCTATATAAATACGATAGTTAGGATTTTCACTAAAAACATTTAATTTTTCAGCCAAACAAGTACTGGTAAATCCAAAGATTAGCGCAATTATAAATAAATATTTCATTTTTTTTCTCCTTATGTCTGATTTTTTTTCGTTAACAAACCATTTTAAATTAAATGATCATTTAATAAATCATAAAAAACATTTAATTTTTTTATAGAAATCCGTTCATCTATTTTATGAGCTTGTTTAATAGATCCGGGCCCGAAATTTATAGCAGGAATCCCCGCATTATTGAGGTTCGCAATATCGGTCCATCCCTGTAAAATACCTTTATGAATTGTAGGCATTAAATATTTATCACAAGCTTCTTTAGGCGCACAACTAGCAGGAATTGCATCCAGAATTTCTATGTGTGTTTTCATAGTATTGGTTAATATTTTTCGGGCTTCATCTATAGTTTTGTCTGGCGCAAACCTGTAGCCCAAGGTCAGGACACATTCACCAGGAATGACGTTGTCCGCGTTAGTAGTATTGATCTGTACAATATTAATGGATTCTACGGCAGAAATATCTTCTATATTAACTATATTGTCTTTTATGTTTTCTGTTTTTATCAAGATATCTTTTGCTTTATAAATCGCATTTTCACCTTCCCAGGGACTTGCACTATGACAAGCTTTCCCTTTTAAGATGATTTCGGCTTTTAAAGCTCCCATACAACCAATATCATATTTGGATTCCGTGGGCTCTAAAACGTAGGCGAAATCAATTTGGCTTAAAATATCATTTTTTTGTAATATATTATAAATACCATTATTTTTAATAGGGCCTTCTTCACCCTCATAAAAAACCAGCATAATATTATATTTTGGCTCTATTTTTTGCTGTTTGAAATCATAGGCTAGTT
The DNA here is from genome assembly GCA_018646105.1 of bacterium. Lineage (GTDB taxonomy): Bacteria > Margulisbacteria > Marinamargulisbacteria > JABGVJ01 > JABGVJ01 > JABGVJ01. The sequence continues at coordinate 22,308 of JABGVJ010000111.1, forward strand.
TTAGCATACAAGCCAACCCTTGTTTCATATCACAAGCACCCCGTCCCCATATCTCTCCGTCTTTAATTAGTGGTTCCAGTTGCATATCATTGTCCAAAGGTACTGTATCCAAATGGCCTATTAATCCAATCGTTTCCTTTTTACCCAAATCAATTTTTACAATTAAATTATTTTGCCAACTAAAAGTAATGGGATACCCCAATTTTTCTAAAGCTGTTTTTATTTGGCCGTATAATTCTTTTTCTTCTCCAGTAACACTTTTTATCCGCATTAATTGAATTAAAATATTTTCTATGTTTTGGCTTAAATCTAGCATTTTAAATTGTCTCCTTGTTAATAGCATTATAAAAGAAAAGAGGGGGAGAGGTAAAGTGCTGGAACAAAATAAGATCCTTGACAATTAGTCTAAGATAATTTAACTTTAGCTCACTATGTTGAAACTATTAAGCCAAAATAATAATTTTAATTCTCTTTTCGTAGCTAGCGTTACTCTTCGGCTTCGGCCTATTCTAAATTAGTAGGGATACTACCCTTCATTCTTAATTTATTTTCTAAAAATATCAATAAATAATAAAAAAAAGAACATTCTAGTCCTTTGTGTAAAATAAAAAGGATAGGCTATAAAGCCAAGAGTGTTAAAGGAGTCAAAAAAATGAACAAAAAAGAAAAAGTGATTTTAGCATATAGTGGCGGTTTGGATACATCTGTCATTTTAAAATGGTTGATTGAAAAAGGATATGAAGTAATTTGTTATTGTGCAGATGTTGGGCAAGATGATGATTTTCAAGCTATGGAAGCCAAGGCCTTGAAAATTGGGGCTAGTAAAGTATATGTAGAAGATTTAAAGGCCGAGTTAGTAACTGATTATGTTTTTCCAGCCATCAAAGCCAATTTGATTTATGAGGGGAAATATTTATTGGGGACCGCTTTAGCTAGACCTCTAATTGCCAAAAAACATGTGGAAATCGCGCAAAAAGAAAAAGCCAAATATATTTCACATGGAGCTACTGGTAAAGGCAATGATCAGGTAAGATTTGAAATGACCTATTATGCCTTGGATCCACATCTCCTTGTCTTAACTCCTTGGAGAGAACCAGAATTTTTAGCGCAATTTTCGGGCAGAACAGATTTGATAGCATATTCTGAAGAAAATCATATTCCTATTAGCCAAACTTTAAAAAAACCATATAGTGAAGATGATAACCTGATACATATTAGTCATGAAGCAGGCGTTATCGAAGACCCTGCTTTTATAGCTACCGAAGATGTCTTTAGCAAAACCGTATCTCCCAAAAATGCGCCAGATAAAGAAACTATTATGGAAATTCATTTTGAAAAAGGTGTGCCAACACAGATTATTAATCAAAACGATCATACTAAAGTAACCAATTCTTTAGAACTTTTTGAATATGCCAATACACTAGGCGCGGCTAATGGGATTGGTAGAGAAGATATGGTCGAAAATAGATTCATAGGTCTTAAAAGCAGAGGGATATACGAAACTCCGGGTTTGGAGATTTTAAGAAAAGCTCATCTTGATTTGGAAGGGCTAACCATTGATAAAGAAGTTTTACATCTCAAAGAAATGTTGATGCCCAAATTAGCGGAAATAGTTTATTATGGATTTTGGTTTTCATCCGAATACGAGTTCTTAACGGCTGCTTTTAATCAGAGCCAGAAAACAGTTAGTGGTGTAGTAACTCTTTCTTTATACAAAGGAAATGTTACTATCTTAAAAAGAACCTCTCCGTATTCTTTGTATAACCAGTCTGCAGTAAGCATGGACGAAATTGGTGATTATGATCCAACAGATGCCAAAGGCTTTATCAAAATTCATGCACTAAGACTCAGAGAATATGCCAAAATAAATAAACTTTTTGAAGAATAAAGGAGAAAAAATATGGCTAAAATGTGGGGCGGCCGCTTTAAAAAAGGTCTGGATCAGGACGCGCAAAAATTAAGCTATTCATTACAGTATGATGCTAAACTCGCTAAATACGATATTTTGGTGAACAAAGCTCATAGCCGGGCTCTTTACCAGGCTCAAGTTTTAACCAAATCTGAATTGCAAAAAATAAATCTTTTTTTAACTAAACTTTTAAAAGAAGTAACAGATCAAAAGTTTGATTTTTCTGCGCATTCGGAAGAAGACATTCACGGTTTAATTGAAAGTTTGGTGACTGACGCCTTAGGGGATCTCGGTAAAAAAATGCATACTGGTAAATCACGTAACGATCAGGTAGTCACGGATTTACGTTTGTATTTAAAAGAACAAATTCAGGTCACTCTTAATCATCTAGATATGGTGCTGAAGGCGTTGTATAAACTAGCTCAGGAACATGTGCATACCATTTTCCCCGGATGTACTCATTTCCAGACCGCGCAACCCGTAGTTTTAGCTCATCATTTACTGGCCTATTTTGAAAAATTTAGTCGTGACAAACAAAGGTTTTTGCAGGCGTTTGAATCTACAGACGTCTGCCCTTTAGGCTCTGCTGCTTTAGCGGGCAATAATTACGGTTTGGATCGCGAATTAGTCGCCCATGAACTTGGATTTAGCAAAATATCCGCCAATAGTATGGACGCTATTTCAGACCGTGATTTTGTTTTGGAATACACTGGCGCAGCATCTATTTGTATGACGCATTTATCCCGAATCTGTGAAGAACTAGTATTGTGGAACTCCCCTTTGATCGATTTTATACGTATCGGAGATGAGTTTACTACCGGGTCCTCCATTATGCCGCAGAAAAAAAATCCGGATATTGCGGAACTTATTCGTGGCAAATCAGCTCGTATTGTAGGCGCGCATTTTTCAGAATTACATCTTTTGAAATCTTTACCACTTACCTATAACCGTGACTTACAGGAAGATAAAGAACCCCTTTTTGACGTGGTAGAAAATTTAAATATGTCTTTACTATGTTTTGCTAAAATGATTAAAAGTTTAGAATTCAAAAAAGAAAATATTTTTAAAGCACTTCAAAAAGGAGCTATCCTGGCTACCGAAATCGCGGATTATCTGGTTAAAAAAGGATTGCCGTTTCGTGACGCTCACGAAATTGTGGGTCAAATTGTGCAGGTTGTAGAACAAAAAAATATACGGCTCGAAGAGTTTGCTTTAACAGAATTCCAAACCTATTCACCGCTTTTTCAAAAGGATATTTATGAAGTATTAACTTATGAAGGCGCGGTCGCTGCCAAAGATGTTTATGGTGGCACTGCACCTCAAAGAGTGGAAGAACAATTGAGGAGTATTAAAAAAAAGTTATAATTTGCTTAGCTTGTTTAACTAGCTCATCACTTTGTTGCTCGCTTTGCGTTTCCGCATAAACTCTGGCCATAGGTTCCGTACCGGAAAGTCTAAATAAAAACCAATCCCCGTTTTCAAACTCTACTTTTACACCATCAGTTTTATTGATTTTACTTATTTTATCTTCAAATTTATCTACCAAATCTACTTTTGCGATGGTCTCAAAAAGCTTTACCAAAGCCTCTTTTTTCGCCGCTTCAAATTCATATTTATCTTCCTTGAAATAATATTTACCGTATTTTTTGGCTAGCTCAGTTTTTAGCTCACTTAGCTTTTGACCGGTGTCTGCTAATATACCCATCAGCAAAATCCCTGGCAGATAACCGCATTTTTCCAAAATATGAAAAGAAGCGGAAATCCCGCCAGAAGATTCTACCGCCAAAGCTATTTTGTTTTCTTGAACCCCTTTTTCCAAAAACGGGGCGAAATATTTAAAACCAACCGCAGTTTCTGCGTATTCCAATCCATTGGTTGTACATGCGGTTTTAATCAGGTTTGAAGATGCTACCGTACTGGCAATTCCTAATACAGGTATGTTTTTATTTACTAAATAATCTAGGACAATCACACATACTTCTTCTGGTGTTACCAGGTCACCGTTTTCATCCAGGATCACGTGCCGGTCAGCGTCCGGATCATTAGCGATAGCAATAGGTGCTTGAAACGCTTTTTGCTTGTTTTTTAAATCTGTTAAGGAAGATATTTTTGTAGGGTTAGCTTCAATACCGCCAAAATCAGCTTTTGGTTCCGCATTGATAATTTTATATTTTTTAATATTTAAAATTTTAAATATTTCTTCCCAAATACTGGTTGCCGTTCCATGTTTTGCATCCACCACTACAGGGAAATTTAGCGCGCCTTTTTCAAGCTGACAAAATTTCGTAATATTTTTTATCAAATCTTCAGCGAATTCTTGATTCTTATTGATAAAATTAATCTTTTCATCTTTTATCTGTAAACTTTTAATTTCCCTATCATAATATTGATTGGCTTTCAGCTCCAATTCTTGTGTTACTTCACTTGGAGCAGGCGCTCCATTGCCAGGATTAAACTTGATCCCATTATATTCCGGCGGATTGTGGGACGCGGTCAGGATAAGTCCTCCATCCAAACCATATTTACGGATATACCAGGATACTAGCGGGGTAGGGGCGAAACTATCAAAAACATCTACCATTACACCTTTACTAATTAAAATATCCACAATCGTTTTAGTGAAACTACCAGCACCTAATTTTGGGTCATTTCCTTTTCTGGGGTCGCAACCCAAGACAATGCGTGGGTGTTTATTTTTAGCTAAAAGCAAATCTGCTACCGCCAAACTTATAGCTTGTACATGTTTAGTTGTAAACTCTTGGCCCACAATACCTCTGTGTCCGGAAGTTCCAAATTTTATTGCTGTCATTTTTTGCTCCTTTTTTTGTATTTGTCCAAAACTAATCAAAGTCCCTCTCCATTTATGGAGAGGGATTTAGGGTGAGGCCTAAAGAAACCATGTTTTCTACCATCGACATCTTTAATAATATACTATAAACTTCCGTTAGAAAAAACATAGGGGGAATATTTTTGAAAAAAATTATCAGCCTGAAGCTGTCTACTTCGATTAGCGGCTTCGGAGCGTATTATGCAAGAGAACACTACGTTACTCCGCCACCTTCACCGGAAAATATGACTGTTATCGGAGAACCTTTTAGACCAAGAGGCGCTGCTTATCGATTAGGTGCCTCCAAAATTTCGGTTCTTTCCAAGGAACCACCTCTGAAACCTCTCAAAACATCCCCTGCGTCTATCGTAAAACACCCACCTGACCTTTCCTTAAATATATTTCCTTGCGGGGCTAAACTTTATAACAGGCCATCGGTTAATGCGACTAATAGAAGTAAATAAAACCTAGAATTACGACCGCCAGTACAATTCTATAAATCGCAAAAGGGATTAATTTAAGTTTTTGGAATTTTTTGATAAACCAGAGAATAGAACCCAGGGCCACAAAAAAAGAAATCACAAACCCGATCAAAATCAAAAGCAGATCGTAAGCACTTAAACCGCCAAAAGATTTCAAAAGATCATAACCCACAGCCGCAAACATTACCGGTACTGCAATGATAAAAGAAAATTTGGCCGCGGTTCGGTGGTTGAGACCGCTGACCAAACCGCCCATAATGGTTGCGCCTGACCGGCTAAAGCCTGGCCATAGTGAAAAACATTGGCAAATCCCAATTAGTAAAGCTTGTTTTTTGGTGATATTTCTAATGCTTTTGGTTTTTTCTAAATGTAACGCTGACTTTTTTTCAATCACAATCATGGCAATCGCTCCAACCAATAAACCAATAGCTACAGTAAACGGAGAAAAAAGGTATTTCTTAATAGAAGAGTAAAATATAAAGCCCATAAAAAAAACTGGTATGATAGCAAAGATCATATTATTCATATCTTTTTTAAACCAGTTTTTCAAGGAAAAGAATTTCAGAAAAAACTTGCGGTACAATACTAGCACGGCCGCAATAGCGCCCAGCTGAATAGCGATATTAAAGGTTTCGCTATTAGCAGATTGAAATTCTAGGATTTTTCCACTCAAAATCAAATGTCCACTAGATGAAATTGGGATAAATTCTGTTAAACCTTCAATAACTCCTAAGATAATCGCTTTTAATATTTCCAGCATACGTTTATTTCCTTTATTTAAAATTTTGTAATATATTTAAGGTAACATAAAATCGTCGGAAAATAAAAAGTAATTCGCGGTAACGATAACAGTACACATTGTCAGAATCACAGCGCGGTTTAGGCCTCACCTCGGCACTGCGTGCCACCCCTCTCCATAAATGTAGAGGGGGCATTAGGATAGTTAGGAACCTGAATCCCCCTCCGGGGATAGATGTAAATAGATAAAGAAAGGAAAATTTATTATGAAAATAATGATTTCAGCCGCCGAAATTTCCGGTGACATCCATGCAGCCAATCTGGTAGCCGAATTCCAAAAAATACATCCTGAAGCGACTTTTTTTGGTATGGGTGGAGCCAAGATGCAAGCGCAAGGCGTACGTGTTTTAGTAGATATTACTACCACAAGTACGGTTGGTTTGCTGGAACCTATAAAATATTTACCTAAAATATATCAGGCTTATCAACAAATGAAAAAAGCCTTACAAAAAGAAAAACCAGATCTTTTGATCGTAGTTGATGCTCAAGGTTTTCATATGTTACTTTTAAAAGTCGCTCAAAAATTGGGTATTAAAACCGTATATTATATTGCTCCTCAAGAATGGCTTTGGGGTACCAAAAAAGGCGGCCGTAAAGTGGTCGCTCTTACCGATAAAATTATCACCATTTTCCCTCGTGCCTACGATTTTTATCAAAAACTAGGTGCCGATGTTGTTTATGTCGGGCATCCGCTTTTAGATACAGTAAAAACCAAGGTTTCCAAAACCGAGTTTTACCAAAAACATCATCTCGACCAAGACAAAAAGATTCTCACTGTTTTTCCCGGTTCCAGAACCCAAGAAATCAAATATACTTTTCCGGTTTTATTGCAAGCAGCTAAAAAAATACTCCAAAGTTATCCGCAACTGCAAATAATTGTTTCGATTGTTAACCCCAAATTTGAGGGTAAAATCAAAGAAAAAGTTGCTAAATCCGGTCTTTCTAATGTTATTTTTCATACGCATATGTCCTCTTGTGATTTAATTGCTCATACTTATCTTTCCTTGACACCTTCCGGTACGATCACCTTGGAACATGCCATTTTACAAACTCCTTGCATCGTGGCCTATAGATTTTCCCATATATCGTATATGCTCCTAAAATTGGTAGCGCGTAAATTGTATGAACGTGTCAAATATATTAGTTTGCCTAACCAGATTATGAACCAACTCATTATCCCGGAATTTGTCCAAGATGCAGCTACGCCTGATGCATTGGCCAAAGAAGCTTTTAAGATTTTGGATGATGAAACGGAATATCAAAATTTCAAGGAAAAACTTTCTACAATCAAAGCAAAGCTCGGTACACCCGGTGTCGTCCAACGCGCTGCAAAAGCTGTATTTATCCGGGATGAGTGTTAAACCCAGTCGGGTGAGGGCATTTACTGTCGTCCCTAGAAGAAAAGAAGGCAATGGTATAAAATAGTATGAAATTCCAAGAAAGAAACTAATGCCGATTAAAAAAAAAATAAGTATCAAAACCTGGGAAGATCCGATACTACGTCAAGTAGCTATAGACGTGCAACCATCTGAAATTTCTAGTAAAAAATTCCAGGTGTTAGTGCGGAATTTATTGAATACAGTTGAAGGCGAAGGTGTAGGATTGGCCGCACCTCAAATCGGGGTGTCAAAACGCGTATTTGTGATGAATTTTGAGCCAGGAAAAACAGAGCTTAGTAATTTTGTGATAGTTATTAACCCGCAAATTTTACATAAATCAGATGATCTGGAAAAAGAAGGCGAAGGCTGCCTCAGTATTCCCGGTATGATGGGTATTGTACCTCGTCATCGTGTCATTGACGTTTCGTATACCGATCTTTCGGGTAAAATTGTGAACCAGCAATTATGCGATTATGTAGCACGGATATTTCAGCATGAGTACGATCATCTAGACGGGATTTTGTTCGTAGATCACATCGAAAATAAAGATCGCGATTTTATGACAGAAGACCAATATTTAGAATTAGAAAAGAAAAACCCTTCAGATGAGAGTGAGCTCTAAAATTAACTTAAACAAAAAATGTCCACAATGTAAAAAAGAAAATACTATTGTCCTGGATCAAAATAAATTTCTTTGTGAAAATCCGGATTGTGATTTTTGTATAACATACCTTTGCCCAATTTGTGATCAAGATTTGAAACCAGAAAATTTTTTTAGTCCTGAAAATAACCCTTATTTTATTTGTCCGGGCTGTAAAAGTGAAATTGCGCTTCAGAAAATTCAACATCTTATTGAAAACAATCTGGTTGTAGATAAAACCACGACTTGCCATTATTGTAATGGACCTACGATTCATCGTAAGGAAATGAATGTTGCGCATCGTTGTTTTTTCTTTCCCAAATGTTCAGGTCAAACCAGTCTTTTTGGCGCGCAAAGTGAAGCTTTGGTGTTTTTGGATTTTGAAACCACGGGTTTGGATATAGCCAAAAACAATATTATTGAAATAGGTGCCTTAAAAATTGA
>JABGVJ010000112.1 GCA_018646105.1 bacterium
GTTTCTGTAAAATTTTTGCAGCGATTTCTGGTGGAGTATACTGTTTATCGTTTGCTTCCACTACAATCACGCCGTCTTTACGGTCCCCGATATGAAAAGGAATCATTTTTTCCTCTTCTTTTATTTCTGAGTGACTTCTACCCATAAATCTTTTAATAGAGTAGACCGTGTTTGTAGGATTGGTAACAGCTTGTCTTTTGGCTACCTGTCCTACGAGTTGTTCATGTTTTTGCGTAAAAGCTACTACTGATGGTGTTGTTCTGCCACCTTCCGCATTTGTGATAACTTGCGCTTCTTTTCCTTCCAGAACTGCTACACATGAGTTAGTAGTTCCTAAATCTATACCAATAATCTTATTTCCCATTTTCATTCTCCTTTTTTTATTTTGTTCTTTGTCTTTTCCCTTCTCCATTTATGGAGAGGGGTGGTCACCGCTAGGTGACCGGGGTGAGGCCTAGGCCTTTTTTGAGACCACCACCATGGTTGGTCTGATGACTTTTTCGTGCAATTTATAACCTGCTTGTACTTCTTTTAAGATTGTATTTTCCTCCACGTCTTTTTTCGCTTCCTGAAAAATCGCTTGATGCAGGTTAGGATCAAACTGTTTTCCAATAGCCTCAATCTTGTTCACCCCCATTTTTACTAAAATATTATGAAATTGTTTTTGAATCAGTAAAAAACCATCCTGATCTTTTTGCGCTTTGCCTTTATGCTCTTTTTCATAATGCTCCACGGCACGGTCAAAACTGTCTAGTACGGGCATAAATTCCATTATAAATTTTTCATTTGCGTATTTACAAAACTCTACTTTTTCCTGCTCTTTACGTTTCTTGAAATTTTCCAGTTCTGCATATGATCTGATCCTTTTATCTTTTTCTTCTACAAGCTCTGTTTCCATTAATTTGATTTTTGCTTTTAAAATATCAACTTCTTTGGGCTTTTTCTTTTTGACTTTCTTTTCCTTTTTTTCTTCTGGTACGCTCAATTAAATTATCTCCTTCCTACTAAATTACTCATTATGTGTGCTACATTTTTGACAAGTGGCACAATGTAGCGATATGCCATTCTTTTGGGCCCTAAAACTGCCAAAGCGCCTAAAGGGGTTTCCTTTGACTTGTATGGCGAAAGCACTAGACTGCAATCGTTTAGGTTTTTAATTTTAGTTTCTTCACCTATTAAAATAGCCTCTTTATCACTTCGTATATACTCACATAGAATGTCGCATATGCCTTTTCGTTCCTCTAAAATCCCCATCACTTTTCGGGCGTATTCAATATTATTATTAAAATCAGGTAATTGGATCATTTTTGAAAGACCATGTGTGATCAGGTTGCTTTCCAGGTCTTGCGCTCTTTTTTTGATTTCCTTATAAAGTTTATTTAAAATTGTCTGATATTTTGGTAATGATTTAATGATTTTATCAAATTCGGTTTCGTCTATGGAAAGCACGGGCCGGCCTTTTAATTTTTCATTTAAAAAATTAGAAATTTTATTCAAATCTTCCTGACTTACTTTATCTTTAATATTTAAGACAAATTCTTTGTTATTTCCTAAAGCGTTGAGCGTGACAATCAAGATTTTATCAAGGTCGAGCAAAATTAAACGAATCAATTTCAAAGCTTCCCCAATAATCTCTGGACTAAGCGCTACAACAGCGCAATCTGTTAAAGCCGAAGTAATGAGTGCGGCCTGATTTAAAACGTTTTGCATATTATGATCAATGGCTTGAATTTGTTTTTTTAGTTTTTCACTCTGAACTTCGGGTAATTTCCAGGATTTTGTTAGAGCATCAACATAGGCTCTATATCCTTTGTCCGTAGGGATCCTACCAGAAGAAGTATGCATATGTGCTAAATAACCTTCTTTTTCCAGTAAACTAAGTTCGTGCCTGATAGTGGCGGAACTAACTTTAAAGTTATGTTTTTTAATAAGAGATCCTGAACTGACCGGTTCAGCTGTATCTATATAATCTCTTACAGTATTTTTTAAAATTGTTTCTTGTCGTTTTTCCATTGTTTTCCTACTTAAAATTGGCACTCTGTGTACGAGAGTGCTAATAGTATAACTTGGAATAAAAGCAAAAGTCAATAATTTAATATATATTTCTATGTGTACTCGAACCGAAATGAAAACCAGGTATGAACATACACAGCATTTGCCGATTTGAAATCTATTTGGTTGATGCGTATTCGTTATTTAGCTTGTTTATTTGGACTTTCCCAATCATAAAAATGCAGTTTTTGTTTGAGTATTTTTTTATCAATCAATTTAGTTTGATACTCTGCTACTTTTGTTGAGGACAAAGTTCTATTCATCGCATATTCAACTATTTCATCGTCTTTACTTTTACATAGAAGCAAGCCTACACTAGGGTTTTCTTCTGGTTTCTTTAGATTTTTATCTAATAATTCAAGATAGAAATTCAGTTTGCTAAGATATTCTGGTTTAAAACTATCAATTTTAAGTTCAAGAGGCACTAGGCATTTTAATCCACGATGATAGAAAAGTAAGTCGATATAGTAATCTTTACCACTAACATGGACACGATATTCTTCACCAAGAAACGAAAAATCTTTCCCTATTTCTAAAATAAATTGTTTTAGGTTTGCTCTAATAGCTTTTTGCAAGTCTCTTTCGCTATAAATAGCTGGTAAATTTAAAAACTCTAGTATGTAAGGGTCTTTAAAAATAGAAAAGGATGAGGGTAGCGATGCTGTGATAATGGTATCTTGCGGTTGCTTGTTGATAGCTAATAAATGTCTTTCAAAATAGCCAGTGTCTATTTGCCTCGCTAATTCCCGAGATGAGTAGTTTTCTTTAATTGATAATTGTATATAAAATTTTTTTTCTTCTATGGATTTTGTTTTAGAAAGTACCAATAAATGGTTTGTCCATGATATTTGTGTCAGCAGTGCTGACACTTTTTGTTGTTCATAATAAGTTTCATAGAATTGTTTCATGCGATATAGGCCTCGACGAGTAAAGCCCTTTAAGGCTGGATATTCTTGAAGGATAAATATGGAAAGCTGAGCGACTACACTTTCGCCCCAGTTTGCTAATTTTATTTTTGAGCTAATATATTTGCCGATTTCCCAATAAAGACATATTAACTCTTTATTAACAGCTTTTAGGGTATTTGATTGAGCTTGTTGGATAAGATTTTTTACTTCAATGAAAGAGTCTGTAATGTTTTTAATTTCCTTCTCCCCTTCGATCTATCTATCAAGGTACATTAATAAATTTATTTTGTAAATGTTTACGTAGTGTTTTGATTTTCTTTCACTAACTGTAAACGGAATTACTGTCTCTCTACTTGCCAACCCCCGCAAAGGGGAGCAAGGTTTCAACAGTTAAAATAACCAAAAAAAAATGTTAAAGTATTACTATGCAAGAATTCAACGGGATCTTTATGCTTAGCAACTTTTTTATTTTAAGTATCATAACTATTTTAGGTGCTTTTTTGATAAGTTTTACAGGTCTTAAAAAGGTAAACTCTGTTGGTCTACGGTTTTATGTACTGATTGCCTTGGTGGTTTGCTCTATGGTTTTTTGGACTATTAACCTAACTTTACCTACAGATATTGCTAAGTTTGGTATTTTGATTTTTGGAGCAGTGGCCTTGATGTGTACTGGTATTATTGTAGCGGCAAAGAAATTGGCTGTGGGATTAAGCATTACACTTAAAATTTTATTAGTTTCTGTTCTGGGTATTTTTGTAGGTAGCGGTCTTTTGAATCTGGGGATTTTTTATACGCTTTTTATTTCTGCAGTGTTGTTTGTGATCAAAAAATATCATAGTCATTTTATTAAAGAACAAGAACCTTATTCTATCCAAATCGAAATCGAAAATTATAATCTGTTACCAATTATCACGGATATGCTATCTAAATTTGACATGAAAGTTACTAAAAAATCCCTGACCAGAAAAGAGGATGTGGTGATCCTTTATCTGGAATACCAGGCTACTCCTATCGAAAACTTCCTCTTTGCCCGCAACATTTTCCGTATGGATGGTGTAGGCGAGATCATTAAAATTTAACTTATGTTTCAAAACAAAAAAATCGGGCAAGTTTTTTTACACGATAAAAATATTCTACGAAAAATAGTTTCTGCGGCCAATATTCAGCCCGAAGATATTGTAGCAGAAATTGGTTGTGGTGAAGGGATTTTAAGTAAAGAGCTGGCTTTAATTGCTCAAAAACTTTATGTTTTGGAAATAGATGCCAGATTTATCGAGAAAACCCAAATATTATTAAAAGATTTTACAAATGTTACTTTTATACATGGTGATGTCTTGAAAAATAAATTTCTACAAATACCTGACCCTAAATTTAAAATCGTGGCTAATATTCCATACCATATTTCTACAAAACTTATAAAATTATTGATCCTGGAAAAAGATCGCATAGACGAAACTATTCTCATGGTTCAAAAAGAGTTTGCGGACAAGTTATCTGCTCAGCCTGGTTCTAAAAATTACAGTTCTTTTGCGTTATACACGAAGTTTTATTTGGATATTGAAACACTTTTTACAGTATCTAAAAATTGTTTTTATCCAAAACCAAAAATTGATTCTGCGGTGATTAAAATACGACCAAAAACAAAGCCTTTATTTGAAGTTGATGAAGAATTGTTTTTCAAAATTATTAGATCTGCATTTTGGGGGAAACGTAAAGCGCTTTTAAACTGTCTTTTAAAAGGTCCATATATACAGTATGACAAAAAAATAAAAACCATACCTTTTTTTCAAGAAAATGCCCAAATCAGAGGGGAAAAATTGATTTTAGACGATTTTTTTAGAATATATCAAGAAATACTAAAATATGAGATACCTGAAGTATAAAAAAAGTTATTTGTGGCAATACAGTATAGTATGCCTGCTTTTATGGTTATGCCCTACTTTAAGCTTGGCCTTGGATATGAGTAAAGCGGCACAGCCGATACCTGTAGCTCTAGGAAATAGTTTTTGTGCTTATCCCGGAACCATTAATGCTATTTTTTATAATCCTGCTAATTTAGCTACTTATCAAGCAGAGGAAATACAGGTTACGACACATCGTTTTGGTAGTCAAAATTACCAGTCTTTAGCTTTAATGACGGAGTATATGGATTTTAATCTGGGGTTGGGGTTAACCCAAAATGAGCAGGATAGTATTTATTATTTAGCAAGTGGTAAAAAAATAAAAAAAGGGCTTTATTTGGGGACAAGTTTAAAATATAGTGAATCAAATTCAAGTCAATTAAACAAAAATATTAGTTTTGATCTGGGGTTAGTGTATCGGTTACATCGAAGTTTGAGACTAGGGTTTAGTATTCAAAATCCTTTTGTATGGGCCCTAAATAGTCAGGTGTTTAATGCTGTTAATTATAAGTTTGGGGTTTGGTGGCGGCAAAAACGTCTGATTTTGGTTGCTGATCTTGATTATTATAATTATGAAAATCTGATTTATCATTTAGGGGTAGAGTATCATATCACCAAAAACCTGGCTTTACGTAGCGGGTTGGATAATGGGCTTTTAACCGCGGGTTTTGGTTACAAACTCGCACCTTTGAATTTTGATATGAGTTGGCATAGAAATAGGGATAATGATCAAGAAAATGTTTATAGATTTTCTTTAGCTTTGAAATTGTGAGTTTTAGCGGTTTTTTTCGCTTGTTATACGCTATTCAAATCGTGCTTATCCTGCTTATTAAAGACTGCATTTCTTGATCTTGCGCTGAAAAAGGCGTGTTTGGTGGAGCTACTTCTATAGGGATACTTTCTGATGATTGTAAGCCAGGATGACTAAGTGCATCTTGGGCAGAAATACGGGTATGTGGATTAATGTCTAACATCCTTTTTGAACTGTTAGGAATTTCCTAATAGTTGAATTCGACTCCAATTCTTTGCTTTCAAAAATATTTTTTTGTATCCCTACCGCCCCATAATCCTATTAATCTCTTTTAAAACATGGTCGGTGTCCTGAAACGGTTTGGGAAATGCATGTTCAATCTCCAGTTTTTTTGCGCCTACAATGATTTTTGTGCATGCGCTGATGAGGACAATGGCCATTTCTGGCCGGTGTACTTTCAACCATTTGATGATTTCTAAACCATCAATGCCTGGTAGCTGGTAATCTGTGATTACTAATTTAATTTCTTTTTCTTTTTTCAGGGTTGCTAAACCTGTTTCTCCATCTTTTGCTTCCAGAACCTCGTATTCGTTTAGAAGGAATTTTAGCATTGCTCTGATGCAATCGTTATCGTCGATGATTAGTATTTTCTCCATAATTTTTTTTCCTTTCTGACTTACGTCAGGTGGTTTTTTTTAAGCGTTATCCTGGACTTGGTTCAGGGTCTCTCACTATCCCCTGTGGGGTTAATACTAAGACTTGCGTCTTTGAACTGGTTATTACTTTCTTTTTTGCCAAAGCTCAAAAAAGAAAGTAACCAAAGAAAAAAGAGCTTTTTAATGCGGCATAACTCGCTCCGGTAAATCGTGATAGTCACTTCGGTTCAGCCGAGCATCTAGCTACTTCTATTGATTTTTTCATATGGATGCTCGGCTTCTCTCTCAGCTCCTTCACGATTGACGCTCCGCTCAGACAAATGCCGCGGTTAGTTAGTTTTTTATTTTTAATTATTTCAATGTGCCTGTGTTGATGATGGACATAAATTTTATATTTACAAGTTACAACTCGTAAATTTATTTATGATTATAGCGTATTATAGCTCGTATGGCAAAACCAGAATCAAGGCATCAGCCTAACCCTAAATTATTAAGAGCTATCGCCTCTGTAATTAAAGAATTAAGAGAAAAAAAGAAATTAACTCAAGAAGCTTTAGCTCAAAAATCAGGTATAACTTGGAGATATTTACAAGAAATAGAAGCCGGAACCACAACCTCTGAAGACAAACTAAAAAATATTTCTATGAGTATCTTCTTTAATATCGCTAAAGGTTTAGAAGTTAAACCTGAAGAACTAATTGTTTTAATAAAACGCAAGTTAAAATTTTAAGTTTTTTAGCATTTGGTAGATAAACGGCAAATCACGCTACTCCACCCCGATATTGCGGATATTTGTATTTACTTGCACTGTCTGCATAGCACCTCGCGTTCTGGTTTTTGAAATTTATTTACTGGATCCGAAAAATGCAAGGCAATTTTTTTTTCTTTAATTTAAGAATACTAAAAATAGGTATATAATATGCCTTAGAAAAAAAATTATGCTAAGAAAACTAATATTAATAATTTTTATTATTTTTTTATTTGGAGGAATTACAATGGCCAAATCTCAAAGTACCTCGGAATTAAATACTGTTATGATGAGAAATACCTATAAAATCGAAGGAAAAGAAGGATCATCTGGTTCTTGTTTTTTAATTGGAAAACCCTTAAAAACAGAGGCTAATCAGCTGAAGCTTGTTTTAGTAACAGCTGCGCATGTACTGGAGGACATGAAGGGGGAAGAGGCAACGATCTACTTAAGGAAACAACAAAAGGATAATTCATTCGTAAAAATTCCTTATATAATTAAAATTCGTCAAGGCAACAATCCTCTATGGATAAAAAATAATGCGGGAATTGATGTAGCTGTGATGTATATTAGCCTTCCAAAAGATATTGATTTACAATTATTATCTACAAATATGTTTGCAGATGATAAAGTTTTGACTGATTTTGAAATCCACCCTGGCGATGAAATGGTCTGTTTAGGATTCCCTTTTGGGGCTGAAGCAAATAAGGCAGGTTTTCCTATTTTAAGAAGCGGAAAAATTGCGTCTTACCCTCTTGTCCCTACCAAAGAAAATGAATCGTTCCTACTTGATTTCGAAGTTTTTAAAGGGAACAGTGGCGGGCCTGTTTATTTTGTTGATTCTAATAGAAATTATGCAGGAAGTACACACATTGGTAAAATCCAGTTTATTGCAGGCCTTGTTTCAAAGGAACACAATGTAACAGAAACTATTAAAAGCTTATACGAAAAAAAAGAACTGACCCATCCTTTGGCATTAGCTGTTATAATTCATGCCTCTCACATATTAGAGACAATTAAGCAGTTACCTGAAGAACACTGATTTTTTAAGACTTTGTTAGTGCCGCGCATGAAATAATAACAGAAATAATTGAAATAACTAAAGCCGCCACCGCGGTTATTCTACTAAAATTATGTTTTTCATAATCCAATATAACTCCCTCATATTTATTCCAGTATTCAGTACCAAATCCTCCTGCCATATTTATATTAACTGAACTCTTATATTTAATTAGCTTTTTTAAAATCTGTATATGTTCTTTACTGAGTTTCTTTTTTGATGCTTTCTTTGTGTATAACTCGTCTATTTGTTTTAGCCTATTCTTAATATCTCTATCAAATATCCATAAACACATATAAAAATCCTCCTTTAATTTTTAGAATGATATTCATTATAAACGTCTCGTAAAAAATATCGGCCATTTTCGGAATAAAGATTACAAAGCCTGTCCGCAATAGCTATTTGTTGATTATTATACAACTCACTTATTATTTGCTTAATTGTTTCTTTAGAATATCCGAAAAAAACTTTATTTTGAGTCATTTCTAATATAATCTCACTTACATATTCAGGAAAGGAAGATACCTGTTCTCGAAGATAATCAATAAAAAAGGTATAATTTGTCCCTATTTTAGCGGAAGAAATTTTTAGCCATTCAAAAATATCATCATCTATATAGTCAAACAATTCTCCCCATAATGATAGTTCAGATAATACGTTTTGATATTTATTTGGATCTTCTTTACATATTTTTATTAATTCTTGCCACAAAAGCTTAATTTTGGGTTGAATTTCTTTTTCTATAGAAGAATCAGCTCTTCCTTGTGACCAAACAAATCTTGCTATTTCGGTTAGTTGATTTATATCTTTCTTTTTAAGTATTTTTTCTATCACGCTCTTTTTTTGTTTTAAGTTCTCAAGCCCCATTCCATAGGCCAGACAAACTGATTGTATAAATTTAGCTTCAATATTAGATCCTAAATCTTTCAAATTAATTTCTAATGCTTTTTCAATATGCCCTTCTTTTTTCAATAATTCATATAAATCTTTATAGACAGTTCGAGAATAATAAAGATAGCCTGTAAAAGCAGCCGTCCAATCGGCATCCTCATCTTTGTTGAATATTTTGTTAATATTTTTTTCAACCCAACTATAATCTAGATACGCTAAATTTGAAAAATATTGCCCCAAAACCACAAAAAATGGTTGTGAGCCTCCGCCCCCCCTATTTAATTTGGTTGTAAAAAATTCTTTTATATCTTTTTCCCATCTTTCATCATTTTTAAATTTTTCCTTATTAATTTTTGCATATCTTAAGGCATAGTTTAGTAATGTTGAATATATTTTTCCTTTAGGAGAATTCAATACCTCTAGAACAATATTCGAAGGATCAATTACAAAACTTTTCGAACTGGCTTTATCTGCTAAATTTAATATATTTTTTTTCGCCTTAGGTAACAAATCCAGAGAAAATGCGTGCACATCTTTGTTGAGGCCAGAATCTATTAAGTCAACGGCGTTATAAATTATAATATCTTTAGCACCTTCTGTATTTCTTTCAAAATTTTTACTGCTAAAAAACTTTTCCATGAAATCTAAAATTTTTTCCCAGTCAACATCCTGATTTGACATCCATGCCCCTTTAAAACCTTCGAAAATACGTTTTTGATAACTTGATTTAATACCTAAAAACGCCTCAATATTTTCACTGTATTTTTTAGGATTCATAGAAATATTAGTACCTAAAGCACCCCCTAAATCTCTTCCCCATTCATCACCTTTATAGTTATTTAAATAAGAAACAATTTCTTCTGCAGATTTTGAGAATATTTCATCATCCTCTTTGTCGGATAAATATGTAATATCGCCCATCCAAAAGTCAAAATCTGGGTGTTCTAAAGGAGCGTCATTGATGGAGTTGTAATAGCTATACTTTTCTGCGGCTTTTTTATGGTTTTTGATACTAGAAAGCCACTTTTTCTTTTGATAAGCTAAATATTTTTTCTTGGATTCAGGATTATTTAAATTATTCTTTGAAAGATAATATTTTTTATTTTCGATCCAATCTATTACCGTATTAATTTGAGATTGTGTTAATTTATCCTGATTATTTTCTAAAAGATTATACATTTCGTGCTTTATAGTATAATGCTGGTTTAATGGATTCTTGATTTTTGCGGCCCAATCCCAAAATTGCCCTTTTAAATCATTATATTTTTTATTTATTGTATATAGGATAAGTCTTTTATATATAGGATGACGTTTTGACAATAAGTTAAAAAACTCTTGTGAAATTTCTTTTGAATCAATAGCTAATAGCATGTCTCTTAATAGGCTGATTAATATGTAGGGATATCTATCTTGTACTCTCTTGGTCTGTTGATGGTCTTCTATAGCCGGAATATCAGTAACATAAAATTGAGTTTTATCTTCTTTAATTATTTCATCTATTTTTTTGAGCACGATTTGAGTAATTTCAATAGGGCAAATGTCTGCCAAAGATTTTTTATTTTTTTCAGTAAAAGCCAACTTTAACAAATATTTATCTCCGCCAGAAATCTGCTTATATTGTTCACCATAACTTTCTTTTTCCCGTTTAAAATCAATCAATACTTTTATAATTTCTAGTAAATATTTTGTATTACTCATCTCAATTAACTTAGGCAAAAACCCTTGTATTACTAAATCTGCTGAATTTGAAAATTTCCCGTCAGCTTTAATGATATTTTTAATAAATTTAATATGAGTGGCTTTAATTTTTTCTAAAGGCAAATAACTGATTATGGAAATAACCATTCTATCTATCCAGGAATTATTCGTACCTTTTTTATTGTTTTTTATGATTTCGCCTATTATTTTTACTAATGTGTTTGTAATTTCTTTTTCAGATTGTTCTGAATTCAATCTTGCGACATTCTCAAGATAATCTATTGGAGGCCAATATGGTTCGTATCCATCTTCCGGAGAAAGTTTAGATATTTCAGTGTTTGCAAAAAATTTCTTTTTTGTTAAAGGGATTAGCCAAGAGACAGGATCGGACGATTGTAGGATTGCTTTTTTGAAAAAATAATTTTGTGTAGCAGCATTCGTAATGCACAATAGTAAATTTTTAAAATTATTGTTTGAATATTGCTTTTGCACAACCTCTTCAATCTCATTAAATATTTCATTTATATTAATTTGTTGGGGCATTTAAGGCCTCCTCTCCTGGTTTTATATGATTAACTTGATTAGAATGCAAGTCTTCTAAAATATGCTCTATTTCTATATGCTCATCTTTATAAAATAAAAAATTAAGCCCAGTTTTTTCAAGTTCTTCTATTTTTTCTGTATTAACTTGACATTCTAAAAGTTTCTCTAAAATCTTTTCAGTTTTTACAGATAAAGCAACATTTTTGAATAATTCATCAAAAAATTTAGCTTTATCGTTAATTTTTTTAAATTCTTCATAATCAACAAATCCATCACTGGTAATTATGTTTTTATTTTTTAATATCTGGAAGGCCTCTAAATTTTGAGGGCCTAAATTTAGTTTTCTTTTTTCTTTTAAAATCGCAAAATGAGGTGGAAAGGTATTTGGGTATTTATCCCCGGGGTAAGTGCTTTCATGTCTTTGCTTTTGCAGATTAAAATCTAGTGCCGCTTTTTGTAAATAATGAGCCACGACTCTATCAGTAAAACTAAACCCAATAAAAACCAAATTATAATCTTTTAACATAATACTTAACAATGTCTCTAAAGGCGAGCTGCCATCTAACTCATAAAAACCCGGATAAGCATATTTATATTCTTCTTCTCTTAAAACATATTTTTTTTCATCGTTATTACCGTGAAGATAAATTAAAGTCGGGCCAGGTGAGATAGCTGAAATATTAAACCCAGGAAACTTTTGTATAGATAAGTTGATACTGTTTATTTTATTCAGCTTATTTATAAAATTAATGTCACTATACGTAGTCTCAATGCTAGTATCATAATTAGTTGTTAAAATTATTTTAAAATTACTAATTATTTTTGTATGCAAGCCTGTATTTGTGGTTTTGCTAGGAATGAATTTTGACGCTAAAAAATTATTGTATTTTTCATTCTTATTTTCCCCCGTGTATGCGTCATAAATTATTGATGCTGTTTTTGGAAACCCTTTTTCTTCAATAGTTTTATCAACGTCTATTTCCACTTTAAATTCTTTTACTAGGTCCTTCAAAAGTTTTTTCCAACCTGGTATCCCTAATGGAATAGAGGCACCTGCACCAATAAAGGCAGCAACTGGTTTTACTGGAGCACTCATTAGCCTTTTTAATTTTTCATAATTTTCAAGATTTTTAGCTTCATTATTCATGTGTTTTTTTAACAATCTAATCTAGAATTATGCGATTTACTTCTCAAATTTTAGTATGTCCCATTTTATCAATTTTATTGTTTTTAAAGAAGCTATAAACTTTTTTTTTGATTAGCGTAACCCCACTCATACAAAAAATTTCAATATATTACCCCCTCCACCTAGCCTTAATTTCCCTGATTTTTGAATTCCGAAAAAAGAAAGTGATATTGCTATGCAACCAGCGCAAGCCAGCTAAAAAAAAACCACAAATTTACCTAAAACACCCCTAGCCTTCCTAAGGTGCCATGATAACCTTTTTTCTTATTTTTTGAGGCAGTAGCAAAGCCTGCCCCTAAGCGAACGCCTAGATAAACCAAAAATGACCTTAGCCAGCCCCTCCCCTCGCCCGTTTCCCTAAAATGGGAGAGAGCTGCGGTCACATTGTTTTTCTCAAGTCCCCCTCTTTTTGAATAAAGAGAGGGGGATTTAGGGGGTGAGTTTCAGATAGCTGGGGTTATTTCCCCAAGTCCGGTACCCGTCGGCTTAGAATTTTGGGACGGAATTTAGAGAATTGCTGATTTTTTTTTAACAATCAAAAATACCATTGGCACACAAATAATTAATACTAAAATACCTTCAATAAAAAGAACGGTTGGTAAAGAATATATATCAGCAAAATAACCCAAAAAAGGTGAAAGAATAGCAAATAAAGCACCTTGAACAAAGCCTTTTAAAGATAATACTGTTGCTCTATGATGAGACTCGATAAGCTTATGTATCTCATCCATAATTACCGGTTTTAAATACCCATAAACAAATTCTAAAAGGATAATGAATACCCAAGAAAAAATAAAAATAATTTTCCCCATAAGTATTAAAGCTACGCCGGCAAAAAGCGGTAAAATAAGAAGCGCTTTAAATTCGCCTAAACGCTTATAAACCCTATGCGCTACATGCGAAGACAGCGCACTGGTAAGTAGTAAAAAAGTATAAACAATACCAAAAAATTTTAATGGTACGCCAATACCTTTTATATATATCTGCAGAAGAGCAAAGGGAGCCAGGACACTAACCATTACTAGGGAAGAAAAAATAATTAACCATTTAATGCGTGTGTGTTTAAAAGAATAGATCGCAGCCTGTTTCAAATGAACAAAATATTTTTTATCACTCAGAGCTTTATATTTTTTTGGTTCTTTAAAATTATAAATAATTAATGGTAATAACAAAGCAATGAGAAAGTTAGCCCAAAAAGTCATTTGCAAAGAAATCAAGGCGATCAAACCGCCAAAAAAACTGGCAACGGCAAAACCTATTAGAGAAAAAGAATGAGCTTTTCCTTCAATTTTTTTGTATTCTTTTTCTCGTTCCAAATCTTTCAAGGTGTCGTAAAGGAATGCAGATTCGGTTCCAGATTCAAAAGCAAGGGTTATTCCTAAAAAAAAGCCTCCGCATAAAAAATGAATTGCGTTAGTTCCAAAAAGATAAAAAACAATGGAAAGAATATTGCTTATTGCACATACATAGAGGGCGCTTTTTCTACCAAAATAATCTGCAAAAACACCACTTGGTACTTCAAAAATAATTTGAGCGATAGACGCGGCTACAAAAACATTAATAATATTGGTGTAATTAAGTCCTTTGGATGCAAAATATAAGGCGAAAATCGGCAAACTAAATTTTAATTTTTTTAAAAAAGAGTATAAATAATATTTATGTATATTTTTTGCTAAAGGATTTATTGGTTCTTTGGGTTTGGTTAAATACATAAGAATTTTATTATAGCTTCTTTTAAAAGGATTTTAAAATTAAACTTTGAAATCACTTTAGTTGAGGTTGTTACTAAATTAATTTGCTCCCGCATTTATAACTCTATGGCCACCTGCGGTGGGCGGGGTGAGGGCAGTTACCTAAGCGTATCTATTTTGTCCATTATGCTTTCAAGCATCATCCGGTTCAATGATTTTTCTTTTGATGAGCATTTTTTTAGTGAATTTTAGCGTAAAATATATTACAAACGCATCAATCATAATATCTAAGGGTAGTACTATGGCTAAGGTTGTAAACCACCAATCTTTAGGTA
>JABGVJ010000103.1 GCA_018646105.1 bacterium
AATCAAGCCCTTTTTCCTCAGATATTCTACCCAGATACAAAAAATACCCTTCTGATGCTTTTTGACTCTTTTTCGGATCAAAAAAACCATTATCTTTTACATAAACCTTTTTTTCTTTAAGACCATTATCAATAAATATATTTTTCGCAAATTGAGTTAAAGCAATATAGCCATCTATATTCTTTTTAAAATTCTTCTGATTAAGTTTAATTATAAATGCATATAACAAAGAAAAAACAAACGAATTTCGATAACATTTATGTGCCACACAAGGCCAAAAACTACCTTTCTGACAACTCTGACAAATACGTTTATTTCTATAAAAAAGCCCGTTAGGACATAAAAAACGATAATTATGCAAAGTTTGCACAACTTTTATTTTATGCTTATGCAATATTTTATAAATCCCAGGCGAAATCAAAGGAAAAACATTGTGAACATGCGCAATCTCAATTTTATGTTTTTCTAAAAGCGCTTCCAGATCTCTTCTTGTACGGTGATTACTAATCGCCCGCCAAAAAAAACTTATCTTTTCCCAAAACCCATATTGATCAATTTCTCTGTTATGTCTGGTATATTTGATTACCTTATGTCCACGCTCTTCCAACGCTTTTGTTTCTTTCTCAAATACAACATCCTCGCCCCCTCTAATTTTATAATAATTATGTATTAGTAAAATATTAGCCATAAATAACCTGAACACCAGAAACATATTTTGAGCTTCTGGTCATTCTATAAGGCAAAAAATTAGTAATCGTATCTGCTCTATGATCCATCTCCTCATTATACTTTAATTCCAATACATTATTTGTTTTATCCACAAAATTATGAAAAAAAAGATTATGATAACTATCAATCTTATAAAAATGCAAATCAGAATCAATTGTTAATCTAAAATTTTTATCTACTGACTGAAAATATTTCCTGCTATATCTATTTAAAAGAAACGGTTTTAAAGCTTTAAGTTCTACTTTTACTCGCTGCTCCACCTCTGCTTTATTTATAACTTCAACTATATCTTTCATATTAAAATCTTTATTTAATACAAAAGAATCAAGAGGATATGATTGTTTCGTTCCTACAAGCCCCCTCTTAATCTTAAACTCTAAAACCGGCTTCTCAATTTTCCCAAACAAATCACCATACCATCTAATCCGAACTTTTTTCCTACTTGCTAAACCTGACACGTTAGAAACATAATCTTCCATATTCACAGAATCAAAATAAATATTATTCACATATCTTTGATGATATATTTCAGAAAAAAACGCTGGATGTAATTTAATGTTTTTTTCTATTTCATATCGACTATGTTCAGAAATAAAAAATTTCCGTTCATAACGCCAAATTCTATTTTGCATCACAGATTTATTTGCTGCTTTTACCATATTCATTCCCATATAAAATTTCCTTAACCTTTTTCTGTTTTGACTTCTTCTTTTTGCCATCAATCAATAAAATAGATTTTTTCTCTACTAAATAAGGTACTTCTATCTTTTTCATTTCGGTATTTTTTACTTCGGCTACGCCTGGTCCATACTCACTTTTTTTCTGAAAAACAGCAAACCCTACTTTACTCTTACTTATTTTACTATCCTGCAAATCTATCTTGGAATTATCTTTACTGGAAACAGCAATTTCCGCATTTTTTATTTCAATATTTTTTACAATCATTTGGCTGCCTTCACCCGCACTTATTCCTTTATCTCCTGCCCCATCAATCAACACATCTTCCACTTCCACAAAACTTCCAGATACATCTATGGCATCATTACCTGAATTAATAAATGAAGTATGGCTGAATTTTCCTTGCGCAAAATCCGCATCAAAAGCATCTGACTGCGTATCTTTAAAAACCGTATTCTCTATCTTAAAAGTTGTCCGAATAATATTCAAAGCATCCTCAGATCGATTTTTCTTAAATACACAATTGCTAATCATTACCGGCGACTCATAAAAATTCACAGCACCAGTTAACGACCAGCCAGCTTGTTCCAAATTAGATAAATTATTAAACTGCACATATTCCAATACCGATTCTTCTTTGGCATTCATCACCACAATCCCCTGCCCTTTAGAATCTGAAGAATAAATCTTAATAGGATCTTCTTCTGAACCTATAAACTTAACTGGAGAATACGAAAGTATTTTAGCAGAATTAGTTAAATTTAATTTTAAACCTGGGCCAGCCACAACAATATATCCCTTAGGAATAATTAAATTTTTACTAAGTTTCCAATTGCCTGTTCTAAAGTTAATTAGTTTTGAGGATTTATTTATTTTTAAAAATTTAAATTTATGTACATTAGCTGGTTTACGAATAAAATCATTTTTTTCAAATTTTTCTTCTCTTCTAGGTATAGGGAACACTTTTTCTTCTCTTATTTTTTCTGTTCCTAACAACTTATATTTTATAGTTAAATCATTTAGCATTTCTTCTTTCCATTTAAATTTTCCTGGTAGTTTAAAGCTAATATTTTGATAAGCAATAAATTCAAGTTGGGCTTTTCCTTTTATAATATTTTTTTTAAGAGCCGGTTTGATAAAAATATCTTTATATAATAATCCTACAATCTCTAGTGGAAGTTGCTGTATATTCCCAACAGAAAAAATTATGTTGCGTTTTTTGGATTGTTCGTAATATGCATATATCATTCTAGGTGGATTTAAGATTTTTTTAATAAGGCTTTGATTTTCAAAAAAAATATTTTTTGAAAAAAGAAAAGTTGCATATTCGTCTTTATAAATTATATTAAGATTTTTTTCTAGTTCATCTTGAATATTCGTAAAAAAAGAAGTTAAATAAGTTTGTTTTGACACCCTATTTAATTGTTCAATTAATTTTGCCGTGAAAACAGGATCATTTAAAAATAAGCTTGAATATATATCTGATGGAACAAAGTTTATTTCTATTTTTTTTCCAGCATCCCCATCAAATCCGATAGGTTCTAGTTTCGAAGTAACAGGATTATAATAAAATCGTTCATTCGCCCACCCGATACCATGTTCTGCTCCCATTAGTAAGGATACTGCTATATATTTCGCTAATTTATCCACATCAAACACTTGTGATGTTTTTAATTTATGGCGTCGAAATTTATCAAGTAATGTTACAGCTTTAATATATTGTTGTTTTAAAACCGGATTTTCTTTGGTTTTATTCGATTGAAATCCATCTATATTACTACGAAAAAATACTTCACCTATAAGACGGCTAGTATCTGTATCTTTCCCAAAATATGCTCTTTCTTGCCAAATTAAATCTTCTGAAAATTTAAGAATAGGCCCTTCTCGCAACTTATTATTTTCGACTAATCTTTTATCAAAATGTTCTTCCAAAGCATATACACCTATCTGCTTACCATTTAGTATCACAGTTACAAATTTATATCTAAGTGCTAATAGTCCCTCTTTTGCTAAAAGTTTATGATATATCCATTCATATATATAATTTCTCGTTTTGGGATTATGTAAGGAAAATACTTTCATACCATCAATTGTGTTATCCCCTTTCACTTTAACCCTAAAAGACCATTTTCTACCACGTAAATGATCAATCCAATCTCCCTTTAAACGAAGCTTTACTTTTACTGTTTCGTTTTGATACCGTATCTTTGCCGGCACATAATCATCAGAATTTGATATTAACATCCCTGTTTGTAAAGCTACTTTTCTTTTGTGTTCTAGTTTTTGAAAATCCATATGTTTGATATCAATGCTTATTTTTTCTGAACGAGCTGTTGCCCCTTTAAAATACTGCCCTGGTATTTTTATATTTAATAATAAAAAAGCTTTAATCTTAGGTATATGTCCATCTCTTAAAGCCAAAAAACCGGAAAAAAATCCTAGCGAAAAACTCAAACTAACACATATCAAAAAAAATAAAACACTAAGGATGACAACCATAGATGTTCTTTTTTTTATGGCTTTGATGCCCCCCCTTATTTTATGGGAAATTTCCTTCAAAATTTTATTTACTGGCTTATCTCTTTTTAATTCCATTTAGGCCATAATCCCTGCATTATCAAAAAAATTCAAATTTATAGATTTATCTATTTTCTGCAACGCTTCCTTAGCCTTATTCAATTGTTCAAAAGTATTAAACTCTACATACAAAGAAACATCTAATGTTCCTTCACCTTCTGTTAAACGTTTCATATCTACAGCTTCACTATGCTCTTTCAAAACATCTACTATTTCTGTCAACTTCACTTTCTCCGGCTTATGACTAGAAATAGTTAAATGCAAATTATGATGCGCACCACCTTGTTTTGAAAAATAACTTCTAGCTATAACCAACCCCACAATGATTATAAAAGCAACAATGGTAAGCACTCTTTGATTCGCACCAAATCCCAAACCTAGGGCTATCGCAAAAAAGGTATATGCTAACTCTTCTGGCTCTTTTAAGGCCGTCCTAAACCTCACAATAGACAAAGCTCCCACTAAACCTAAAGATAAGGCCAAAGATGATTTAACCACTGTAATAATCAACATCGTGGTCATAGTAATCAAAACAAAATTTCTGGCAAACGATTTACGATTAGATAACGCATTACCAAACTTCACATACACATAGCCTAATAACAAAGTTAATAAAAACGTTAATAACAGATCAAATACAAAACTCCCTAAAGCTATATTTGGACTCGTATTTGCTAAAAATTGCTCAAAAGTCATCCCTAGTTTATCCATCGTTTTTTACTCCTTTTTTTATTGAAATTTCCTGCGTCCAGCCAGTCCTCAAACTATCATGCTTTTTTGACAAAAAACAAGCTTTAATTCTAAAAAATTTATCATCATAATATATCAGAAATTAGGTTAAAAGTAAAAATCCAGTCATCGCTCAAACCTCACTCCAGTCTTATCTTCTTGATAAAACCACTTAAAAATTGGCTTGTCACTCAAATGGAAATCCCCCACAATATCCAGTTCCGCCTTGTTTTTAAGCCAATACATCAAAAGAAAAAATATAAAAATAAAAATCAGAACTTTACCGGTTTCTTTGAAAAAAGTTTTCATGTTTATATCTCAAAAATCTATTTTTTTCAGCTTCTGCGCCATAATAATCTTCATAAATTGAATGCCACCCAAAAAATATCTACGCCACAACCTACTTGGTTCCTGACATAATCTATATAACCATTCTAGTCTCAAATCTCGCACAAATTTAGGAGCACGCTTTAAATTCCCCGAAAAAAAATCAAAAGCAGCACCTACCCCTGCTACAACTGGAACTTTAAGTTTCCCTTTATTTTCTATAATCCATTGTTCTTGCTTAGGACACCCAAA
>JABGVJ010000113.1 GCA_018646105.1 bacterium
AAAAACACTTATGGTACCGGACTATTTTTGATGGCCACAACCAAAAACAATACCAGTCTCAGCCAGAATCTCATCACGACCATTGCCTGGCAAATCAAGGGAAAACTGACCTATGCGCTAGAAGGAAGCGTCTTTACTGGAGGAGCCGCCATCCAATGGTTACGAGACGGACTCAAAATCATCAAAAACGCCCAAGAAACTGAAAAACTAGCTCGTAGTTTAGATTCAAATGAAGGAGTATATTTTATTCCAGCTTTATCTGGTCTTGGCGCCCCTTATTGGGACCCAGAAGCCAGAGGTCTTTTTACAGGACTAACCAGAGCGACTACTCCCAGGCATTTTGCTAGAGCCGCACTAGAAGCCATCTGCTATCAAACCAAAGACCTAGTCAACGAATTCAACCTATCCTTAAATAGTTCCGTAAAAACCTTAAGAGCCGACGGAGGTGCTAGTAACAATAATTTCCTTATGCAATTTCAGGCTGATATTCTCAATTTACCTGTAGAACGCCCTAAAATAACCGAAACCACCGCTTTTGGTGCCGCAGCTATCGCCGGTCTAACATCTGGATTTTGGGATAAAAATAGCTTTCTAAAAATCATTGAAATTGAAAAAACTTTTCAACCACATCTAGCCGAATCTCTTCGTCAAAAATATTACCAGACATATCAAAAAGCGCTTAAAAAATGTTTATCTTGAAGTAACTCTAAATAGAATCTGAATCAACACAAAAATCCGTCTGCTTCTCTTCTTTCTTTTTCAGACGCGAATCTAAATTCACCGCATCTTGAGTTAGCCCTATCAAAATCTTTTCTGGAGTAAACAAAAATATATTTTCGCCAATTTTACGCATATGACCATTAATGGCATATGCTGTACCACACACAAAATCAATCAGTCTTTTACCCGCTTCCCCCTCCAAATATTTCAAATTAATAATCACGGGCTTATTTTCTCGTAAATAAGTTGCAATATTCAAAGAATCTTCATAAATACGCGGCTCTTCAATTTTTATTTCCGAAAAATCAAGCATTCCACTCCCCGTATTAGATAACGCACTTTTAAAAGGGTTTCCCGTAGCCCCGCTTTTTACAGCTGCTTCTCTCATAGGTTTTGTTTCATACTGAGTTGAACCCTCATTTTCTTCCTGAAACCCAAAAAAAACCTTCATCTTTTCCGAAAAAGTACTCATTTTATTTAATCCTTTTTTTTAAACTTTAATGCCTCACTTAAAAATAATAGCAAAACTCTACCTTTAAAACAATTAATCCTTTAGGATCTTACTCCCTATCCTAATCATATTTGCTCCTTCTTCAACCGCTATTTCATAATCAGCGCTCATCCCCATACTCAATATAGTAAATCCCGCATATTCTTTTCTAATATCTTGATATAATTTATAGCCTGCCCTAAAACAATTTCTAATTATTTTCTCATTATCCGTATGTGGCGCCATCATCATCAAACCAGTCACTTCTACATTTTCAAACTCAAAAAATTTAGTTAAATTATTTCTAATTTCCGTTTCCAAAAACCCAAATTTATCCTTTTCATCCAAATTTTTCAGCTGTAACAATATTTGTATTTTTTTATTTAGCTTCCCGGCTTCCACATCAATCTTTTCCAATAAACGCCAACTATCAACCGACTGTACACAATGTACAACTTGCACTACTTTTCTAACTTTATTAGTTTGTAAATGACCAATAAAATGCCAAACAATATTTTTATCGTGAAAAAAAGCCGCCTTATCTTCTAAATTCTGTTGTTTGCTTTCCGCAAAAACCTGCGCCCCACATCCCCACAATTCTTGCATCTGTTGTAAGGTAGCATATTTGGTTACATACACAATCTCAACTTCAGATAGAATATTTTTATTTTGCCGAATATTTTGGATTTGTTTTTTTAGAGCATCTATCTTATGTTGATAGGTCATAATATTTTTTATGATTCCGAAGTAACTTTAGCTCCCAAAGCTGTCAGTTTTTCCGCGAATTTAGCATAGCCACGCTTCAAATGTTTCAAACCATATATTTCCGTCGTGCCATCTGCTGCTAAAGCCGCCAAAACCAAAGCAGCACCCGCTCTTAAATCCGTAATTTTAACTTCTGCTCCAGAAAGACTAGACACGCCTCGCACAATAGCGTTATTCCTTTTAATTTCTATATCCGCACCCATTCTCTGCAATTCATTCACATGTAAAAAACGGTTTTCAAAAACAGATTCCGAAATAACACTCGTTCCTTGTGCTAAAGTTAAAAAAGTCATCATTTGCGGCTGCATATCTGTCGGAAAACCAGGAAAAGGTCTAGTACTTATATCCACTGCTTTAAATGAGTCACCGGACTTCACATGTACCACTTTCTCATTTTCTCCTTTAGATTCAACCGAAAACCGCACTCCACAATCTTCCATTTTAGACATCACCGCTTGTACGTGTTCCAAATTAATCCCAGACAAACTAATCTCTCCCTTAGATATCGCGCCCGCCAACAAAAAGGTTCCCGCCTCTATTCTATCTGGTATGACAGAATAATTTACACCATGTAAAGTATCCACTCCTGTAATATGTAAAACATTAGTTCCTAATCCTTCAATTTTTGCGCCGGCTTTATTTAAAAAACGTCCCAAATCCACTATTTCTGGTTCTTGCGCCGCATTCTCTATCACGGTTTCACCTTCCGCCAAAGTAGCGGCCATCATTACGTTTTCCGTAGCCCCCACAGAAGGAAAATCAAAAAAAATCTTATTACCTACTAATTTTTTAGCCTTAAAAGACACAAACCCATGCTCAATATTAATCTCCGCCCCTAAGGCTTTCAGACCTTTCAAATGAATATCAACTGGCCGAGCTCCAATAGAGCACCCTCCTGGAAACGGAATTTTCGCTAAACCGGTTTTAGCCAATATTGGACCTGCCACTAGAAAAGAAGCTCGCATTGCTGTAATTAATTCATAAGGAGCAATATGCCGTATTTTTCTATAGTTACTAACCCTTACTTTACAGTCATTTTTATATTCTGCTCTTAACCCTAAAGCTTCTAACATTTTAATCATTGAGGAAATATCTAATAAATGCGGAACATTATCTAGATGCGTATCTCCATCCATCAAAATAGTTGCGGCCAGAATCGGTAAAGCCGCGTTTTTAGAGCCGGAAATTCTCACATTTCCTTTTAATCGATACCCACCATCTATAATAAATCTACTCAATAACTTTAATCTCCCTTTAAATTATAATAATTCGCATAAAAAAACATATTGGAAAAGCATACATGCCAAATAAAGTGTTTCGTACCAAATTCACACTTTATAATTTCCCCATATTTATAACACAAATTCATTATATACATCAACCGAAATGATAAAAAATTTTTAAACAAAAAATATTTTATCCATTTTCACATCCCATTCCTCTATCGGCAACTTATCCATCATCTGCCATTTATAGGCCACCCCTATTTTCTGGCCTGAAAAATCTTTTAATAAACGATCATAATATCCCACCCCACGTCCCAATCTATGTCCCTCTTTATCAAAAGCCACTCCGGGCACAAACCAATAATCTATTTGCTGTTTCGGCACTTCCAAAGACACCGGCTCCCATATTCCATATTTTCCTTTAGCCAACCCCGTTTTCAAACATTTTACTTGAGTTAAAATATATTTTTGTTTTTTTTCATCATGTTTAGGCAAAAAAACTTTTTTCCCTAAACCTATCATTTTTTCTATAAAAACCTTTAAATTAATCTCTTTTTGAAAAGCCATATACACGGCTATAGCGCTCGCTTGCATAATATCCTTTTCAGCCGCCAATTTCTGACACATAGCTTCACCAGCATTAGTCACTTGTTTGTTTTCTAAAATCTGCCATTTAGCAAACATTTCTTGTCTTATCGTTTTTTTATCTTTCATTCCCCGTCTTCCTCTCTAATCTCGTTTATATTTTAACTTATTTCCCGCTCATATAAAAAATGTTAAAATTATATTGAGTATGTCACTTAATGATATAAAAAATTACTACTAATAAAGGAACCATTATTTAATATGTACTATCTCACAGCTATCCCTTGGTTAAAAATCATAGATATCATTATTGTTTATCTTATTATTTATCAATTTCTTTCCTGGATCAAAAAGTCCCAGGCCTTTAACCTGCTTAAAGGATTTTTTGTTTTATTTATACTTTATATTATCAGTAAAACAATGCATCTTTCTACCTTAGTTTGGCTATTAGACAAATTCACTACCATCATTATCTTCTTAGTAGTTATCATCTTTCAGCCAGAAATTCGCCGCCTACTAGAAAAACTAGGGCGTGGCTCACTTTTTTCCTCGCCATTTTTATCTTCCGAAGGTAAAAACACCATTATCATTAAAAATATTTTAAAAGCCATAGATCATTTATCCAAAAACAAAATAGGCGCTTTAATTGTCATAGAAAAAAGCACCTATCTCACCGAATATATCGAATCAGGTATCAAGATCAACGCCGACATTTCTGCCGAATTACTCATTAATTTATTTTTCCCAAAATCACCCACCCATGATGGAGCCGTAATTATTCGTGAAGACAAAATTTATTCAGCGAGTTCTCTTTTACCACTTACCGATAGTAAAATACAAGATTATCGACTTGGCACTCGACACCGTGCTGCTTTAGGGCTTTCCGAATTATCCGATGCTCTCATCATTGTGGTTTCAGAAGAAACGGGCATTATTTCTATTGCCGAAAATGCCACACTTACCCGATACCTCACCAAAGAAGGTTTGGAATCCCGTCTATTCAATCTTTATTCCGAAACCATGCCCCAAGAAAAACTAAATTTTAAATATTTAAATTCACTATTATTTAAAAAGAAAAAATAAGTTATAATGAAAACAAATCCACTAAAGAGGTTAAAACATGGAACTAGATATAAAAATTACTAAAGAAAAAAATAACATCATCGTTACCACCGCTGGCGAGATTGATGATTATCATGCACCTAAATTCAATGACCTACTTTCAAAAATCATTGAAAAAAACGATCAACAAAAAATTATTTTAAATTTGGAAGAAACTACTTACCTAGACAGTGTCGGTTTAGGCGTCATTGCTATTGCAGCCAAAAAATTAGTAGCAAAAAAACAAAGTCTTTACCTTGTCTGCACAAAACCGCAAATCATAAAATTATTAGATACTTCTGGAATGATCAATTTAATCAAAAAAAATATTTTTTTATTATCCAGTCTGAAAGAAGCCAAAGAAAAATAATCATCTAAAGAATTGTTTTTACAATACTTCCCGAGGCCGTTTTTCT
Source organism: bacterium (assembly GCA_018646105.1). GTDB lineage: Bacteria > Margulisbacteria > Marinamargulisbacteria > JABGVJ01 > JABGVJ01 > JABGVJ01. Next base: position 5,304 of record JABGVJ010000113.1, read on the forward strand.
CCCGCATATTGCGAAATAATCCCCTTTTCTTCCAACTCATCCATTATCCTTGCCGCTCGATTATAGCCTATACGCAACTTCCTTTGTAAATAAGAAGTAGAAGCATAACGCGTATTCATCACTATATTTTTCGCCTCTTCAAACAAATCATCATCACTCTGCTTATTTGACGAAGAACCACTGCCCCCCTCGTCGCCTTTAATTGGTTCCATTTGGATAATTTCTTCCACATATTTCGGTTTAGCCCGTCTCTTTAAAAAATCTACTACATTAGACACTTCTTTTTCACTCATAAAAACACCTTGCAAACGCTTCGGTTTAAAAGCACCCACCGGCGAATACAGCATATCACCTTTCCCTAAAAGCTTTTCTGCTCCCGGCATATCCAAAATCGTACGAGAATCAATCTGCGACTGCAAATAAAAAGATATTCTCGACGGAATATTAGCTTTAATCAAACCCGTAATAACATTCACACTCGGCCTCTGCGTAGAAATTATTAGATGTATCCCGGTAGCACGCGCCATCTGCGCTAAACGACATATCGTATTCTCCACTTCCTGAGAAGCAACCATCATCAAATCCGCCAACTCATCAATAATTACCAAAATATAAGGTAAAGGCTTTAATTCTTCATTTTCTTGCTTTTCCACTTCTTCCAAAAACGCAGGATCTTTCAACTCTTTTTTTGTTTTATTTCTTTTTTTCTGCAACAATTCTGCTATTTTCAAATTATAGGCTTCAATATTTTTCACACCCTGTTGAGAAAACGCCTCGTACCTTCTTTCCATTTCCAGCAAAGCCCATTGTTTTAGCGTCGCCGCCGCCTTATGAGGATCCGTAACTACAGGAGCCAATAAATGCGGAATATTATTATAAATACTCAGCTCTACCTTTTTAGGATCTATCATCAAAAACTTGACTTCATCAGGCGTTGCTCTAAACAAAATAGACAATATAATACTATTTACACACACACTTTTCCCAGAACCTGTCGCGCCAGCAATCAAAACATGCGGCAGTTTAGCAATATCCATCAAAACAGGTTCTCCCGTAATTGTTAATCCTAAAGCACAAACCAATTTCGATTTCCTGTCCCAAAAATTGGTTTTCTCCATAATATCGCGTAACGTTACCGTCTTAATATTTTGATTAGGCACTTCAATCCCAACCAAAGCTTTTCCCGGTATCGGCGCCTCTATTCTAATATGCGGCACTGCCAGCTTTAAAGCAATATCTTTCGTCAAATTTACTATTTTAGCTATTTTCACACCTACGCCTGGCTGTAACTCATATCTGGTAACCGAAGGACCCGTCGTCACATTAACAACCTTTGCGTCCACATTAAAACTAGCAAAAGTTTCTTCTAATAAAATCGAAACTTCTTTGCGTTCTTGCACATTAACTTTTCCTTTGAAAAACTCCGAATTACTTTCATCCAAAAGACTGATATCCGGCAAAACATACCCTTCATTAGAAGCTACTACTTCTGACTTATTTGGCTTAAGCGCCACCTTTTTTTCATCAGTCTGCTTACTTTTTTGAGACTTTCGCTTATTCACTTTATTAGCTCTCTTTTTCATCCTCAACTTATCTGACCTTTTAGTATAAAAAAATAAATAAATAAACTTTTGCCACCAGGAAACAGCGTCCTCTTTTTGAGCTACGACATCTTCTTTATCACTTTCCTTAACTGGTTTTCCCACATTCGTCTTAAACAAATTTACCAACATCCTCACAAAAGAAGTTTCAAATATAAAAATCAGCGAAATCAAAAAAACTCCGCTCAAAAACAACAAAACGCCACTTTTTCCCACCAAACTTTCCAAACTTTTCCACAAAAAGCCGCCTACCACTCCTCCGCCTTTACTCTGTATAACCAAACCCGGCTTCAAAAACAAACTACTCTTATACATTTCTAAAAGCACTACCAAAGATAAAAACAACGCCCATAAACAAATCAAAACCGAAGCCCATCGTCTTCTAAATTCATAAAACAACATTCCCAAAGAAAAACATCCCAAAAACAAAGGTAAATACACTACAGCTCGCCCAAACAATTTCTTTCCCCAGACACTTACCACCCAAAAACCCAAAAAACCCGTAGTATTCGGTGCATAATGCGTAAGAAAAATAAAAATCGCCAATAAAGCACAAATAACCGCTATTACTTCTTTATAAAAGTCTTCCTGAAGAGCACTCTCTTCTAAAATTTCTTTTTTACTAATTTTTAGTCCTCCCTCATATTTTCAACAAAGCTTAAAATTCAGTCCTAATTTTCACAACTAAATTAATTAGAATACCTATTCAGATTTTCCTCTTAATCCCCCCTCTCCACAAGTGGAGAGGGGGTTAGGGGGTGAGGCAAAAAAAACTTTCAGCCTAAAATCTAAATTAATTACCTTGTAATCATTTTAACATTTTCTCACTATATTATATAATTAGAAAAACAACTCAATTCACAGAAAAAAAAATGATAAAAATATTAATAAATACAAATAACCCAAAAATAGTAGCTAGCTTAAAAGAAATACTTACTCCAAAAGATAGTTATAAAACAGGAATTACTCCAAAGTCATTTCACAAAGAACTAGAATCATGGTCCCCAAACATTCTGATTCTAGATTGTCCCTCCCATAAAAAACTTCCAGATTATTTTCCCAAATTCACTTTAAAAAAACCTCCGCAAATCTGGATATTACAAAATCAACAGCCCATCGCAAGTTCACACCTTCACAAAATACAAGGGCTAATCTCGCCATCTCATTTAAAAGAATCTTTAATACTTCTAATCAAAAACTATCGAAATCAAAAAAACTTAAGTATTAAGGCTACTATTCTCCAAAAAGAAAATAAAAAACAAAACCAAAAAATACAAGTAAAACAAGAAAAATTAAAAAAAAAGCTATTAGAAATCACCAGTCTATACGAAGCTTCAAAACACATTAAAACATCACTAAATATCAATAAAACACTCCAAATGATCATTCACATCATCTCCCGCTTACTACAAGCCAAAACAGTTTCTATCATGTTACTAGACCGCAAAACCAACGAACTCGTCGTAAAAGCAGCCAAAAACACAGCTCCTATTATTGGTTCTCGCCTCAAAATGGGCGAAGGCATCGCTGGAAAAATCGCCCTCAAAGGCAAACCAGTTATTATTTCCAATATCTACAAATCCCAACAATACTTACCTCTTATCAATAGAACCTATCAAGCATCTTCCTTTTTATCTGTACCGCTAAAACATAACAATGAAACCATTGGCATCATTAATATTACGGAGAAAAAAAATCACCTTCCTTTTAATCAACAAGATAAAAAACTAATTATTGAAATGGCCAACCACATTGCTCTTGCCTTAAGTCATGCTCATACGTTTAGTTCCGTAGAAAGCCAAGCGCTAAAAGACCCTTTAACAAATTTATATAATAGAAATTATTTAAAAACTCAATTACTAACTCATTTGGCTAAAGCCCAAAAAAATAGCTACAAATTAGCCATCTGTATGTTAGACCTGGATTATTTTAAAATCATTAATGATAACTATGGCCATCCTATAGGTGATGAGGTTCTTAAAAAAATATCCAAAATAATTCAAAACACTTTACGCAAAACAGATATTGTAGCTAGATACGGCGGCGAAGAATTGCTCTGTCTTTTACCGGGAGCTTCTGACAAAGACTCCTTTCGTATTGCCGAAAAAATAAGAAAAAGAATAGAAGAGATGCTTCTTTATGCCGTCCAAATAAATTTAAATAACCAAAAAACCAAAACTTTACTGATCGAAAAAGATAGCCACGGGGATTTCAACTGTCTTTTATTTCCACTAGAAACCAGCTCCAACCACGAAAACGCTGAAATAGAAAAAATATGGATCGAATCTCTATGGTTAAATCAAATCAAAAAAAGCATACAAAACAACCAAAACCCCAAAATCAAAATAGACCCAATCAAAATATCTATCAGCATTGGTATTACGACTTATCCAGATTCTATTCCCAAACCCAACCACAAACCACAAAAAAACGACCTTATTCAAAAAAGTAATCTACTAATTTCCAACGCAGATAAAGCCCTTTATATTGCCAAAAAAACCGGCAGAAATCGCTGTGTCATTTACAAAAACCCTGAAAACCCATCCTCTACCTTAGTCCCTCAAAAAAACCAAGAACTAGAAACCATCCAAAAAATACTCCAAGACATTAAACATAAAGACAAAATCACCTATAGCCATTCCTTAAGAGTAGCTAAAATCGCCGAAATTTTAGCCCGTGCTCTCAAACTATCCTCTTCCAAAATCCACAAGATCAAGCTTGGTGCCTTAATTCACGATATTGGCAAAATTTTTATAGACACCCAAATCCTTCTCAAACCCGAAAAACTAACTGATACCGAATACGAAATCATTAAAACCCATTCCATAAAAGGAGCACAGTATTTAGAAAAATACGCTACACTTCACAAATATATAAATGCTGTAAAATATCATCACGAAAAATGGGAAGGCTTCGGGTATCCACAAGGACTCGCGGGAGACAACATACCTTTAGAGGCACGTATTATAGCCATTGCCGATTCTTATGACGCCATGTCCACAGAAAGACCTTACAAAAATTCTTTTAAAGACAAAGAGACCTACGCGCTCTCTGAACTAAGAAAAAACAGAGACATCATGTATGAACACCGCCTTGTAAACATCTTATTTGAAAATTATGCAAAAATAAAAAATGTTAAAAACCTTGATTTATCTGAATTAGAAATACAATAAAAAACACTGTCTTTTCGGCGCTCACGCAGGTTTCCGCAAATATCGGAACCTTGTGCCCTCACCCCCTAACCCCCTCTCCCGTGGAGAAATCATAGTATTTTTCAGTAAGAATATAGTCGGGAGAGGGGGAACAAGATTAAGCATTACGGACAGAAAAAAATAAGACAGCCAATTATTAAAGAATATGTTGTGGCTTTATTGATACGATTATCCATACCCAATCCCCCTCTCCCGAATATAAACTACCTGAATAATTTATTCTGTTTCCACGGGAGAGGGGTGGCGCGAAGCGCCGGGGTGAGGGCACGTGTTTCCCCCAGACTCTAGACATAAAAATTTGTGATAAAAAAAATAAAACAAAAAAGCCTTTTGAAAACGTTAGCATTTCGTTCAGAGGCAAAGGCTTGCAATTCCGAAAGCCCGGAATTTATATATAAATAAATGAGGACTTGAGGATAAGCAAACCGCAGCATATGAACGAAATGGTAGTTTTAAAAAGGCTTTAATCGAAGGCCTGAATAACGCTTTGTATAACCCGTCCCACATCGTCAATAACACCCTGCACCGCAGCAAAACCTCTGTTCAACTGCTGCATATCCAAAGCTGCGCGGGCCACATCTATATTAGACGATTCCAACATTCCGCCTCTAATATTACCATATTGTCCTTTTCCAGAAGTACCGGGAGCTATTGCTTCACCAGAAGCGATTGTTCTGATATAAGCTCCCCCATCAGTCATTATCAAACCTTGTTTGTTTCTAAAATTTGTTAAAGCCAACTTATACAAAGGCGTTTCTACCGTAGTACTACCCTCAATATTATCTGCCTGATAATTTGAAACCACAAACCCACCATCTTTAATTCCTATATCTGTAGCTCCGTTCAATTTTATAGGGACCAACTGAGAAGTAAGCACTTCTCCGTTAGGCTTTACCTTATACCCAAAAACTTTTCTACCAAAAGAATCCACCAAATACTCATGATTAACATCAGCAAAAAATCTTCCCGCTCTAGTATATACCTTATCCGAAGTATCCCCATATTCCTCTGCTGACTTAGACAAAAGAAAAAAACCTTCGCCTACTACGGCACTATCCGTAGCCGTACCTAAAGTCAAATATCCCTGACTAAAATCCGTCGAAGTCGAGCCCAAGGTCATACTAGCACCTAAAACCATAGGATTCTTTCCTTTAGACCCGCCTTGCAACACTTCATCAAACATCGTCGTAAAAGAAGCTGAAATATATTTATAACCCGGCGTATTAAAATTGTCGGCATTTCCTACCGCAATCTTCAAAGCATGTCTTAAAGCACCCAAACTATTTTGCATATGAGCATAAAGTTCTAACATATTTTTTTATCCTTTATTATTTAATATATACATCAACCGAAATGAAAAATGAATTTTAAATTTTTAAATGCCGTGTATAAATTATACACAACGAAAAAAATTTGAATTGCTAGTTTTTATTTCGGTTCGAGTATAAAATATTTTAGCATATTTCTTCACTTTTA
>JABGVJ010000037.1 GCA_018646105.1 bacterium
AAGGTTTTTTATTCCCATTCAATCGTGGATGGAGGCTTATTAGAAATATCATAAACCACCCGATTAATATCCGTAACTTCATTAATAATTCTAGAAGAAATACTTTCCAAAACTTCATATGGTAAATGAGCCCACTTCGCAGTCATCGCATCTTCAGAAGTCACTGCACGTACCGCAATTGTATATTTATAAGTTCGTTCATCGCCCTGTACACCTACTGTTTTAATCGGTAATAATACCGCAAACGCCTGCCACAACTCTCTATACAAACCAGCTTTTTTAATTTCTTCTTGTACAACCACATCCGCATCCTGCAATATTTTCACTCTGTCCGGCGTAGGTTCACCCAAAATCCTAATCGCTAATCCAGGACCAGGAAAAGGCTGACGATAAACTATTTCATCCGGCACTCCCAATTCCACTCCTACTTTACGTACTTCATCTTTAAATAGTTTTTTTAAAGGCTCAATAATTTTAAAATCCATTTTCTCCGGCAACCCACCTACATTATGATGTGTTTTAATTTTCACCGCGGTTTTTGACACGCCTACAGTTGCAGACTCTATCACATCAGGATAAAGTGTTCCCTGAGCTAAGAAAGGATATTCACTTTTCAATTCTTTAGCCTTTGCTTCAAAAACTCTAATAAATTCTTCACCAATTCTTTTTCTTTTAAGTTCAGGATCTACGACTCCTTTTAACTTCTTGAAAAATCTTTCCGCTGCATCCATATAAATAATATGTATTTTAAACTTTTTCTCAAAAAGATTTTTAATTCTTTCAGCCTCATTCTTACGCATAAATCCTTGATCAATAAATACACAAGTCAAGTTATCACCAATAGCGGCATTTAATAAAGCCGCAACCGTAGTTGAATCTACACCTCCAGATAAAGCACATAAAACCTTTTGATCCTTAACCGTAGCTTTAATCTCAGCAATTGCTTTAGTCACAAAAGATTTAGATGTCCAAACAGGAACACAGTTACAAATTTTATAAACAAAATTCTTGATTATTTCCATCCCTCTAACCGTATGTACTACTTCAGGATGAAACTGTACTCCATAAAGCTTTTTTTTCGTCTGAGCAATCGCTGCTATTTCGCAAGTATTAGTATGACCTATCTTATGAAAATGCTCAGGCATTTTTACTACCGTATCACCATGACTCATCCAAATAGTCGTTTCCAGCCATAATCCTTCGAACAAATCAAAATTATCATCAATTAAAATACTAGCTTTTCCATACTCTTTGGTAATTCCTTTTTTCACTTCACCACCAAGCGTAGACGCCATTAACTGCATACCATAACATATCCCTAAAACAGGTATCGTACCATTAAAAATCTCGGGATCACATTTAGGCGCATCCTCAGCTAAAACCGAAGCTGGTCCGCCTGACAAAATAATCCCTTGAACCTTAGGATACTTTTCTTTAATAGTTTTTAAAGTCGTATCATGTGGGATAACTTCAGAATAAACTTTCGTTTCACGAATTCTTCTAGCAATTAATTCAACATATTGAGATCCAAAATCAAGTATTACTATCATTATTTATACATCCCCAAATTCTGGGCTTTTTGGTATACTTTTCCTTCAGTCATCAAAGACGGTGCTTTTAACACTTCTATCTGATGCATCTCTCTAATATTCTGAGCCCCCAAAGTAGCCATAGCCGTCTTAATTGCGCCTGCTAAATTTTGAGATCCATCATCTGTATTAGATGGTCCTAAAAGAATTTCTTCCAATGTCCCGATTGTTCCTACTCTAATTCTCGCGCCTCTTGGTAAAAGAGCATTTGGCGTAGCCATTCCCCAATGATATCCATTACCAGGAGCTTCTTTAGCTCTTGCAAAAGGAGACCCAATCATTACCGCATCCGCTCCACAAGCCAATGCTTTACATATATCCCCGGAAACCACAAAACCACCATCACCAATAATGGGTACATACTTACCAGTTTTACGATAATAATCATCTCTAGCCGCAGCACAATCGGTAATAGATGTCGCCATCGGTATCCCAATACCTAAAACTCCTCGTGTCGTACAAGCAGCGCCGGGACCAATACCTACAAAAATACCTTGTACACCAGTCTCTAATAAACTCAAAGTTACCGGATATGTAGCTGTATTACCTACCATTACAGGAATCGGCATTTCCTGACAAAACTTCTTTAAATCCAAAATACTAGCCAAATTTTTACTTTTATAATTTGCAGACACTACCGTTGACTGAATCAACAACGCCTCCGCTCCAGCCTTAACCGCTAATTCTCCTAATCTTACCGCTCTTTGCGGCGTAACAGAAACAACCGCTGGCACACCCTGATCTTTAATTTCTTTAATTCTCGCAATCACTAATTCATCTTTAACTTCATTTTCTTGATAAATTTTTTGCATTAAAGGAACATATTTATCTTTAGAGATATTCGCTATTTTAGCTAAAATCTCCTCCGCATTTTCATACCTTGTCTGTACACCTTCCAAATTCAAAATTCCTAAAGCTCCTAATTTACCCATCTTTACCGCACTTTTAGGACTCACAACCGAATCCATGGCCGAACCAAAAATAGGAATTTTCAATTTTATATTCGCAATAGTCGTGGAAATATCAACTAATTCAGGGTCAAGGGTCACAAGAGAAGGGGATAAAGCAATTTCATTAAAACCATAAGCAGGTCGAAAAGACTGAGAACTTTGCAAATCTTTTTCCATTTATTTTTTTACTCCTTTATTAACTTCAACAATATTGAATTTTATCTATTATAATACAAAATCTCTTTGGAAAAAAAGATATTTTGACAATCCTAACAAATACTACCTATTTATGTCAACAAATTTGGCTTTAGACACACCGAAGGACGGGAGCGTTAAGCTCGTCCCTCTAAAAAGGATTATAGGACCGCCTTTTGATTCAAATCCCAAATTATTTTAAGCCCTTCCAAAGTCAAATTATCTTCCAACACCACATCTAAATTTTTTAATTCCTTCATTAAGCTACCTGCTAAACCACCAGTCAAAATAATTTTCCATTCTCCTTTAAGTTCCTGTTTAAACCTAAATATTAATTCTTTAATCAAACCTATATAACCAAACATCAGTCCAGACTGAAGATTTGCCACCGTATCTTTACCAATAGCCTTAACTGGAAATTTCAAGGCTATTTGCGGTAATTGCGCTGTCTTGAGATGTAAACTTTCCGCTGCTATTTTTACTCCCGGAGCAATAGCTCCGCCTAAAAATTCACCTTTATTACTCACCACATCAAAAGTCGTAGCTGTCCCAAAATCAATGACACATAAATTAACACCACCATACTTTTTATAAGCCGCCACTGAATTCACAATTCTATCTGCCCCAACTCCTTTTGGATTATCTACCAAAAGCTTAATACCCGTTTTAGTACCCGGAGCAACCAACAATACTTTTTGTTGAAAATAATATAAAGCTACTTCTTGAAAAACTTTCGTCAGTTTAGGCACCACACAAGCCAACACCACACCTTTAACTTTTAAAACACCTTTATCTAACAAATTTCTCAAAAGCAAACCATACTCGTCAAAAGTAGCTTCTGGCCTAGTGGCAATTCGCCAATACGCCTTCAAGTCTCCCTGTTCCGTAATCAAACCCATCACAATATTTGTATTCCCAATATCAATAGCTAAAAGCATATTAACTCCTTTATATTTTTTTTAGGCCTCACTCACTCCATAAATGTAGAAGGATTCAGTAAAAAATTATCAATTAATCTTACTGACCCCAAATATACCGCTAATACTATATAAGCCTTTTTCTTGATAATTTCTATTTCTTCAAAAGTCTCACTATCTACTATTTTAATATAATCTATTTTAAAATAATCCTTATCCAAATGCGCTACTATCAAAGCGTGTAAAATCTCAACGCTTCTTTCACCCTCTAAAAATCTTTGTTCTGCTATTTTTAAACCAGCATATAAAGCTGAAGCTTGTTCTTTTTGTTCTCTAGTTAAATATTTATTTCGTGAACTCAGCGCCAATCCATTTTCCTCACGCACAATCGGCATAATCTGAATCTCCAGATCAAAATTCAAATCACACACCATTTTTTCTATCAAACGCGCTTGTTGCGCATCTTTTTGCCCAAAATAAGCTCGCGTTGGTTCTATCACATTAAAAAGTTTCGTAACTACTGTCGCTACCCCCTTAAAAAAACCAGGTCTTGAAGCTCCTTCCAATGTAGAGCCCAACTCTTCTACCTGCACATAAGTTTCATAACCTGTAGGATATATAGTCTCTTTAGTCGGCATCCATACTAAATCCACTTCTAATTCTTTTAATAATGCTATATCAGCTTCCAAAGTACGTGGATATTTAGCAAAATCCTCATTAGGGCCAAATTGTGTAGGATTCACAAAAATACTTACCGCTACTTTATCGTTTTCCTTTTTAGCGGCTTTCACCAAAGATAAATGTCCTGCATGTAAAGCACCCATAGTAGGCACAAATCCCCAAGTCAATTTACTAGATCTATTTCTAATTTTGCGTACTTTAGCTATATCATCTGTAACTTGCATCTTTAATCCTCCCTCTCTTTCACCGTATAAGTATAATCGGCACTAGGATATTGGCGTGCACGTACTTCCTCGCAATAGTTTTGTACCGCTTCCACAACTTGATTCCCTATATCTGCATATCTCTTCACAAATTTAGGCACACACTTACCATCACCAAACCCCACTAAATCATGAAAAACCAAAACCTGACCGTCACACCCAACTCCCGCACCAATCCCAATCGTCGGTATCTGAAGCTGTGTTGTGATCATTTCACTAACCTTATCCGGCATTCCTTCCAATACCAAAGCACAACAACCCGCTTTTTCCAAAGCTAAAGCATCCTCTAATAATTTCTGAGCCGCTTCTCGTGTTTTACCTTGTACTTTATATCCACCCATTTGATTTATAGCTTGCGGCCTTAATCCTATATGTCCCATAACCGGAATTCCAGCCTGCACTATCGCTTGTACCGTCTCAACTATTTCCTGACCACCTTCCAATTTCACAACTTCCGCGCCACTTTCTTTAACTACACGATGTGCATTACGCACAGCTTCCGTCACACTGATTTTATATGATCCAAAAGGCATATCAACAATCAATAAAGCACGTCTCAAACCTTTTTTCACGGCTTTAGTATGATAAATCATCTCCTCCACCGTCACCGCAAGCGTATTTTCTTCACCTTGTACGACCATTCCCAAAGAATCTCCCACTAAAACCATATCAACACCAGCTTTTTCTACTAGAAAAGCAGTTGGATAATCATATGCAGTAACCATAGTTAAAGGAATTTTATTTTGTTTTTGCAGAGCAAGCGTCAATATTGTAACTTTTTTCATCTTTATCTCCGTCCCAGTTCAGTTTTTAAATCCAGGCGGTAATCATAACTTCTATATTTACATCTTAATCCTCTTGGTTTACTGCTTTTATAAAGTCAATAACCAACTCATCTAAATATACCAAATAACCTATTATTAGCAAAGTCCCCTTTTACAAAAAAATATATTTTGCTAGCATAATCATATAATGCCAAATCAATACAAACTAATTATCACTAGCGCTACAAAACAAGAATTACCACTTACTTGGTTAAACAAACTTAATTACCCTGTTTTTACCATCAAAGCCTTACAAGCCGGTATTCTCAACTCTTCAAAACATCACACATCTTTAGATAAAGGTATTCTTTTTATCATCACCGGAGTAGGGGAACAAGCTTCCTCTAATACTGCTCAATGGATCAAACAGCACCTCAACCCTTTATTTGTGGTAAATATTGGGACTACTGGTACGCTTCATAAAAAATTATCACTCGGACAATGGTTAATCCCCACTTATGTAGCCAATGAAAAAAACGAGACTATAAAACTAAATACCCAGCTCCCTTTTTCCTTAACTAATCTATCTCAAAAATCAGCACCTATCTACAATAAATCCTTACTTTCCATATCTCAACCTTTATTTCAAAATCATCCCCAAGCCTGGTTTAACTACGATAGTCTGGATATGGAAGCTTTTGCTCAAGCTCAAATTTTTCATAATACAGACATTTCTTTTTCCGTCTTAAAACAAATTAGTGATTATTCAGACGCTCAAACATCACCATCTCACCAAATCGCGCTCACAAAAATTCAAACTGACCTCCAAAACATTTTTGCTTTTCTTCAAAATAATCAGCAACCACCTCATTTTTCCGTAATTATTCCGGTTTATAATCGTGCTCAACAAATCATAACCTGCCTTAATTCTATTCTAGACCAAACTTTTCCAGCTCAAGAAATCATTATTGTAAATGATGGCTCCACAGACAATACATTACAAATACTTCAAAACCTGAAACACCCCCAACTAAAAATCATCACCTTAAACCAAAATCAAGGTGTATCTAGTGCTCGTAATCATGGCATTGCTGCTGCCCACAATAACTGGCTCTGCTTTTTGGATTCTGACGATTTATGGCAAAAAAACAAACTAGAAAAACAAGCTGCCTACATTCAGAAATATCCTTTTTACCAAATTCTACAAAGTAAAGAAGTTTGGTTTAGAAATCAGCAACGCATAAATTCTTGCAAACATCACACGCAACCAGAAGGATGGATTTTCGAACCCTGTTTAAAACTTTGTCTTATTTCTCCTAGTGGGGTAGTCATTCATAAAAATATCTTCCAAAACATCGGCCTTTTTGATGAATCTTTACCTGTATGCGAAGATTATGATTTATGGTTACGTATCTCCAGACATTATCCTGTGGGACTAGAAGCTAGCAACAGTATTATTAAACATGGAGGACATCCTGATCAGCTCTCACACAAATATCAAGCTATGGATAGATTCAGAGTACAATCCTTGCTCAAACTCTATCACCAAGAACCTGATCAAGCTTACCAAAAAATCATCCTCCCCATACTTAACAAAAAACTACATATTCTTTTACAAGGAGCTCAAAAAAGAAATCTAAAAACGCAAGTCCAGGAATATCAAGCACAGCTCAAAAGCTTAGGATTAGCCTTTAATTATAATTAATAAAATTAGTTGGGAAATTAAACTTTTTATCTAAAGTATTTTGCCGTTGACTATCAAAAAAACCAGGATAAAAATTATTATTAGCCGGATATTTTAAATACTTAAACTTCAATTCTTTATCTTTGGGTAACATATTTTTACGCACTAATTCTTGCTCTAAAAATTGTAAAGGAATTCGGGCACTAGATTTTAGTTCATCTTCCTGGTTATTAGGCACTAAATAATTTTCACCCTCACAAAACTTTTTACCCATCACAACAGCATAATTACCAAACATAGCCACATTAGTTTTTTTAAAAATATCTTTTACATTATGCTTCATTTGCTCTTTTCGCTTACGTTCTTCCTCTAAAAGTAGCCTTTTTCTATGTTCTTGTTCACGCCTAATCTGATGTTGTTTTTGTATGACTTCTTCTTTTTTTCCTAAATCACTTTTCAATTTCAAATATTGAAAATATATAAATACGGTACTTGTTCCTAGTAATAAAAATAACCAATCAAGACTTTTTTTTGACACATCATTCAGCAACACAAAACCAGCTGCTAAAAAAAGCATACTTCCCAAAATCTTCAATTGATTATCTTGCCACCACAAAAAATATTTTTTCTGTCTTTCCATACCTTATATTCTAATTTCTTTTCCAAAAACTTTCAAATTATTAAAAATATCTTGGGTAAAAAAGGGTGAATAACATATACCCTTTAATGATATTTAGTCTTCTATATTTATAATTCTGATATTTTCTGGCGCATAATTTTTTCTAGACAAAATTTGTTCCCCCTCTCCCGTGGAGAAGTTATCGTGTTTTTTAGTAAGGCTATAGTCGGGAGAGGGGGCTAGGGGGTGAGGGCACTATGTATTTCCCCGACGGCACGCCGCCAGGGAAACACTTCAAGGTTAAACTCGTAAAATATCTTTAGCTCTTTTATGAGGTGTCAGCCAAGAAATAATAATCAAAGTCAAAAAACTCAAAGGTATAGAAATAATACCAGGATTATCCAAAGCAATCGGTGCCGTAGCTGGATCAAACCCATATCTTTCAAACATACTTGGTGAAAGAAGGATGATAGTAAGGGCAGATGTCATACCAACAACAATAGACGCCGCAATACCTCTAGAAGTTGTTTTTTTCCAGAAAAGCAGCATTAAAATAGCTGGTAAATTGGCAGAAGCCGCAACCGCAAAAGCCCAACCTACAAGATACGAAACATTCATACCTTTAAATAAAATCCCCAAAATAATAGCTATAATTCCAACTACAATTGCCGAAATTTTTCCAGCTTTAACTTTCTGCGCATCTGTCATCTTGATCTTAAACAAACTATCCATCAAATCATGCGCAATTGCACCTGAAGCAGCTACAATCAGACCGGATACCGTACCCAAAACCGTAGCAAAAGCAATTGCCGAAATAATCGCAAATAAAATCAAGCCAAAAGATTTTGCCAATAAAGGTGCTGCCATATTACTGCTTCCCAAATCCAGTACACCACCAGCCATCGCTCCTAACCCTAAAAATAAAGTTAAAATATAGAAAAAACCAATAGCTGAAATAGCCACAATCGTAGATTTACGCGCACATTTAGCACTAGGCACTGTATAATATCGAATCAAAATATGTGGTAAAGCTGCCGTTCCAAAAAACAAAGCCAACATCAAAGAAACAAAATTCAATTTAGACATAACAGTAGACCCTTTATCCACTTTAAATTTCAAACCCGGACGCATGACTTCAGAACCTGAAGTTATGGTTTGACGCCATACTGTAACCTTGTTTTTTCCATCAACAAATATTGCTTTAGTAAATCTTGTTACTTTACTTTTTGTAAAAATCGACAGAAATTTAAACGGCCCTACAGGACCAGTTTTTTCTACTTTTTTACCATTATCCACAATTTCTGCCATATGCCCAACTTGATAAAAAGCCTTATCAGCCTTAGCTTTACCATTATAAAGCTTATTACCATCAGCTGACTTAGTAGTAGAAAGAGCTTCTTGCAGAACAGTTTCTTGATTTTTGTTAGTTGTTAGATTCCACCAAGTATTAATCCCATTTTTTTCTAATTTTACAAAATGATTTTTAGCCGTATTTTTTTGCCCTACTATTTTATAGTTATTATTATCAACCGCTATTACTTGTCCCGATACAACTTGCGCTTTCATACTTTGAAAATCATGATAATCTGCAGAAGGTTTTAAAGATAAACCTTTATTAAGTACCAAAACCACTAAAATAGCAGAAAAAATAATCAGCAAAGTCCCTTTTAAAAACTGAACATAAGTTGTAGACGCCATCCCTGCTGTTGCCACAATAAAAATTACAATACTCCCCACCATCAGAACTCCGACATAATGAGGTAATCCCAGTAAAGGAGTAACCAATGCACCAGCACCCACCATTTGTGGAATAAGATAGCAAAGAGATACCACTAACGTACTAATAGCAGCCGTAAGCTGAATACTTTTAGAATTAAATTTAGCATCCAAAGCATCCGTAAAAGTATATTTACCTAATTTCTTAAGTGGTTCCGCTACTACAAAAAGAGCCACAATCCAACCCCCTAAATAACCAATAGAATAAAGAAAACCATCGTACCCAACCATGGCAATCATCCCGCAAATTCCCAAAAAAGAAGCTGCGGAAAGATAATCACCTGCAAAAGCGATCCCATTTACCGCCCAGTGAATTTTACCTCCAGCCGCAAAATAAGCATCTGCTGATTGGGTTTTTCGCGCAAAATAAGCAGATAAACCTAAAACACATAAAACAAAAAAAACAAACAAACCAACTGCAATCGACGACGCTTCATATATCATTATTTTTTCTCCTCAATTTTAAGACACATCTGATTATAAATAAGTCCCATAACAATAGCTGCAATAATCAGAAAAAAACCGTAAATTACAGCTAAATTAAGACCCGCAAAAATAATTTTACCCATTAATTTGGGCCAAAGCGTATTGATGATGACAAAAGTAGCATAGATCAAACTGTAAATACCAAAAAGAACTAATCCTAACTTAGCCTTTTCATCAAGCTTATTCTTCTTTTTTCCCATTAAATAACTCCTTTTAAAAAAAATATTTTATAACGTTTAAAAATTATACCGTTTAAAATATTAGACCTATTTCGGTTTTTAGAAAAGGGTTTTTAGTAATTAGCAAATACATGCTGTGTTTTTTTTTGAGAATCCCGTAATATAACTTATAATTACAAAATAGAAAGATACAAATAATCGTGTTTCTATAAAATAAAGGAGAAAAATATGATGTTAGACAAAATTAATCAACAACTATTAATAGGCTATGGAGTACGGATAACAGTTATTTTACTTATTATTTTAGCAACTTTTATGATAGCTAAAGTTGTTAAAAAAGTTTTAAAGAAAAATGAACGCAAAATCAAAATAGATAAAACACAATTAAAATTTATGACACATTTTTTAACCGGAATTATTTATTTTGTGGGTACCACATTAGCCATCTATTCCGTACCGTCATTACGCACGCTGGCAACCTCGCTCTTTGCAGGATCTGGAGTAATAGCCTTAATCATAGGCTTTGCTTCCCAGCAAGCTTTTTCTAATATTGTAAGCGGCATCTTTATTGCTATTTATAAACCATTTCGTATTGGAGACAGACTACAAGTGATAGGTAAAGGAGTATCCGGAATAGTAGAAGATATAAATTTACGGCATACCATTATCAGAACTTTTGAAAATAAAAGAATTATCTTACCCAACGCCACCATAAATTCCGACATTCTGGAAAATGCCAATATTGTAGAAGAAAAAACTTGTCGATTCATAGATATGGGCATTAGCTATGAGTCTGACACTGATAAAGCCATGGCTATCATCAAAGAAGAAGCCCAAAAACATCCAGCTTATTTTGATGCTCGTACCAAAGAAGAAAAAGAAAAAGGCGTAGAAGAAGTTACTGTCAAAATAATAAGTTTTGGGGATTCCAGTGTTAATCTCAGAGCTTGGGTTTGGACCAAAGATCCCGGAAGCGCTTTTCAACTAGGCTGTGATTTAAACAAAAACATTAAAACCAGATTTGATCGGGAAGGCATCGAAATTCCATATCCTTACAGAACCGTTATTCTAAAAAATAAGTAATTTCTTTTTTAGTTAATAATCGATAATCGCCTATCCTCAAAGGTTCAACCTTAATATTACCAAACTGAACTCTTTTCAGCTGTAAAACTACACCCTCTACATTACGTACCATACGCCTAATTTGTCTATTTTTTCCTTCTCGTAAAGTAATATGGAAATGCTTTTTACCTAAAACTTCTATTTTGGTTTTTTTGGTTTTAATTCCCAAAATATATACTCCTTGCTCTAATATTTCCCTCATATCTTCAGTCAATTCTTTATTTATCCATACTTCATATATTCTGGTATGCGGTCTTTCCGCATTTAAAATAGCTTTCGCAAAAATCCCGTCATTGGTTAATAATATTAAACCTTCAGATTCTTTATCTAATCTACCAATACTATGTAATTGTCTATATTTAGCTGGCAACACATCCCTAATTTCTTTTTCACCATTTTGCGCACAATTCGTCAGAATACCGCGTGGTTTATAATAAGCTAAATAAATATATTCTTCTTTGATTTTTTTAATTTCATCCGCCAATTCCAAAACATCTTTTTGCGGATCAAACTGATATCCCAGCTCTGTTACAACTTTTCCATTCACGCTTATCCAGCCATTTTTAAGATACTCTTCTGCTTTCCTACGCGAAAGTATACCTTGCATCGATAAATATTTTTGAATACGCATACTCTTTATTATAACAAAATTATCTAGTTTGATCTTCTCTCAAAATATGAAATAATTATTAATATATTTACACGCTAAATTTTCCATAATAGAAAGGGAAAAAAAATGAAAAAAATACTTATCATCAGTTTTCTTTTTTTTAGCATTTTAGGTTTCAGTATCCAAACTGTTCAAGCTGAGTCAGTTTACGATCTTGTCAAATTTGGTAAAGATATTAAAATCAATCAAAACATGAGAGTAGGGGATGCCGTAGCAATCGGCGGCAATATTGATGTTAATGGTATTGTAGAAGGAAACGTAGTTTGTATAGGCGGCGATATTCAGCTCGGTCCAGATGCTCTGATAGCCGGTAAAATCGTTTCTATCGGCGGCACTATCAACAAAGAACAAGGGTCTGAAGTCATCCAAAAAGTTATAGAAATAAACGTCCCGATGATCAGACAAATGACTGCATATTCGCAATCACATACTTTAGGAGCCAGTATCCTACTATTTAAATTAGTTTCTTTTCTTAGCTTTCTAGCTTTAGCTATGATTTTGGTTATCCTAATTCCTAAAATTTTACAAAATATTAATCACCAAATTCATACCCATGCTTTACGCACCATAATATGGGGAACTATCGGCACTCTACTTATCATTCCCACCATTATCTTTTTAATACTCTCTGTCTTTGGTATTGTTTTAATTCCTTTGGAAATAATTTTTATAGCTGCTTCTTTCTTCATAGGGTATGTCGCGCTTAGCAGTATCATTGGCGAAAAAATATGCCATTATTTCCGAAAAAACAAAATACATTTAATCTGGCAAACAATTCTGGGACTCATAGTATTAGGCCTGCTAAGCTGGGTTCCCATCTTTGGCCCTATTATCAAAATTATCAGCTTTCTATTTGGCTTTGGTGGAGTGCTTTATGCTTTAGTCCATCTAAACTATAAAACTTAAACAAAAAAAAATTTACGAATTAAAAAGTTTTCGTATTTTCAAACTGCAGCCATTTACCTATAACTACAAAACCTAATTTTTTGTATAACTGTGCAGCTTCCGGACTATCATAAAACAAACAAAGGGATTTCCCCATTTTTAAAATATTTTCACCTAATTTATAAACACACTGTTCAGAAAAACCTTGCTTCTGATATTCAGGTAATGTACCTATTCCTACCATCATCGCCGAAAACCTGTTTCCTGCCGTAGTTCTAGCCATAGAAACTATTTGCCCATCTTTTTCTATATAAAAAGCACGTGCATGCTGATCTAAAAATTCTTTTTTGACTATCTCTGTATCTCTAATCGCCAATTTTGGCATTTTAGCATAAAAAGCCAACATTTTATCCAAATCTTTATCTTCTAAACGTTGCACTTTCTCCGTAACTTTGATTTCCACTAACTGATCTAGTTTCGCAAAATCATATTCTCTAATCTTATTATCATGAAAAATATTATCAAAAACTTCGATCAATGCTTTTTTACCAAATAAATATTTATATTCATTACTAGCCAAAATCCGAGCAAAGCCTGCTACATCAAAATTTTTCTCAGCTGCATAAAAATTAAAATTATGACCATATTTTACTAGAACAGCTTTAATCTGTTCCGCATTTTCATCAAAATCACCCCATACTTTTTGAAAATCTGTATGGTACCCATAATTTTCAATATCGCCAATAATAAAAAGATTGATCTCCGGCTCTTTGGTTAAAAGCCGCATTACTTTTTCGTGATCTGCTAATTTTAAATCTCTAATCATAGCTTTTATTATACCTGATTTTACCTAAACCCCAAAAGTTATTTACATACTCATTTCCCGAGGAGGTAAGGGCCTTATTTATTTACTTCTATTTTTAAATGTAATTCCTTCAATTGCTGCACCGCAACATCTCCCGGACTATTGGTCATTAATTCTTGTGCACGTTGATTCATAGGAAATGCGATAACTTCCCTGATACTTGGTTCGTCTGCATAAATCATAAGTAATCGGTCCAAACCTGGCGCAATACCACCATGAGGTGGCGCCCCAAACTTAAAAGCTCTGATCATATGTCCAAACTTTTCATCCACATCATTTTTACTATATCCCGCAATCTCAAAAGCTTTGTACATTATTTTAGGATTATGATTTCGAATCCCCCCACTAGATAATTCCAAACCATTACATACCAAATCATACTGATAGGCCTTGATATCCAATGGATCCTTGGTCTTAAGCTCTTCCAGCCCACCTTGCGGCATCGAAAACGGATTATGAGAAAAATCAACTTTCCCTTCTTCTTCATTCCATTCAAAAAGCGGAAAATCCACAATCCAACAAAACGCCAACTCATCTTTGTCTTTAACCAAATCTCGTAATTCTGCTATTTTACTCCTCACAGCACCCATAATTTTGCAAGTCTCCAACCACTTACCCGCCCCAAAAAAAACACCGTCTCCAATTTTCAAACCTAACCTAGTCTTCAAATCTTCCAGCTCTGTTTCCTTTAAAAATTTGGCAATCGGCCCCTTTAAACCATCTTCTTTATAGTTCAGATATGCTAACCCCTTAGCTCCTTGTTCCTTCGCATATGCATCCATTTTATCAAAAAACGACCTCGCCTCATGTTCACAACCTTCTACCACCAAAGCTTTCACACAATGCCCTTTTTTAGTATTGCTTGCAAAAACCTTAAATTCAGAATCCATAAATATTTCTGTTACATCTTTAATTTTAAGTTCATACCTAATATCTGGCTTATCTACGCCATACTCATTTAAGGCATCCCAATACTCAATCCTAGGAAAACAGCCATCTTTGGTAAGACTTATCTTTTTCTTGGACGCCACCTTTGGTGTAATATCTTTGAAAAGAGCTTCCATAGCCTTAAAAACATCTTCCTGCCCAACATAAGCCATTTCTATATCTATCTGATAAAATTCTCCCGGACTTCGGCCCGCTCTCGCTGCTTCATCCCGAAAACATGGCGCAATCTGAAAATATTTATCAAATCCGCTACACATTAATAATTGTTTATATTGCTGCGGCGCCTGGGGTAGGGCATAAAACTTTCCTGGATGCAGCCTGCTAGGCACCAAATAATCTCTCGCTCCTTCAGGAGAACTAACTGTTAAAATAGGCGTATGAATTTCATTAAAGCCCGCAGCTATCATATGTCTCCGAACTTCACTCATAACTTTTGAACGCAAAATAATATTCTTATGCAATTTCTCTCGTCTTAAATCCAAAAACCGATACTTCAACCTAATTTCCTCAGAACAACTCACCTCATCTGTAATCGTAAAAGGCAATTCTGGTACTAAATAATCAATCTCCAAATTCGTGGCTTGCACCTCAATCTCACCGGTTTTCATTTCTTTATTAATATTGCCTTGTATCCGTGAGATAACTTCGCCTTCAATAAAAATCACACTTTCCGGTTTAAGGCTTTCCGCTAATTTAAAAACCTCATTATTTAACGCTGCGTCAAAAATAATTTGAGTCACGCCATAATGGTCTCGCAAAGCCACAAAAATCAACCCGCCAATATCGCGCATATTCTGCACCCAACCAGCCAGCTTAACTGTCTTGCCAACATCTTTAGCTTTCAAATCGCCACATGTATGTGTCCTATATTCAGTTGCAAAAGCCATAATTATCCCTTTCTAGTTTTCTCACTAAAAAACAGTCGTACGCTTTTTATATCATAAGTTTGTGATTTAATTTTAGCTCAATTCCGCTAAAAAGCCCATCTTGAAGATGTATATCCGTTCTGGTGTAGGAAGCCCCTTTAAGCCTCACCCTAAATCCCTCTCCATAAATGGAGAGGGACTTGAAGAAAAATAATGTCTTAATTCCCCCTCTACATTTATGGAGAGGGGGCTAGGGGGTGAGGCCTAAAAAAATTTTGGCAAATAAAAAGCCCATCCTGAAGATGGGCTTTTTTGTGGTAGTTAAATAAGCTTGTGTTTAGAACGCTGCTTTAAGACCGATAATATAGTAGTTGTTGTCGCTGTAACTGTTTAAACCATCATATTGTGGCAATACGACTTCCGTGGTTAAAGTTAAATTTTTTGCAAGGTTGTAGTTAGCACCTACTGATATGATTTTAGGGTTGAGCGAGTTATATTTTACATAATCATAATTAGCTGCAATTTCTAAATCAGAAAAAACTTGATAGACTCCACCAACTCTAAGAAAAGAATCATTGGTAGTAGCGCTGCCATGCGTAACATTGTTTTGCGCACCATATTCAACGTCTGCCGTAATATCATAGGCCTTAACTTGGCTAAAAAGACTAATAACAACAGCTGAACCAGGATCTTTTAAATACCCAGCACCAATTTCCCAAAAATCAATATTAGGCAACATAGGAGCTAAATCATAACTAGTTTGTATGGCATAAGAAACTTTATTGTCAGGAGAGCCTGTCCAGTAAGCAGAACTGTTAAAAATACCAGCTAGAATATTAATTTTATTAAAATTGTATTCACCAACCACGCCAAAATCATACTGTTTATAATAAAATTCAAAGTAGCTGCTTGCTAGAAGATACTTATAATATCTACCTAGAAAAATTTCTTGCATTCCGACAATTAAACTAAGATTTTGAATTTCAGTCTTATATTTCAAATAATATTCCTCAAAATACAATTCCGTATCATTTAAATTAAAATATCCTTTAGCAGTAAGCTCTGTTTTTTCATTAATGTCTGTTTGTACTTGTAAATAGGTATTAGCTAAGTAAAAAGCCCCTGAAGTAGAGTGATTGTTATTAGGCCCTCTGTACCAGCTTTCAAGTTCTCCACTTATTTTAACGTCCGCAAAAGCAAGACTGCTGCCAAGTAAAATCGCCAAAAATAAAATACTAAGTTTTTTCATCATTTTCTCCTTTTGTTAATAATTGCTAGTTTTGATTATAACTTAACAAAAACTTTTAGCAACATTTTTTTCTCTACACAACCAAAGCAGGCCTGTGCTTCCCGCTTTCGCGAAAATCCATAATCCCCTTTATTCCTACCAAACTGAAATTTTTCTTTCATTACTAACGAATATTAAATATAATAACCATTTCCACTATCAGAAAAGGAACCAAAACATGACCTTCCCCCAAGCTATTGATTTTCATACACATCTAGGATCAGATATTGACGGTATTTCTTATACCCAAAATCAGCTTTTAAATTCTATGAAAGAAGCGCATATTTCTGATGCTGTCATTTTCCCTTTTCATGAGAAAGACACAGATATCCTGCAAGCTAGTCTTAATTTAAAAGCAAAAACACAAAATCCAAATCTTTATCCTTTTCTCAGATTCGACCCTAAAAAAACAACGCCAAAACAATTAGCCTCCATTTTAGACGGTTTTTACGGGGTAAAACTACATCCCAGTGCCCAGATTTTTGATCCTTTAGATCCTGTTTTTTTTCCTCTTTACGAAATTATTACGCAAAAAGAAAAACCTCTACTTTTTCATACTAGAAAAGAAAATAATCCACATACCGATCCTGAACGTATCCTTACCTTAGCCGAACAATTCCCCAAACTTATCCTCGTCATCGGCCATTTTGGTAATGCCTCCAAAAGTGTGTTTGAAGCTATGAAACGCCATCCCAATATCTATTTAGAAACCTCTATCATGGGCTCCACTCCACATAGCATCAGACACGCAGCACAGCATATAGGTACCGAAAGAATACTTTTTGGTTCCGATGCCCCATACTCTGATCAATTAATTGAAAAATTAAAAATTGAACGCAGCCAATTATCTACCAAAGAAATAGAACAAATTCTTTACTATAATGCGCAAAAACTATTAAAAATCTAAGACCTTAGGTCCCCATGTTTTAGGTTTATATGGTATCGGTTTCTCATTTTTTAAACCTGTTTTTATATTATCCACAATCTTCCATAACTCTTCTACACAATCTTTTCTGACATACCGGGTCTGATCACCTAAAATCGCATCTTCCAACAATCTATGATATGCGGACAATCCCTTTTGCGTAAAAGAAGTTTTATAATCAAAAGCCATTTTCACTGGCTCAATAATCATCTTTTCTCCTGGTCGCTTTGCGCCAAATTTTAAATTTATCTTTTCTTCCGGCTGAATTTGAATTACTAATTGATTTGCCTCAAAATTACAATTTTTCTCTTTAAAATATTCATATTTAGGTTTTCTAAAATTAAGCACAATCTCAGTTAAATTCTTTTTAAGATTTTTACCCGCACAAATATAAAAAGGCACATTACTCCATCTTTGATTATTGATCAAAAATTTTATAGCTGCATAAGTCTCCACCTGAGAATCACTAGCCACATTTTTTTCTTGCGTATACCCTTCGTATTGACCTAAAACCACACTATTACGTAATTCTTTCTCCTTCATTCTATGAATAGCTTTAAATATCTTTAGTTTTTGATCTCTGATAGCATCCTCACGATCAGACTTAGGAGCATCCATCGCAATCGTTGCCAAAAGCTGTAACCCATGGTTTTGGATAATATCTCTGATCAAACCCGCTTTTTCATAATAACGACCCCTCTCAAAAATACCAAAATCTTCCGCAATCATAATTTGCACATTATCTATACATTGGCTATTCCAAATCTGCTCAAAAAAAGTATTGGCAAATCTAAAAGCAAAAATATTTTGTACTGTTTCCTTAGCCAAATAATGATCAATCCGATAAATCTGTTTTTCCAAAAACCCTTGTGCTAAAAGATGGTTTAAAGCTCGCGCACTTTTCAAATCCGTACCAAACGGTTTTTCTACAATCACTTTATTCCAGCACTGTCCCGTCTTCCCATTTAACCCTGGCGTCTTATTTAAATTTTTGATAATCAAAGCCGAAACCTGGGGTGGGGTAGCTAAATAAAAAAGAACGTTACTACACACTTGCTTATTTTGCGCCTTCAAAGTAATTTCTTCTTTTAGCCTTTGATACGCACTTGCCTCTTCATAATCCCCCTGAACATAAAATATTTTCTCACAAAACCCTTTAAATTGCGGATCTGTACAAGCTACTCCCGATTTTGCTTGAGCAAAGGTTTCACCCAAATAGTTACGAAAAGTTTCATGATTATAAACACTTCTCCCAAACCCAATAATTCTAAAATTATCTTTAATATCATGAATTTTTACTAATTCATAAAGCGCAGGTAATAATTTTTTCTTCGCCAAATCACCACTTGCCCCAAAAATAACCAATGTGAAATTATCTAAAACCAATTTCATTTTTTATCTCCCAAAATATGCCTACCAAAACCTTCTCGTAAAGCCGACACCACGCGATCCGCAAAAACCTGCTTATGCTGTGAACGATCTCTTTCTTTTAAAGCCGCGCTAATTACTGGTAAAGCCATACCACGCGCCGCACCTTCAGCCACAGCCCAACGCCCTTCTCCTGATTCCTGAATAGGCCCTTTAAACTCATTTAAATCACAATCTTTTTCCAAGGCTTTCCTAACTAATTCAATTAACCAACTACGAATCACCGATCCATGTTCCCAAATCCGCGCTACTTTAGCTAAATCCAATTTAAAATCACTCTTTTCCAACAATTCAAATCCCTCAGCCATAGACTGCATCATCCCGTATTCAATACCATTATGTACCATTTTTACGTAATGCCCCGCACCAGACTGTCCACAATATCCATACCCATTAGCTACACACATATCTTTAAAAACAGGTTCTAATTCCTGAAAAATTTCTTTATCACCACCTATCATCATACAAGCCCCTTTACGAGCTCCTTCAATACCGCCACTCGTGCCCACATCTACCAAAACAATACCTTTTTCTTTGAGCTTCGCATATCTACGCTGTGTATCCTGATATTGTGTATTACCACCATCAATTATAACGTCACCTTGTTCAAGATAGGGTAGCAGTTGTTCCACAATCATATCCACAGCACTACCAGCTTTCACCATTATCCAAACTACTTTTCTGGTTGGTAATTTATGCATCAATTCTTCTATAGTAAAAACCCCGTTCACGCCTTGTTTGATTATTTCCTGCACCGGTCCAGCCGACCGATTATAAGCCACAACATCATGGTTATGATCTTTTAAATTAAAGACCATATTCAAGCCCATTTTACCTAAACCAATAAATCCTATTTGCATAAATCAAAACCTCCTTTTCTTTACCTTTACTGGTCTCTTAACACTTTTAAGTGCCTTACATCCACGAAGCAGAATACACAAAACCATAAGTCCATTTATCTACATTATCGTAATCAACATACCATTTAATCATATTAAATAAAGCCAAGCGTGTTTCTAAAGCCAAATTTATACCATACAGCCACTTAACTACCGTGACATCATTAGTCATTAAATAACGCATCCGCGGCACTACAAAAACATCACCTAGAAAAATATTTGGTTCCCACCAACCTTGCTGCACCTGAAATATCTTTTGCGTAACCGATACTTCAGTATATTTAGAATACCCACTATTCAATATCGTATTCCAATCCCAACCCAGATTTAGATTGTGTGCCAAATAAGTATCCCAATTCAAACTACCATTGCCCCAATAATAGGTATAATACGTTTCCAAACTAATATTTTCAGCACGATCCAAGGCTAAAGTCTCACTTAAAGTATAATCTAAATAATTAAAATAAAAATTCAAAGCCGTACTTAAATAAGCTTTAGAATTTAAATCAAATGCGTATGCTGCTCTAATAAACGTTAAACCCGGACTAGCAGCTCGATATAAATATGATGACAAACTTAATTGATTATAAGTAGCAAAATCCGTATAAAAAGTTGTCTGTACAGGATCCCACAATTTAGAAGTCCATTCTAATGTTGCCCCTCCATCCACATAATTATAAGCCACCTGATAACTAGTTTCTTGTAATGCATCCATCCCATAAAGGGTAATATCTTCATTCGTAATTGTTCTACTATATGGAACTAATAAATAACTCAGATTTTTCCAAGCTCCATCTTTAATCTCATACTCATTCATTTTTAATACTTTTTGTTTTAAATTTTCTAAACTAAAATCCAAAACTGATTGTTTTTGAAGCATTATCTTACTAGCCTGTAAATCCACGTTTTGACGCATCACCTTACT
Organism: bacterium; assembly: GCA_018646105.1. Classification (GTDB taxonomy): domain Bacteria; phylum Margulisbacteria; class Marinamargulisbacteria; order JABGVJ01; family JABGVJ01; genus JABGVJ01. Next base: position 20,925 of record JABGVJ010000037.1, read on the forward strand.
CGTAAAAATCTCCAATCCATTAGCCGTCATCCCGCTAAAAAACAGATCCCCGCTACTGGTTATCACCCCGCCCTGTGCATCACTACTTTGAGTTAACCTGTTTATCTGTCCATCTACTAAAGAATATTCATAAATACCATAATGCCCTTCATAATTAGCTGTATAAATTAATTTATCCTCAAGCAAAAAAACATTTTTTTCCGTCCATGGTGAAGTAATCAAAGGTTCTAGCTCTTTCTTATTCAAATCCAGCTTATAAATGTTCCAAGAACTATTATTCTTTTTACTAACTACCAAAAATTCATCTTGATACGGTAAAATTTCTATCAACAAATCATCTTTAAAATCCGCCAACTTTGTTTTCTGCCCGTTTTTATATAACCAAAGCTCTGACCCAAATTTTTGACTTTTTTGTTTCAAATAATAAATCTCATCTTCATTAACTATAAAAAAACCAAAAATAGCATCTTCTAAAACCGCCTTAGTTTGCTTTGTATTTAAATCAAAACTATAAATAGTTTTAGTCGGTATCTCCGTATAATTAGTAGGTCGCGTTGTTTTTAAGCCGTAATCATTTACAGCATAAAAAACTTTATGATCGTCATAAGCCAATTTCATACCCAGATCAACATCATTAGATAATAAGGCTAACGTTTCAACTTTTTTTGTAACCAAATCTATCGCCTTTAAGCTAGCCTCATATTTATTTTGAAAGGCATTATACCTACTTACCTTTTGCTCCATAAAAAATACGCTCTGCCCATCTGTTACTTGAGTATCACTTTTATTAGAAGCTGTATGAGTAATTTGCGTACCTACAATTTGCCAATCCTTACTTCTCTTTTCTTCATATTTCTGCCAATCAGCGAACAACTCCGTAAATCCTTTTCCAAAAACTTCCCGCGCTACCTTGTCTAATCTAGTACTAGGAAACAAATCCATTTTTCTGGAAATACCAGGTATACCCATAAAATCCGGTAAGTTTATAAAATCAGCTAATTCATCAGGAAAATAAACATAAGTTCCCATAACATTAAAAAATTGGGCTAATGACTTTTCTCCGTAAGTTTGCGCTAAATATCGAAAAAAAGCCCCCCCAAAAACATAGGGCGTATTATAATATGGGTAATGATCAGTTTCTCTGCTTAAAAATGTTGCTTCCTGTACAGAAGGTAATTTACCTGCCTTAGCCTTCGCACGTACAATTGCCTCAACTATACCCTCCTGTAGCATACCGCTATAGGGACTATATCTTGATTCTGCATAAATCGTAATTCCTTCTACCATCCAAATAGGTAGCTTTTCATTAGCTGCATAAGATGAAAAAAAACTACCTAACCCGCTACTATTTGTTAACTGCCCAATATGGGTTTGTTCATGCACCGCCACATATTCAAACCAATCACGAAAAAACCAATGAGTCGTCCCTTCTCCTGTCAATATCGCAATCTTCTTAGCAACAACACTAGCAGCGCCACCCCTTAGCAAACCACCATCATCCAAGACTACCGTTACCTTATAATTTTTATTCCCAGTCAAACGCACAGTTAAAGGACGATGTAATTCCAAATAATATAAAGTCTCTTTCGCTTTAAATTCGTATCCTTGAGGATAAAAAACCGTATAATGCTCAGACTCCAGATAATTAAAATCCCAAAATGCGGCTACCACAAAAGTACTCGGAATGATCACTAATAAAAACAAAAATAATATCTTTTTTAACATATTTAATACGCTTCCCTTTATTTTTCCCTCAAAAAAAACCCTAAATTTAATTATAGCAAAAAATCCTAGGTTGACAGTTATCTTTATAACAAGCATACTTAGTACTAGTTTTACTGGTTTAAATCATTTCTCTCTCCATCTATAGAATAGAGCGGGGGAGATGTCACGAAATGACCGAGGGGATGAGTGTTATGAAACTTACACGTACCGCTGATTTTGCTTTAAAAATAATAGTTTATTTAGCTACCACAAAAAAGCTAACCACCATGCCTATTCTTTCCAAAGAACTAAATATTCCTTATCACAACATGAGCAAACTAATCCAAAAACTAGCCAAAGCTCAACTTGTCCAAACTATCCAGGGTAAAGGCGGCGGTATTCGCTTACTACAAAAACCAAATAAAATAAGCATCAAAACAGTCTTAGATTTAATAGATGGACCAACTAATATGGCTGATTGCATCGCTAATGCTAGTATCTGTAAAAGTAAAAACTGTAAAGTAAAAGTAAAATTATCTGAGATCCAAACTAAGATCGAATCCATCTTAGCCGAAACCAAAATCTCAGATATGATTTAATATCTATGAAAAAACAAAACATAAAAAACATCGCCAATCAAAAATACAAATTCGGGTTTAAAACTGATATTGAATCCTATATTTTCAAAAAAGGCCTTAATGAAAAAATCATCACCCAAATCTCCAAAAATAAAAATGAGCCTCCTTATATGCTCGAATTCCGTCTTAAAGCCTTTAAACATTGGTTAACTATGCCCGAACCACGTTGGTCGTGCACAACTTACCCTGAAATAGACTTCCAAGACATTCATTATTATTCCGCACCTAAAACCAACCCTAAAAAAGAAAACCTAAACAAAATTGACCCCAAACTTAAAAAAACCTATGACAAACTCGGTATCCCGCTCCTTGAACAAAAAAAACTCGAAGGTATAGCTGTAGACGCTATTTTTGACAGCGTTTCCGTAGCTACTACTTATAAAGCTCAATTAATGGAATATGGCGTCATTTTTTGCCCCATTTCCGAAGCTATCCAAAAATACCCGGACCTTATCAAAAAATATCTAGGCGCCATCGTGCCTTATACAGACAACTTTTATGCAGCCCTAAACGCTGCTGTTTTCACAGACGGATCCTTCGTATATATTCCAGAAAACACGATTTGTCCTATGGATCTATCTTCTTATTTTCGTATCAATACCGAAAAAACCGGTCAATTTGAACGCACCTTAATTATCTGTGAAAAAAATAGTCAGGTAAATTATTTAGAAGGCTGTACCGCCCCAAAATTTGATACCAATCAGCTCCACGCCGCTACTGTAGAACTAGTAGCTTTAGACAATGCCTCTATCAAATACTCTACCGTACAAAACTGGTTTGCCGGTGATCCCGAAACAGGGAAGGGCGGCATTTATAATTTTGTGACCAAACGCGGTCTATGCCAAGGTAAAAAATCCAAAATATCCTGGACCCAAGTAGAAACCGGCTCAGCCATTACCTGGAAATACCCAAGCTGTATTCTCAAAGGTGATGATTCCATAGGGGAATTTTACTCTGTAGCGCTTACTAATCATCACCAACAAGCAGATACTGGTACTAAAATGATCCATTTAGGAAAGAACACCAAAAGCACCATTATTTCCATAGGTATTTCCGTAGGTAAAGCGGTTAATGCTTACCGAGGAGAAGTTAAAATCAGCAAAGCAGCTACTAATGCCCGTAATTATACTCAATGTGATTCTATGCTTATGGGCGATCAATGTGACGCTTATACGTTTCCTATCATAGAGGTTAACAATGCTTCTGCTACAGTAGAACATGAAGCTACTACTTCCAAAATAAGTGAAGACCAATTATTTTATTTTCAACAACGCGGTATAGATACCGAACAAGCCGTATCCGCCATTATAAACGGTTTTTGTGAAGAGGTATTTAAAAAATTACCACCTGAATTCTCAGTCGAAGCCACTAAACTTTTAGGTTTAAAGCTGGAAAATTCAGTAGGATAGGGGATAAAGAGAAGCAGATAGAGATTAAGCCCTTCTACATTTATGGAGAGGGGTGGCACGAAGTGCCGGGGTGAGGCCCAGAAGGAGTGAATGTTAATGCTAAAAATAAAAAACTTAAGTGTTAAAACAAATAATATAGAAATTTTAAACAATCTAAATCTCCATATTAAAGCTGGAGAAATCCACGTTATTATGGGTACCAACGGTTCCGGCAAAAGCACCTTAGCCAAAACTATTGTGGGTCACCCACAGTTTAAAGCGTCTAAAGGAGAAATCCTTTTTGAAGGTCAAAATATCTTAAAGCTAGCTCCAGATAAAAGAGCACGTCTAGGTATCTTTCTAAGCTTTCAATATCCTACTGAAATTCCGGGTGTAAACAACGCCAGTTTTCTAAGAATGGCCTATAACACCCACCAAAAAAGCCAAGGCCACCCTGCATTAGACCCCCTGGAATTTGAAGACTTACTCCAAAACAAATTAAAAATAGCAAATATCAGCGAAAAATATTTAGATAGAGCCGTAAATGCAGGCTTCTCCGGCGGCGAAAAAAAGAAAAATGAAATCTTGCAAATGGCGGTTTTAGAACCGAAACTAGCTATTCTTGATGAAATAGATTCCGGACTAGATATAGACGCCCTCAAATCTGTAGCAAATAGCGTAAACTCGCTAAAAAACAAAAATAACGCCATCATTCTTATCACCCATTATCAAAGAATTTTAAACTATATTAAGCCAGACTACGTTCACGTTATTCATAAAGGACAGATCATCAAATCCGGGGACAAAACCTTGGCTCATAAACTAGAAAAGAAGGGATACGAATGGCTCATCACAAATCCATAATTATCAAAAAAAATATCGTAAAAACGCTTATTTTAACAGAAAAAAAAGATACGGATATCACCTATAACATAACCATGCAAAAAAACTCCAAACTCACACTCATTAACATCAAAAACAACATCAAAAGCACAGATCATACAAACATCATTTTAGCCGAAAATTCCAGCTTAAATTGCATCTATATATCTCTCCCCAAAGAGACAATTGAAAACCATATTCAAGTAGACCTCAATGGTAAAAACGCAAATTGCAAACTCAATAGTCTCTCCATAGTCAACAAAGAAAACAAGATCATCAATAAAACCTTAATCAATCATAATTTTAGCGAAAGTACGAGTGATCAATTATTCAAAAATATCTTAAACGACCATTCTTATTCAGAATTTAGCGGGCTTATTCATATTAAACGCCATGCTCAAAAAACCAAGGCTAACCAATTAAACAAAAATTTATTGTTATCAGATACAGCCAAATCAATTGCTAAACCACAACTCAAAATTCAAGCAGATAACGTAAAATGCGCCCACGGATCTTCAACTGGACAAATTAATCAAGACGAACTATTTTATTTACAGAGTAGGGGACTTACCATAAAACAAGCTAAAACCATGCTCATCATGGGTTTTGCTAAAGAAATAATAGACTTTATTACTATAAAAAAAGTAAAAAAATCACTAGAAAAACTACTTTAAAAGAAAAAAAGAGGTAAAATATGCTAAATCCTAAAGAAATAAAAAAAAAGTTCCCTATACTTAATCAAAAAATACACGAAAAACCTCTGATTTACCTGGATAGTGCTGCTTCCAGCCAAAAACCGCAACAAGTTATTCGTAAAATGTCTTCATTTCTACGTACCGATTATGCAAATGTCCATCGTGGCGTACATTATTTAAGTCAGCAAGCAACTGACAAATGCGAACAAGTTAGAGAAAAAATCCAAAAATTTATCAATGCCCAATCCAGCTCAGAAATCATCTTTACCAAAGGCACGACCGAAAGTATCAATACCGTAGCCTTTTCATATTGCCAAAGCTTAAAACCAGGATCAGAAATAATCATCACCGAAATGGAACATCATTCCAATATTGTTCCTTGGCAAATAGCCTGTCAAAAATACAATTTAACCTTAAAACACATTCCTGTACTCACCAATGGCGAACTAGATCTTAAAGCTTATACAAAAATTCTTACTAAAAACACAGCCTTAGTCGCCATCACCCATGCTTCTAATGTTTTAGGCACCATTAACCCTCTAAAACAAATCATCACCCAAGCACATCTTATCGGCGCAAAAGTACTCGTAGATGGAGCTCAAGCCGTACCTCACTTTAAAGTAAATGTACAAGAACTAGATTGCGACTTTTATTGCTTTTCCAGTCATAAATTATATGGACCTAGCGGTATAGGTATCTTATATGCTAAAAAAAATATCTTAGATACTTTACCACCATTTCAGTTTGGTGGCGGCATGATCGAAACAGTAACTTTAGACAAAACCACCTTTGCCGAACCTCCTTTACGTTTTGAAGCTGGTACGCCTCCTATCGAAGCCATTATTGGTTTTGGAGCTGCTATTCAATTTATCGAAAAAATAGGTTTAGACAACATACATAGATACGAAACAGCGCTCATTCAATACGCACATCAAAAAATAAAAAAAGTTTCCGACCTACAAATCATCGGTACAGCTGAGCATAAAGTAAGTGTACTTTCTTTTGTTCTAAAAAATATCCACGCGCATGATATAGGTACTATTCTAGATCAGGAAGGAATCGCGGTTAGAGTAGGGCATCATTGCGCTCAACCGCTGATGCAAAAATATCAAATTCCTGCCACAGTCAGAATTTCATTTGGCCTATATAATACTTTTGAGGAAGTCGATATTCTAATACAAGCCCTAAACAAAGTAAAAAAAATAATGAGCCTTCCTAAATCCCCGAAAGGTGATGATTAATCATGAATAACAGACTAGAAAATTTATATCAAGAAACCATTTTAGAGCACAACAAATACCCTAAAAACTTTAAAAAACTAGAAAAATGCAGTTCTTGTGCCCATGGCGTAAATCAGCTTTGCGGTGACGATTATTACGTATATTTAAACCTCGATAAAAACAATATCATCACGGATATCACCTTCCAAGGCGTAGGTTGCGCTATATCCAAATCCAGCGCTTCGCTCATGACCACACTTATCAAAGGTAAAACCAGAGAAGAAGCCCTCAACCTCAAAGAATGCTTTATCAATATGCTCACGCAAAACAACTGTTCCCAGCAATGTAAAACATGCCTTGGCAGCTTAAAATTATTTGAAAGTGTCAAAAAATTTCCCGTACGTGTAAAATGTGCTACATTAATATGGAGAGCTTTAGAAAAAGCATTGACCACCACCTCCATACCAAAAGGTGAGGGAATCAACCAAAAAGGAGACCAAAAATGAGTAAAGAAACAGAAACTAAAATCAAAAAAATATTAGATGAACAAATTCGACCAGTAATCCAAATGGATGGCGGCGATGTGGAATTTAAGGAATATAAAGACGGTATAGTGTATGTAAGCCTTAAAGGAGCGTGTCAAGGCTGTCCTGGAGCCACAATGACCATTAAAATGGGTATTGAAACACGTCTAAAACAAGAAATCCCGGAAATTAAACAGGTAGTTCAAATTTAAATATGACAAATAAAGAATTAAAAAAAGATACTGAGCAGTTAAAAAAGGATCTAGATAACCGTCAACAAGTTATCAAAAAAAGAGAAGTTCCTCTAAAATTCGCGCCCTCAGCATCCTCTACACCAAACACTAAACCAACCCAAACACCTTCACTCAGTAATCCGCTAGCAGATCTAGATGCTAGAAAAAGATTAGGAATTTAAGCAAAACCCATTTCTTTAAAAAACATCCCCTATTTATTTAAAAATTACATGTCGCATAATATATATTATGTTAAGTTGAAAGTGTTTTTTAAGCTTATATCCAGACTCAAAAGGTCGCTGAGAGTTATTCCTCTTTTTTTATCTTTACCCAAATAAATAAATCAAACGCCACACTTATAAATTGATAAGAAATAAGCAAATACAATAAAAACGGCACAAATCTAGCCAACATAATTATTAAAAGATATATAACTAAAAAAAATAAAATTTGAGCGTCTTTTATCTTTTTAATCACCTGGGCAATCTGATCAATAGTCAAATCATAGTAAACATCCCTATCCTTCACTTCATTTCGAATAAAATAAAACAAAGAAAACTCTATAAAAAACAAAATAACTGCTAATACAAACAAATAATCTATCATCTGATTTATCATATCTTTTCTACCTCATCATCCTCATAAAACTCTAAACTAATAATACTCTTTTTTGAGTACAGCCACAAAAGGCAAATTCCTAAACTTCTGATTATAATCAAAGCCATAACCAATCACATATTCATTTGGAATCGTAAATCCTTTAAAATCAGCCTTAATTTTTACTTTTCTTCGCTCTGGCTTATCTACCAAAGAACAAATTTTCACATCCTTCACGTCCTTCACCTTGGTCAGATATTCCAATATCTTCACCATAGTCAAACCCGTATCCAAAATATCCTCAATAATCAAAACCTTCTTACCCTTAAGATTTTGCACAATGTCTTTCGTAATCGTTAATTGTCCACTGGTTTTAGTACCAATATAAGAAGAAATCCCAAAAGTTTCTAATTCCACCTGCGGTCCATTATTTTTATACAAAGCCAAAGCCAATTCCGGAAACAACATCACCGCGCCATTCAAAACCACCAAACAAACTAAGGTATCGTTTGCTTTATAAGCCTGCGCTATTTCCTTTGCTAAACAATAAATCCGTTTTTTTAAAGCTTGCTCCGAGATCAATACTTTATCAATATATTTCGCATATCGTTGAGGTACCTTTGTTTCTTCACCTGAACACTTTGCTATTTCCCCATCTTTTAAATTAATTTCTGTTTCAAAATCCTTTTCTGCCAACTCTCTCGTTTCCAAAATCAATTCCTCCTTATCTTGCTTATAAATTTAAACTCTCTCGATTTTAACGCCGTATATAACCAAATACAATACTTAATTTTCCACAATTCATCCACAGGAGTAATAGAGTAGTAATAAAATAAATCATTACCCTTTAATTTTTCCATAAAAAGTAATAAAATAATCTATACTTATCAACAGGTTATCAACAAAAACACACAGCTTCTATTGATAAAATACCAAAAACACAAAAAGGATCAAAAAATAATGCCGCGGAAACTAGATTACCCCCTAACCACCATAGAGAAAGCGCTTCTAAGCGCAAATATCGCCTATGGCCTAGGGAATACATTCACAAAAGAAAAATTTGCCCTGAAATTAAATAAGAAAATCAGTGGGTATTTCAATACCTTGGTAGCGTCCATCACCAAATTCGATTTGCTAAAAACCAAAAAAAACCAAATCATCATTACAGATTTAATGAAAAATATTAGGCTTTCATATTCTGAGGAAGAAAAAAAGAAATATTTACAAGAATCTTTTCTAAAAGTCCCTTTATACAAAAAACTTTGGCAAAATTATGAAACAAAAAAAATCCCTACAGAAATTTTGGAAAAAATATTGGTCAAAGAATACGACGTACCATCCACCATCGCCACCAAAGTAAAAAACAATTTCTTAGCAGACCTAAAATTCCTCAACCTACACACATCCTTAGGACCACAAAATATACCCTCCCCCACTCCTGAAAAAAACCAAAAAAATCATGAACCGCCAAATACTACCTATTCAGTCCACATTACAGGCCCCAATCTCAATCTTGAAATGGAAATCAAAACCCCAGACGATCTTAAGATTGTAGAAATGGTTTTAGAGAAAATCAGGCTTAACCCAAGTTCAACCCAAATTTAATTTCGATCATTTTATCTCGTCATTTATAATATTGGCCCTGACTAATTTGATAATGATTGCACAGCTCACTTACAGGTCTCTTCTCACTCACTAATAGTTTAATGCCCCTCTGCTGTATACGGGGAAATCGTCAATAGAATCAACTCCATCCGGAAAAGACCTATTTTGATGCACCTCAAAAAGGCCTAAACTCTTCTTTATATTTTCTTCTAATTTTGTTATTTCTACGTCTATATGATCTTGTAATTCTAATACTTCTCCACACTTTCTTAATTTTTCACAAAAACACTCTATTGATTTTACACGCCCTTTTATCTTCTGCCCTTCCCTAACTAAGTTACGTTTACGATCTTGGTAAAAAACTCCATATAAAAATTCTCCAGCTAATACACTCAGAGCTTCATCTCTTTCTTCATCCCCACCATAAAAAAGAGCTGGGGAAAACTTTTCCACTAACCAGTCACAATACTTTGGGGGATACTCCCGGTCATCCTCGTCTCTATAATTATCCAACAGCTTCATATTACGCATATATTTTTTTTTATCTTTCCGTCCAAGCACATAGTCAGGCATCAATTCTTTTTTCTTTCTCACAATCTCTTCCTTACTAGGTATCCCCAATACCAGATGTTCAACCTTCTCACTTAACGCCACTATTTTCTTATTCATCTCTTTCCCCTTTTTTTATTATTTAAGAAGACACCCAACGGCAGTCTTCATTTTTTTTATTTAAATTGATTTTTTTGGATTTTTTTCGTTTGTTCGTGTATTCAAGCCAGGAAACCGTACCTATAGCTTTGTCCCTTAGGTAAAGGCAAGCGTAGGTATCAAGTTAGAGCTATAAATAAAGCAGCTAGCTTGTGAACAATTATAGGGAAATTAGGTCTAGCAAAGCACCACAATTAGTACTGCGGTTTATTTTTCTACAGGTTAAAACTCTTATTTCGTTACTTTTTATTTGTTGTTCTTCACTCATATTATTAGCCTTTAAAATACGTTGTTATAATAATTAGCAAAACCAACGACAGGGAAAGTCCTCATCATCGTTAATAGAAAAAACCCCAGCCGGAGCAGTTCTCTCTTGATACACATCAAAAACGCCTACACGCATCTCTATACTTTTTTCTAATTTTTTTATATCTTCTTCTATATCTCTTTTTAGGCCTACTTTTTTTCCAAGCCCTCTTAATTTCTCACAAAAACATTCTCTTGATTTTACACGATCTTTTATCACCTGCCCTTCCCTAATCAGATATCTATTCGCATTAGGAAGATAGCAAAGTGGATCTAACTCACGTTCTTTGTGAGAAACTCCATATAAAAATTCTTCAACTAATACTTTCAGAGCAGCATCTCTTTCTTCATCCCCACCACAAAAAAGAGCTGGGGAAAACTTTTCCACTAACCAGTCACAATACTCTGAGGGATACTTCCGGGAATCCTCGTCTGTATACGGCTTGAGCAAACACTCCAGACCCTGCTGATATTCTTTTTTATATTCCCGTCCAAACACATAATCAGGCCTAAATTCTTTTTTCACTTTATTGATTTCTTCCTTGCTAGGTATAGCACTAAGTACCAGATGTTCAACCGCCTCACTTAACGCCACTATTTTCTTACTCATCTCTTTCCCCTTTTTTTATTATTCAAGAAGAAGACTAAATATTGTCTTCATTTTTTTTATTTAAATTGATTTTTTTGGATTTTTTTCGTTTGTTCGTGTAT
>JABGVJ010000077.1 GCA_018646105.1 bacterium
TGGGCATATTTAGTATTTAATAGTAAATTTATCTTAAGGTTTTCTGCCAGATAAGCGGAAGAAAGGTTAGTAGGGACAAACATTTGGATAGCTACTAATAAAATGGTAGAAATGATAGCCAGGGAGATGATGATTTCTACTAAAGTAAAGCCTGAATTTCGCTTTTTTTTAAAAAACATAACCAGTATCCGGGATAATGTAAATAATTTCTTCCAGATTGGAAGAAGATTGTAAAGTTATGCTTCTGGTGATTGTGATTTGATCTTCCAGACTTTGTAGTGGAAGATCTGTTTGTGGGTCTTCATATGGCGTTCCGTCTGTATTAAAAATGATTTGATTGTCTGATAGCGTGGTGCTTATAATCGCTATGTTTTTGGGAATTTGGCTGAGGTTGGTTTCAGTTAAGATCCAAAGGTTTTGAGTAGTATGTTTTTCATAAATAGTATAATCAGGAAAAATGATTTTTTGAGGTAATTGTTTTTGAATAGCTAAGCTTTTAATTTTTTTGAGGTCGCTAACTAAAGTTTGTTTGGCGGCTTGAAGTTTGAAATTGGTTAGAGTTGTGTCGATGTAGATTCTAATAGATAAAGTAGCAAGTATACCTACTATAAGGATAACGACGATAATTTCAATAAGAGTAAAGCCTTTTGATATCATAAATAAGTTTTCAAACAATATCACCGCCGTACGGCGGTGATATTGTTTGTAAGAGTTTAGGAATTAATAGACGTTTCCGCTTACTTCTAAGCCATTAGCTGTCGCATAGTACCAATCCCAAGTGTTGACGCCGTAACTAGCGGTAGGAGCTTGTGAGTTGGTAGTGACTGTGTTGCCATCTGTATAAGGGTTGTTAGGGATGCTTTGATCTTCGAAATAAGTAGCACTTACAGTTGCTGGCCAAGCGTCATCCGGATCTGTACCGCTAACTATACTGTCAGCTTTTTGTAAAGAAACAGCGGCTTTGATAGTACCTACAGTGGATTCATAGGTTTTTTGTTTAGCGGTAGTTGTAAGATTAATATAGGCTGGAAGAGCTAGTACCGCTAGTAAACCAAGGATAGTGATAACTACGATTAATTCGATTAAGGTAAAACCTTTAGTTTGTTTTTTATGCATTTTTTTTATTTCTCCTTATTTAAATATTTTTTTTAGAGGTTACTTTATAACCTAAATTTAATGCTCTAGTATTTTTAGAAGCCTCCTTTCACTTTTTTAATTCATGATTACTTGCGCCATATTCCAAATAGGCATTAATAGGCCAAATGCAAGTATAACGATAAACGCACCTATTATTATTATAAACAAAGGTTCAATATATGCAAAAATATTTTCTAAGATGTAATTTATGTCTTCGGTATATAGTTCACTTATTTTTTCTAACATAATACCTAATTTAGAGGTTTTTGTGCCTAATTCGGCCATATGACTGACGGTGCCTTTAAAAAGAAAAGTATGTTGAGTAGCTTGTCCGAGGGATTGTCCGGTTTGAATTTGAGAAATAAGATATTCTAAATCAAACTGGTAAGTAGTATTTTTACTGGTGTTTTTTAATATTTGGAGGGTGGGGAGAACAGCAATACCACGTTGGTAGAGGATCGCAAATACTTTGCAGAATCTGGTTATAAGGTATTTTTGATAGATTTTTCCAAAGACGGGGATGTTAAGCATCAATAGGCTAAGTAATTTTTTGGTTTTAGGTATTTTATTTAAGATAAAGATAGTTACTATAATAGTTAAGATTATTATTACTATTAAAATACGGTTATTAGTAAAAAAGTTACTGAGTGCTAGAATGATTTTGGTGGGTGTTGGGAGTTCCTGTTTTGCGTTTGCAAACATTTTGGCGAATTTGGGTATGACAAAGTTGAACATGGCAATAATTGCCAACATAGCGGCAGAAATGACGATTAAAGGATATCTTAGAGAGTTCCAAATTTTTTGTTTTAATTGTTTTTCCCAATGCATAAGTTGATAAAGATCAGCTAAGATATCACCTAAGCTACTAGATGTTTCACCGGCTTTGATAAGCGTGACATATTCTTTGGAAAAAGTTTGAGGATAATTACTTAAACTTGTAGATAATGAGGATCCTTTTTTGAGTGAAATAATGATTTGTTCTAATATTTTACGAAGGCTTTTATCTTTGATGAGAGATAGTAAAAGTTTAAGACATTCTAGAAGCGGAATACCAGCTATAAACAAAGTATGTAATTGTCTGGTAAAGCTGATGATTTCTTCAGGGGGAATTTTTTTTGTAAATATATGGGAGGAAAACGACATATAAAAAAGTTTTGGTTTTACTTCTAAAATAGTGTTTTTATCATTTATTAGTTTGGATTTAGCCTCTGCTAAAGAAGACGCGGTAATATGACCGGATACGGTTTGATGCTTTTTATTAATAACTTTGTAATAAAAATGTTTTGTCATATTTTTTCTAAGAATTGCGTGACTTTTAATACTTCTTCAGGAGTAGTAATCCCTTGGTAAATTTTTTTGATACCGTCCTGTTGCATAGTTTTTAAACCTTGTTCAATAGCTAAATTACGTAATTCAAGCGCAGAGGCTGTTTTGATAAGTATGTGTTTAAGTTTTTCGTTTAGAATTAAGAGTTCAAAAATGCCAATTCTTCCTAAATAACCACTTTTTTCACATGTTTTGCAGCCTTTGCCATAAAAATATTGTTTTTGAGGATCAAGATTTAAAAAATTTATTTCTTCCTTTGTGGGTTTGTACGGAGCTTTGCATTTGGGACATATTTGACGAACAAGTCGTTGTGCCATAACGCCAATGACGGAGGAAGATACGAGAAATGGTTTAATGCCCATATCTATAAGGCGTATTAATGAACTTGGGGCATCATTGGTATGCAAGGTACTAAATACTAAATGTCCGGTAAGTGAAGCGCGGACTGCTAATTCTGCGGTTTCTTGATCTCTTATTTCGCCGACCATTATAATATCAGGATCCTGTCTTAACATGGAGCGTAAACCAGACGCAAATGTGAGGCCGGCTTTTTCATTGGTTTGTACTTGCCGGACTAAGTGTAGCTGCGATTCAACAGGATCTTCTAAGGTAATGATATTTTTATTGATTTTGTTTACCTTGTTTAGGGCAGCATATAAAGTAGTGGTTTTGCCAGATCCGGTAGGTCCTGTGACCAGGATAATACCATATGGAGCTTGAATTAGAGTTTCGAATTGAGCAAAATCTTCATCAGAAAAACCTAAATCTTTTAAGGTAAATAAATTAATACGTTTGGGGAGGAGTCTTATTACTACGTTTTCACCATGAATCATAGGTAAAGAAGATACTCTGAGCTCTAATTCCTGGTTATCAATAGTCATTCTAATATGGCCATCTTGAGGCTGACGGTTTTCTGCAATGTCCATGCCGGACATGATTTTGATACGGGAAACTATAGATGAAAGTAGGGTGATGGGTATTTTTTTCATTTCGCTCATTTCGCCGTCGATACGGATACGGATGAGTATTTCTGTTTCCATGGGTTCGATATGGATATCGGAGGCTCTTTTGAGAACGGCTTGACTGATAATAAGATTTACGAGATTAATGATGGAAGAATCTGTCATTTGTTCTAGTTCGGTGGAAACATTGAATTTGGTATCGTCTGTGATTTTGTTAATAATATTTTTGTCTTTTTCGGCTTGAGAAACAAAGTTTTCAATAAGGTCTAACATACCATAATGCTGATTGATAGCATTTTGAATATCTTCGGCGTCTGCATATAGAGCTTCAATTTCTATGTCTAAAGCTTTACTAATGCTATCTAAAAAAGAGATATTTTCCGGATCTGTAGTTGCAATAGTGAGGGTATTGCCAATTTTGAAAACAGGCATGAAAAAATATTTTTTAATAAGAGAGCCGGGAACGCTTTTGATAATTTTATCTTCTATTAAATAGCTGGCGAGATTGATTTTGATATAAGCTGAATTAGGCTCCTCGGCTGGTATCGAGGCAACAGGAGCTGGGTTCTGGTTAGAATTTGCTGGGGGGTCATTTAAATTAGTTGTTTCTGGATTATTATTATTTTCCATGTTTTTTTTATTTTGGTAATAATAGTTTTTTTATGTTTTCCAGAAGTTCTGGAAAAAGTTCGATGGCTGAAGATTTGACAATATAAAGTTCAGCTCCTGTTTTGTAACCTAGTTCCTGGTTTTCAGGTAAGCTACTGGCTGAAAGTAAGATAATGGGAATATTGTTGTAGTTTTCATCAAATTTGAGCATTTGACAAACTTTATACCCATCTATTACGGGCAAGATAATGTCTAAAATGATGAGATCAGGATTTGAAGTTCTAGCTAAATTTAGCCCATCCCTTCCATTTTTAGCAGTAATTATATTATAGTCGGCTTTTTTTAGTTTTTTAGTTAGTAAAGAGAGAACTGATTCCTCGCCATCAATGATTAAGACAGTTTTTTTTTCCATAATTTTTGATATTTTTTTTTCCTTTTTTGATAAGTTTGTTTAGCTTTTTCGATTATATAATATTATGAGCTTATTGTGAAAGGTAATATAGTTCAAACTAAAGATTTTGAAGTATAATGAGATTTATGAAACAAAAATTTCGGCTGCGGACGCAAGATGGTTTTGCTTTGCTGAGTGTTTTAATGCTTATTTTAGTGATAGTGGTGGTCATGAGCGCGGCTGTTTTATGGATAGTAAATCAGGATGCTCTGAATACCAGTTTTATTAAAAATAAGGTAGCCAAAGCTATCTCAGAACTAGGGATAGAAAGAGCTTCACAGCTATTAGCGGAAGACGATGATTGGAGCGATAATGCAGGAGAAATGTATAGTGATGTATCGTATTTGGGAGGAACTTATACAGTAACGGTAAGCGAGGCTTATACCAATACGGCGAATGTATCTGCGGTAGCTAGTTATCAAGGAATCTCGAATACGCTGACTAAAACGATTCAACGCAAAATAAATGATGATGGGGTAGTAGAAGATGCTTATTATATAGATGTGGATTTGACCGGTACGTTAGTTAGTGGTGGTGATAAAGTATCTGAGATACTGCTTAATAATACACATCCTAGTAGAGATATTATTATAGATAAGATGATCGTAATTTGGGAAGAAGCAGGTGGGCCGGAAGAGGTAGAGACGATAAAGATAGATGGTACAGATAGATGGAGCGACGTTGCTGGAGCATGGTCTCCTTTAGGAGAACAATTATCTGGAGTGCTTTATGATATTCAAGATCATACTTTGAATGCGGGAGTTATTAATAAAGAATTAATAATTGACTGGACTGATAATGTTGAAGATAAACAGTTTTTTATATATTTGATTTTTAAGGATGAGTCTTCACTAAATTTTGATTGGCAGAGTACGTGGTCTAGTATGTTACAGATAGATACTAGTAAGGCTTATCATTATTATGAACCTGGTCTGAGTTTTGGGTATATCCGATATGTAATTTTAACTAATACTAGTGTGAGTCAAGCTCTTAATCTTGATCAATTACGTGTGGCTTGGACGGATACACCTACTAGAGATTTAAAATCTTTGTATTTTGAAAGTACGCTAGATGATGTTAGTTGGCATAACAAATGGGATTCTAGTGCTAGTTCTGGAAGTACAATTGATTTTTCTGATTATAGTCTTAATAGTGATAGTGCTTACGAATTTCGGTTCCGGTTTAATGCTGAAATGGAAGACCGTAGTATTGATTTTTCCTTTATTATGGATGACGGGTCTGAAACGCCTACAGCCACGATAGATCTGGCAGCGGTAAAACAGGCAGATTATTTGGGTTTGGTTACGACTGATGCGTTAATCGTAGGCGGAGATATGTTAGACGGGGTATTTTTGTGGAATGTACATCCAAGTGCTTATTTTGTAATTACAGCTAATATGCTAAACATTGTGGCTGAACCGGATAATGGTTTGGCTATTGCAGATATTGTTTTGGGAGGAAGTAATGTATATAGCGGATCCACTGCTCAAGGAATAGATATAGATGTTACGGATACGGCTTTTAATAATGATGATGGAATAGCTCAAGAAATAGAGTTTGGAGCTAGTTTTACGGTTACCAATAATTTTACGGTTACGTATACTATGGACGATGATAGTGTATCTACTAATTCGTTAGAGGCGCTTTTTTTTAAAGCAAGTGACTTTTTTTTGATTAGTACGAGTGATGCTAAGATTTATAATGAAGAAGAAATAAAACAAGTTTATTTGGGGAATGTGTCTACTAATAAGGACATAACCATTACGCAGTTGCTACTAACTTGGGATACGGAGACAGAAGAAGAAAAGATTACAAAAGTTCAGATTAATGGTAGTAATGTTTGGGCCTTTGATGGAGTGGGATTTCCGAATGGTAAACAGGATTCTGGTACTTTGTTGGATATCCAGGACTATACTATTTCTGCTGATACAAATCCGACTTCTTTGCATAATCAGTTTTATTTTTCTAAAGATATGAATTCTAAAGATATTACTATGGAATATATTTTTGATGATGCGACAACAATTAATGCGAAATTATTGTTAAATCCGGATAGTAGTTATTTTGTATGGGGAGATGATTTTGAAACAGGGGTCTGGAAAACAGATTGGAACACGAGTGGTCAGGTTAGCTTGCTTAATAGTTTTTCGGAAGCTTTTTCTGGAAAATATTATATGTCAGTAGGGGTAGGGGCGGATAGTGGAATGGCGACATTAACGCTGGATTTGTCGGGACATAGTACGATGCATATTAAATTTTGGGCGCAGTATTTCACATACTATGGGTCTGGGTACACAAACTTTGAAATTTCGGATGATAATGGTATTAGCTGGGATATATTGCAAACCTGGAGTGTAGATATGGGAGATTATGTTGCTTATGAATTTGATTTATCGAGCTATGATTTGGAAACTTATGATGTGAAATTGAGATTTGATACATATGCTGGTTATGATCTAAATAGTTTGAGCGTAGATAATATATGCTTTTTTGAATAAAGAAGGAGCGATGAAAAGGGTGGATTATAAAAATAATAAAGGTTTTACTTTGGTAGAAATCATTATAGTGTTGTTAGTAATAGGGCTGATAGGATTGGCAGTGTATCCTGTGTTGTCTTCTGCGACAAATATTTTTTTTAATGTTAGAGATACAACTGATATTGGTGCAGATGCAGTTAATTTTTTTGAATATATGGATCAAAAAATGCAAGATAACGCAGTAATGGTAAGTACAGGGAATTATACCTTTACTTTTAGGTCTGGTGCCGATACGTATCAGGTTTTATTGGCAGATTATCCGGGAGGTACGGCTCCTTATGATTTGGTAATTACTAAAAATGGTGCTGGTCAAAATATTTTATTAAAAAATGTTGCTGGAAGCGGAGGCGTGCCAGCGTTTGATTTGCGTTATTTGGATAGAGACGGAGAGATAGCTAGTGTTACAGGTAATATTAAAACTATAGAAGCTATAGTAACTTTTGCAGCGATTTATGTTGATCGAAAATTTAGTTTTGCTTGGAGTTTAGGGAAAACTATTACGGAACTCCCTTAATTGATAACTTTTGATATAATTAAAATTATGAAAACAAAGATGAAAACAAAATTTAAGATTGGAATTATTTTTAGGGATGGGAAAATAGTTTTTACTAAAGCCGAAAGTGGCTTAAATAACTATTGTATTTGTGCTTATATATTTTTTCCTTTTAAAGAATCTTTAACGTATTTTGAAAATTTGGATAGTGCGTTAAGTAAAATACCTTTAAGTTTTTTTCGAAATAGTGAAATAAATTTTTTATTGCCTAGTGAGCATCTTCAATATCAAAATGCACAGTTTCCTTTATTAAATAAAAAAGAATTTAAAATTGCTTTGCAAAATCAATTAGAAGATGTGTCGGTTTATTATTGGGATTATCTAAAGATTTGCACTATCAAATTGAAAGCGGAGTTGCCGTCTACTGAAGAAGAAGAGAATGCAGAGAATAGGAATTTGCTAAGAAATAAGGTTGTGATTGTAAAAGCTGAAAAAAAAATAATTGAGCATTATATAGATATTTTTGATAGGCATAAAGTTTATGTAAATAATGTGCTTAGTGATTTGAATATTATACACAATGTTTTTTCTTTGAAATTGGCTACAGAACAGCAGGTGAAGGGGAATAAGCTTTTATTAGATTTAGATGAGTCCTCGATGAAGATTTATATTTTTGAAGATAATAAATTGTTTTTTGACAGGCATGTACAGTGTGGGTATGCGGAACTTCGAGCTGCGATGTGTAAAAAAGTACAGCTTAAAAATAAAGAAGTAGAATTTGATGCTGCGGAAGTAGAAAAAGTATTTAAGACCAAAAACATTTTTTTGGATACAGAAGATGTGAAACCACTTTTTTTTCTAGCACGACCAGTTTTAGAAAAAATGGCGATTGAAATCCAAAAGTCAATGCATTTTCACTCCAAACAAATGACTGAAAAGGTTGTTTTTAATGATATATATTTGATGGGAGATTTTAATAAAATAACTGATATAGAAATATTTTTTAAGAATCAGTTGAATATGGATGTGCGTTTTTTTACGGTAAAACCACAGATTTTTGAAAAAACAAAAAATAAATTGGATAAATTGCAAGAAGATAAACTTTTGATGAGTGGGGTTGTAAGTTTAGGTGGGGTCGCAAGTAAAGAACATAAATTCATACTTTTACCTAGTTTCTATGTTTTAAAAAAACAAAGAAGGTTATTAATAAAAATAATTTTGCTTTGTTTTATAGGTTGGTCTTTTTTTGCCGGTTTATTAGTGACTATTTATAGTACCTATAATAATTATCTAGAAAAAGAAATTGTGAAAAATGAACGTGTTTTGAAAACCTTGGTGACAAAACGAAATGAGTTGAAAGGTCAGAAAAGTTTGGAAAAGCTGAAGGTACAAGCTTTTCAGTTTATGGAAAAAATAAATAAGGATAAAAAGCCTTTGGAAAATTTATTTTATTTTTTGAATCAGTTGGATATTAAAGAAGTATTTTTGACTTCAATAAATATAGATAAAACAAATAATTTTGTTTTGGAAGGTAAAGTTTTAGGTTCTAAAGCGCAGCTATTGGTCACGGATTATATAGATAGGTTGAGTAAAGCACCGTATTGCAAGAATCTTAATTTTCAAATAGAAAAAGCAACTGATAATAAGTATGCAAGTTTTGTAATTAGAGCACAATTGAAATGAGTTAGAGGGTAGATTAATGGATTTGAATTTTATGGAAAATAATAATGATAACAACAATCATAAAAAGCGGTTTAATTTAAAGAAACAATTACGCCGTATTGATTTACGTGTTTTTGTTTTATTATTAGTTACGTTGTTAGCGTCTTTTATATTTTTTACGGGGCGAGATTTTTTGCAATATCAAATTATTAAACAAAGTAAGTTGCAAAAAGTTTTTTCTAATAATATGAAACAGGTAGATAGAGTTTCTTCGGAGTTGCTTTTTTTTGACCAGTTAAAAGATAAAGACTTGGAAGCAAAGTTAAAACAACAGCAATTATTAGAATCTTTTGCGAGCGGTAATATTAATGTGCTTTTAAAGAAAATAGTGAAAGTATTACCTACGTATAAACTTATTTTAGTAAGTTTGACACATGGAGATATCCTGAAAATAGAAGATGATTTTTATAAAGTATCGGTGCAGATGGTTTTAAAAGGTACATATAGTAATTTAGGAGAATACTTATTTTGTTTGGATGATTTACCTTTTTTATATCAGTTTGAGGGAGTTAATCTTAAAAGTAAGGATTTACGAGGGGAAATTTTGGAGATGAGTCTGGATTTACAAGTGTGGTATAAATAAATATATGTTTAAAAAATATGTTTTGATTTTATTAGTGTTTTTATTGATGGGGCCGAGTGTTTTCGGAGCGGTAAGCCGTGTTTGGGAAAACAATCCTTTTTTTATACCTAGGGATATTTCGGCTGTGGATGAAGGTGTAATCAAGAAAACAGTGGCTAATAAAATCTTTGTTTTGCAGGGGATATGGAAACAAGGTAAGCTTTATAAAGCTATGATATCTGATAGAATTGTAACTACAGGCAGTACTTTTGTTGGATATGTGGTTTATAGTATTTCAGCTGATAAGGTGGTTTTAAAATTGGTAGAAACCGAAGTATTAGAGGTTTTGGAAATAAATGAGTAATTCAATGAAAAAAATATATTTGATAGGTTTATGGCTAGTCATAGGATGTTTTTTATTTGTGGGTAACGTAAATGCTGAAGAAATTAAAGTAGTTGATAAAAAGGTTTTGTTGCAAAAAGCGTTAAAAAATTATAATAAAAATATTACGGCGAAATTTGTTAAAACAGATATTCAGACGATATTAAAATTTTTTGCAGTGGAATTTGGTTTGAATATTGTTTCTACACCAGAAGTAATAGGTTCTTTGAGTTTTACAGTGAAAGATGTTGGGCCTTTTGATGCTTTTGATAGTGTTTTGACTGTTAATGGATATGATTGGAATTTGGAAAATAAGATTATTAGAGTTTTTAAACAGAATCCGGTGAGAATTTTTTCTTTGAATTATGTTAAAGCTGTGGAAATAGCTTCTGCTGTGCGGAATTTGGTTTCTGAAAGTGGGAAGATAAGTATTAACCCGGAGACTAATATTTTAATTATTAAAGATGCTGCGTCTAATTTGAAGAGTATTTCGAAATTAATAAAAGATTTGGATCAACCGCCAAGACAGGTTTTAGTAGAAGTAAAGGTTTTGGAATTGCAAAAAGATTTTTCTCGGACTACAGGTATTAATCTGGCTTACGAAAGGTCCGCGGATAATTATGTTAAAAGTAATGGGTTTGCTAGTACACCTGGAGATAGTTCTAAAGGAATGTTTGTAAAAGTTTTAAGCGGTGATTTGTCAGCAATAGTTAATGCGGTAGAGTCTAACTCTAAAGTTAATTTTTTGGCGCAACCTAAGCTTTTAGTTTTAAATCATAAAAAAGCGACGATCAATACTGGACGTAAGTTGGGGTATAAGACTTATCTGGAATCTTCAAGTGGGACTGTTTCTGAAGTGGTTAATTTTTTAAATATAGGGACAACATTGACTTTTACGCCGCATATTTCGGAAGATAATCATATTTTAATGGAGATTAAGCCTACGATTTCTGATGGCGAAATTAATGCTAGTCAGTTGCCGGAAGAGTCTTTGACAGAAACAGAGACTTCGGTAATGGTTAGGGATGGTCAAACTATTTTGATTGGTGGTTTGATTAGAAATAAAAAGAATAAAACGGTTAATGCGGTGCCTTTTATTTCTGATGTGCCTTTTATTGGTATGTTATTTAGAAAAGACACGATTACGAATGAGAAAGTAGAAACAGTGATTTTAATTACGCCTTATATCGTAACTCCGGAAATGTTATTAGAAACAGTCCCAATGTTAGATGAATTGGAGAATCAATGAAAATAGCTGTTTTTACGGATACGTATCTACCTCAAATTAATGGCGTGGTGACTAGTACGGTTACTTTCGTGCGAGAATTTGAAAAAATGGGGCATGAGGTGTTGATTATTGCGCCACAGCTCAAAGGGGCAAAAGAGTCTACTTCTAAAGTTTGGCGTTTGCCAGCTTTTCCGTTTCCTTTTCAACCTGAATATAATATTGTGGCGCCAATATCCAAAGAATTAGTCACGTTTAAAAGTTTGAAAATAGATTTAATTCATGCGCAAACCCCATTTTCGATGGGGCTGTTAGCTTTATATTTTGGTAAAAGGTTTAAGATACCGGTAGTGCATACTTATCATACTTTTTTTGTGGAGTATGCTCATTATGTGCCAGTGTTGCCGCAGCGTTTGGTCAAAGAATTAGCAAAATTCAAGTGGTTTTGTAATAGTTGTGAGTATTTGGTGGTGCCAACTAAAAGAATGGCGGAAAAATTGCCGGAATATGGAATTGAAACACCTATGCAAGTGATACCTACGGGTATAGATTTGGCAGAGATTAGAAAGAGTACAGCTAAAGAAGTAAAGGAATTTAGAGCAGTTTATGATATTGCTCCAAATAAAAAAGTTTTGATTTTTGTGGGTAGGATAGGTAAAGAAAAAAATGTTTTTTTCCTTTTAGATAGTTTTGTTAAAATTTTAAAAAAAGTACCTAATACGGTTTTATTTATTGCTGGTGATGGGCCGGAAAGAGAACATTTGGAGAGAAAAGCTAGAGAGTTAGGCGTTTTTGAAAATATTATTTTTGCCGGATACGTGGACCATCAGAAAATTTTTGTAGCTTTTAAAATGGCGGATGTTTTTGTTTTCCCATCTAAAACAGAAACTCAAGGTTTGGTGTTATTGGAAGGTTTAGCCGCAGGTACGCCAGGAGTGTGTATTGATGCTATGGGCGTGGCAGATATTTTGAAAGGAAGTAAAGGTGGGTTTTTAACCGCCGATGATTTAACCGTTTATAGTGAAAAAGTGATCGAATTACTGAACAATAAAAATGTGTATGAACAGAAAAAAACAGAAGCTTTAGACGTGGCTCAGAAATTCTGTGCGGAGGGGTTGGCGCAGAAAATGATAAAGGTTTATCAAAAAGCTATTCTAATTAAAAAAGGAGATAAAAAAAGATGAAGGTTTCTATAATTGTACCAGCATATAATGAGGAAAAAAGTATTGCTAAAACTTTGGCTAGTTTGCAAAAGCAAACTTATAAAGATTATGAATTATTGGTTGTGGATAATAATAGTAAAGATAAAACCGGGGAAATTGCTAGAAAATATAGTGAAAAAGTTTTTTTGGAAACAGAAAAAGGATATATTAATGCGGTTAATAGAGGCGTAAAAGAATCAACCGGAGAAATTATAACTTTTTGTGACGCAGATTCTATTTATCCTAGTGAGTGGTTGGGGAAAGTAGTACAAGAGTTTAGTAAAGATAAAGATGCCGTGGTAGTTTATGGTAGTGCGTCTACACACGATGCTAGTTTTTTAATGAATATGGTAAATAGTTTTTTTTATACTTTGTTTTTGAGGATATCTAGGTTATTTGGGTTAGACAATACTTCTGGTTTTAATTTTGCTTTTAAAAAAGAAGCTTTTTTGAAAGTAGGGGGCTATGACCCTAAATATAAAAAAATGAGTCCGGATATAGAGCTTGGTAAAAGATTGAAAAAAGAAGGACGGATTATATTTAATCCTAGTATTAAGGTACAGTCTTCTTTTAGACGATTTCAGGATGGTGGTACTTTTAAAACTTCCTGGATGTTTTTAAAAAGTTGGTGGGCCATGCTGATTGGGAAAACGCCAGATGTTAGTTATGATGAATATAATAAAGAAATCAGATAAAAATATTTAGTGGTAAGAAAAAGGTAGGGTATGAAAAAAGTCTTTTTTTTAATTTTTTTCTTGTTGGTTTTGAGTAGCATATATGCTGCGGAAAAACCTTTTGAAAAAGTTACTTTTGTACCTCAATGGGTGCCACAAGCACAGTTTGCCGGCTATTATGTAGCCTTGGAAAAAGGAATCTATAAGAAGTATGGTATAGATGTTGAGATTGTCCAAGGCGGCCCCCGAGTTTCGCCAATAGAATATTTGAAAGATAAGAAAACGGATTTTGCAACTATGTGGTTGGCGTCAGCAATCCAAGAACGTGATCGTGGTGTAAAACTAGTAAATATCGCGCAAATTATTCAAAGATCATCTTTAATGTTTATAGCCAAGAGAACGAGTGGTATACAGGTGCCCGCTGATATGAATGGAAAAAAAGTGGGTATTTGGCCAGATGTTTTTAAGATTCAACCAGAAGCTTTTTTTCAAAAGTATGGATTGAAAGTTAAAAAAATCCCACAATCTTTTTCGATTAATTTGTTTTTACATGGAGGCGTAGATGTGGTTTTGGCTATGTGGTATAACGAATACCATTTAATTTTGAATGCTGGATATGATCCTGAAGATTTAAATACTTTTTTCTTTTATGATTACGGTTTAAATTTTCCGGAAGACGGGATTTATGTTTTGGAAGAAACGTTTAAAGCTAAACCGGAATTATGTAAAGCTTTTGTAAAAGCTTCTTTAGAAGGATGGCAGTATGCATTTGAGAATAAAAAAGAAGCTGTGAAGATCATTCTTAAATATCAGAAAAAGGCTAATATTCCTGCGAATAGTGTTCATCAGAAATGGATGTTGACGGTGATGGAAAGTATTATAAACGGCAATAAAAAGAAGCATAAATATGGTGTATTGAATAAAGAAGATTATGATAGAGTGATAAAAATTTTGAAAGAAGAAGCTTTGATAAAGAAGGTATTTGAATTTAAAGATTTTTATAAAGGGTTAGATACATATGTTCAGAAATAGAGGTTTAGCATTTAGGCTTTCTTTTTTGGTTTTGGTGAGCTGTGCTTTTATTTTTGTTTTTATTATTGGTTATAACTATATTGTTACCAGAAAAATTTTAATTGATGATTTAAGAGAATCTGCGCAAAATAAAGCTTTTGTGGTGGCTAATGCGATAGAAAAATCTTTGTCACAAGTAGCTTCTTTTCCAGAGCATATTGCTTATTTTATGGAAAGTGAAACTGAATTTGAAGAAGAAGAGATTTTAGGGCTTTTGTCTTCTGTTTTAACTAATAATCCCAATGTTTATGGCTCGACGATTGCCTTTGCTCCTTATGCTTTTGATCAACAGAAATTATATTATGCTCCTTATTATTATCGCGATGGAGATGACATTAAGTTTAAGTATTTGGGAGGAAGCGATTATGATTATTTTTATATGGATTGGTTTCAGATACCTCAAGAATTAGGTGTTAAAATATGGACTGATCCTTATTATGATGAAAGTGGCGGGGAAATTTTGATGGCAACAGTTTCTGTGCCTTTTTATCAAAAAAAGGGAACAGAAAAAAAATTTCTAGGTGTTATTACCGCGGATATTTCTTTGGGTTTTTTGCAAAATACAGTTACGTCTTTGCGTATAGGTAAGACAGACTATGGTTTTATTATTTCTAAAAATGGGGTTTTTATGTCTTATCCTGATAAAAATTTTATTATGAATGAAACTATTTTTGCTGTAGCTGAATTAAAGAAAGATAAGTTGTTGCGTAAAGTTGGAAAAGCGATGATTAGAGGTGAGTATGGCTTTTCTAATATGAATAGTTTTGTACGTAATGAAAAAGGATGGTTGGTATATGTTCCATTGAGTAGCAGTGGCTGGTCTTTGGGTATTTTTATATCTAATACAGAATTGATGGCGGAAATAACAAATTTAACGGAGATTGTAATTTTAATTGGTTTGTTAGGTTTTGCTTTGCTTTTAGTCGTGATTGTTTTGATTGCTAGATCTATAACAGGACCCATTAGAAAATTGGTGGAAAAAACCGGAAATATTTCTAAAGGAGATTTTAATTTTGAGTTAAAGCCTATTGAAAGAACAGATGAAGTAGGAAAGCTTACTAGTTCTTTTATTATGATGAGGAATTCTTTGAAAAAGTATATTAAGGAATTAAAAGCTACGACGGCTGCTAAAGAAAGAATGGAAAGTGAATTGAAAATTGCGCATGATATTCAAATGGGTATTTTGCCTAAAGCTTTTATGCCAAGTGAGAAAATGCCGTTTTCTTTATGGGCGCTATTAGAGCCAGCAAAAGAAGTGGGCGGGGATTTGTATGACTATTTTATGATAGATGAAGAGAATTTTTGTTTTGTGCTAGGGGATGTGTCTGGAAAAGGAGTTCCTGCGGCATTGTTGATGGCTGTGACTATGACGTTGATTAAGTCTTTGGCTAAAGTCAGTAAGGATCCGGCAGACATTATGGCTAAGGTGAATGATGAATTAGCTAAGGAAAATGATGCCTGTATGTTTGTAACTACTTTTTGTGGGATATTGAATATGAAAACCGGGAAAGTGGTTTATGCTAATGCAGGGCATAATCCTCCTTTGATGATAAAAAAAGGCCAAAAGGTAGAATATTTAAAGCTGGCGAAAGGGCCGGCGGTAGGTGTGCTGGAAAATATAGAGTATAAAAAGGAAAGTTTAATTTTAAAGCCAGGAGATGCTATTTATATGTATACCGATGGAGTTACCGAAGCTTTTAATGATCGAGATGAAGAGTTTTCGGAAAAGCGTTTGTTAGAAACGATAGAATTATATCGGGATGAAGAAGCTAAAGATTTGCTCAGAAAAACTTTGCAGGTAGTGCATGATTTTAGTCAAGGGGTTCCTCAATCGGATGATATTACGATGTTGGTTTTAAAATATAGTGGTGGTATTATAAAAAAATGAAGAATTTAAACTTTATCGTTATATTATTATTTGGTTTTTTAATTATTTTTAATATTACGGGCATATATGGCGTAGATAAAAGTACAGTGATTAGAAGAGCCATAGATGCTAAGGATATTAGTGCTTTGGATAAGAAAATTTTGAAATTGACAAAAGCTGCAGCTAAGGAATGCGCGGAGGTTTTGGAGAAAGCTATTGATCAAGGAGTTCTTTCAGAGGAAGAAGTTTTTAGTACTTTGTATTTCCCTGTTTTACCATTAAGGTCTCCGCCTACATTTACGACTTTTTATGACACTTATACAGATGAGTTTATTACGCCTATTGAAGATAGATATTTAGCTAGTAGAGATGATCTTATTTTTGTGGCATTAGTGGACAAGAATGGGTATCTGCCTTCACATAATACAAAATTTTCACAGAAATTAATCGGAGATCGAGTTTTGGATCTGAAGCTTAACAGGACCAAAAGAATATTCAATGATATTACGGGTTTTTTTGCAGCTAAAAATAAAAAAGAGTTTTTATTACAGATTTATATCCGAGATACCGGAGAGATAATGGCGGATTTATCTGTACCTGTTTTTGTTTTGGGTCGGCATTGGGGCGCAGTACGCATAGGGTATATAAGAGAGAAGTAATTATGTTTAAAAAATTATCGGTTCGAGTTTCTTTGCTGATTATGATTATCATAACTATAGTTATGATCGGTTTTACGGTTTTTTTGATTAAGGATCGTTCAGAAGAACTGGAAGAAATTATTATTAATAAAGGGGTTACTTCTGCAAAAATTGGGGCTGATATTATGGAGGATGTATTAACTACAATAATTGATAATGGAATATTCACTAAAAAAGAGGTTTTTAATTTTGAGTTGGTTCCTATAGAATTGCCGAGAAAACTGACCCAAAAATATAAGAATGTTTCAGAAAAGCAACTGAACTCTATTAAAATGTATCATTATGTTACAACTTTAGATTCGTATTTGGATAATGCGCTTGTAGAAATAGAGGATAAGTTTTTGGAGGATCCTCAAGTTGCATATGCTGCATTGCTGGATAAAAATAGTTATGTGCCTGCGCATAATACAAAATTTAATAAACCTTTAACAGGAGATTTTCTTTACGATCGGAATAACGGCAGATCAAAAAGAATATATACGGATAAGGTAGGACTTGCGGCGGTAAGGAATAAAGATAAAGATTATTTGAAACAAGTATATTATCGAGATACGGGTGAAGTGATGTGGGATATTTCGGCACCTGTTTTTGTTAAGGGTGAGCATTGGGGCGCTTTTCGATTTGGGGTTTCTATGGAAATGACCAAAAAAGCTGTAAATGAATTGAAGTGGAAATTGATAGTTTTGATGAGTGTATTGCTGATTGTTTTGGTATTAGTAGTGAGCCAGGTTATTGCTTTTATGATGCGTCCGTTAAAAGTTTTGCATCAAGGCGTGAATAAGTTAGCTAAAGGTAATCTTTCTTTTAAACAAGAAAAATTTTCAAATGATGAAATAGGTGATTTAGGTAAGGCATTTACCAAGATGGTAAATGATTTAAAAGACTATATAGAGAAATTAAAAACGACTACAGCTGCTAAAGAAAAGATGGAAGGCGAATTAAGAATTGCGCATGAAATTCAAATGGGGATTTTACCTAAGATTTTTCCGCCATACCCTAAGGTTCCTTTTTTTGATTTAAAGGCGATGTTATTGCCAGCGAGAAGTGTGGGCGGAGATCTTTATGATTTTTTTATGATAGATGAGGATAATTTTTGTTTTGTGATTGGAGATGTATCTGGTAAGGGAGTGCCTGCAGCGTTATTAATGGCGGTGACGATGACTTTGATAAAAACGTTGGCAAAAGAAGTGATGCTGCCGGAAGAAATTATGGCCAGAGTAAATAATGAAATAGCCAAGGATAATGAGTCTTGTATGTTTGTGACTACTTTTTGTGGTATTTTGAACGTAAAAACAGGTGTTGTGATCTATGCTAATGCTGGTCATAATCCGCCTTTGATAATCAGAAAAAATAAAAAAGTAGAATATTTGAAAGTAGCAAGAGGGCCAGCTGTAGGTGCGGTGGAGGATGTGACTTATCAAAGAGAAAAAATAATCTTAAAGCCAGGAGATACTATTTATATGTATACAGACGGGGTAACCGAGGCTTTTAATGATCGAGATGAAGAATTTTCAGAAAAGAGACTGTTAGAGACTGTGGAATTATATAGAGATAATAATGCTAAAGATTTGATTAGAAAAAGTTTGCAGGTAGTGCAGAATTTTAGCCAAGGAGTGGCACAATCTGACGATATTACGATGCTGGTTTTAAAATATACGGGGAAGTAACACTCGTCCCTTTAGGCCTCACCCCCTAGCCCCCTCTCCATAAATGTAGAGGGGGAATATTATATGGTTATTAAACCCGAGTACTTTTGGTATAATGGCGGTTATGAAAATATATATTAGAACCTTTGGGTGTCAGATGAATGAAGCTGACACGGAGATTGTAAAGGCGGTTTTAAAATCCCATAATTTTGAATTTGTAGAAGAAGTAGAGGCCGCGGATGTGGTGCTTTTGAATACTTGTTCTGTACGAGAAAATGCTAATCGCAAAGTATTTGGTTATATCCATGAAATTAAAAGAATTAATAAAACTGCTTTGATGGGAGTTTTGGGGTGTATGGCCTCGGATTTGAAAAATAATTTGATTCAAGATCCTAAATTGAAAATTGATTTTATAGCAGGACCAGACAGCTATAAAAAGTTACCGCAAATTATTGAGCAGGTGATGGAAAAAGACGAAAAGTACGGGCATTTTGATTTGTCAGAGTTTGAGACATATGAAGATATTTATCCGTTGAGAAAACAAGGTGTTAACGCCTGGGTAGCGATTATGCGTGGATGTAATAATTTTTGTAGTTATTGCATTGTGCCATATACGAGAGGGAGAGAAAGAAGCCGATCTTTGCAGAGTGTGGTGCGAGAAATAGAACAGTTGGTAGCTGATGGATATAAACAAATTACGTTATTAGGGCAAAATGTAAATTCATATAAGTATGAAGATTATAATTTTGTAGATTTATTAAAAGCAGTAAGTGATATTAAGGGGTTAAAGAGGATTCGATTTGTTTCACCGCACCCGAAAGATTTTTCTTTGGATTTGATCAAGTTGATGGCAAAAAGAGAAAATATTTGTAATGCGATACATTTGCCTTTGCAAGCGGGTAGTACCCAGGTTTTGAAACGGATGAACAGGACCTATACTAAACAAGAGTATCTAGAGTTAGTAAACAAAATAAAAAAAATAATTCCGGAAATTGTGATAAACACAGATATTATTGTGGGATTTTGTGGTGAAACAGAAGAAGATTTTGAGGATACTTTAGAGGTAGTGAAAAAAGTTGAATTTGATTCTGCGTATATTTTTAAGTATTCGGTTAGGTCAGGAACATTTGCGGCTAAAAAATATGTGGATGATGTGAGTGAGGAAGTCAAGACTAGAAGAATTGTAAAGTTAAATGCAATACAAAAACGAATTTCTTTAAAAAAACATAAGGAACAAATAGGAAGCATCGAAGAGGTATTAATAGAACGAAAAGGAACTAAAAAATCAAAAACTGATTGGCAAGGTAGGGATGAAGGTAATAGACTCGTGATTTTTTCTGATGGGAATTATAATATAGGAGAGCTAGTGAAAGTGAAGATTGAAGAGGCTACGGCTAACGTTGTTAAGGGAGAAGGTTGTGAAGATATTTTTTAGTTATTATTTTATGGTTTTTGTAGTGTCATTTTTAATTGCTTATTTTATTACGCCGGTAATTAAAAAAATGGCGTTAAGACTAGGGATTATTGATAAGCCGGCTTTAAGGAAAATTCATAAAGAACCCATGGCTCTTTTAGGTGGGGTAGCGATTTTTATTGGCTTTTTAGTGGCGGTATTGCCTTTTGTATATAAGGCAGATAAAAGTTTTATAGGAATATTGATA
This sequence comes from bacterium, assembly GCA_018646105.1. Lineage (GTDB taxonomy): Bacteria > Margulisbacteria > Marinamargulisbacteria > JABGVJ01 > JABGVJ01 > JABGVJ01. The sequence goes on from JABGVJ010000077.1 coordinate 20,226, forward strand.
GGTGGGGGCATGATTTTGGTTTTGGGTATTATTGATGATGTTTTGCATTTGGGACCCAGAATTAAGTTGGTTGGTCAGATAATGGTGGCGTTATTAGTATGTTTGTTTGGGGTTTCTATTGATTTTGTGACTAATCCTTTTGGGGGAATGATTCAGTTGGATTGGTATTTGGCTTTTCCTTTAACTATTTTGTGGATTGTGGCGATTATTAATACGATTAATTTGATTGATGGAATTGATGGTCTGGCCGCGGGAATTGTAGCGATTTCGGCTTTATTTATTTCTATTGTGGCTATTAACACAGGCCAATATTTACCGGCGATTTTAACTTTAGCTTTATTCGGGGCAACTTTGGGTTTTTTAAAACATAATTTTTTTCCGGCACAGATTTTTATGGGTGATTCGGGGTCTATGTTTTTGGGCTATATTTTAGCTACGGTTTCTATTGTAGGTGTGCTTAAAGCTACGATTACAATTTCTTTGGCCGTACCGATTTTGGTATTGGGAATTCCTATCACAGATACGCTGTTTGCTATTTTTAGAAGAATTAAAAATGGTAAAGAAATTTTTAAAGCGGATAATGATCATTTTCATCATCGATTATTGAGAAAAGGGTTTAGTCAAAAGCAGGTGGGGGTTTTGTGTTATATTATTACTATTCTTTTAGGTTTAGTCGCTTTTTTTATTAGCCGTTAATTATCCATATATATGCTATAATATTTTTCCTATGAATAAGATCAAAATATCATTTTTTACCCAAGGGTGTAGGTTAAACCAGTCAGAGACGGCTTCTTTGAAAAACGGTTTTGAGGAAGCAGGGTTTAAGGTTGTGGACTTTGATGGTGATACCAATTTGGTAGTGATTAATACTTGTACGGTAACAGAGAAGAGTGACCGGGATACACGACTTTTGATTAATAAATTTATTAAAAAAAATCCTAAAGTAAAAATTGTATTAATAGGCTGTCAGGCACAAGTTTGGAAAGAGAAATTGTTGGCATTGCCTAATGTGGTGTTGGTAGTGGGAAATGAGGAGAAGATGGATTTGGTGGGGAAGATTAAGAATATTAGGCCTCACCCCCTCCTACGCCAAGGCTTCGGAGGGCAGGCCCTAACCCCCTCTCCACAAGTGGAGAGGGGGGATTTTATACATGTGACCGAGATTAAAAAGCGAAGTTTTACGATTCCGTATGCAAGCGTGGAAAAGACACGGACTAGAGCGAACCTGAAGATTCAGGATGGGTGTGATAATTATTGTGCGTATTGCATAGTGCCTTATGCCAGGGGCCCGGTACGAAGTAGAGAGTTTGAAGATGTGTTGCGCGGCGCGCTGGAATTGGTGGTAAGTGGGGTTAAAGAGATAGTTTTGACAGGGGTGAATATTGGGAATTATGGAACTCACCCCCTAAATCCCCCTCTCTTTATTCAAAAAGAGGGGGACTTAAATTACAAATTAGAAGATGTGCTGAGAGAATTGAGTGCGATAGAGGGGATGGGACGGATACGGATATCCTCCATTGAGTTGACTACACTTTCGGAAAAGTTGTTGGATTTGATCGCGGGGAATGAGAAATTGTGTAGGTATTTGCATATACCGCTACAGAGTGGCAATGATAGTGTGCTAAAAAGGATGGGCCGTAAATATAGTGTGCAGGAATATGCGGATTTTGTGAGGTTAGCGGTTGAGAAGGTTGATGGAATATGTATTGGTACGGATGTGATAGTAGGATTTCCGGGAGAGACAGATGCAGCGTTTCAAGAAACATATGAGTTTCTTGAAAACTCACCTTTAGCTTATTTTCATGTTTTTAGTTATTCGGATCGGGCAGGGACAAAGAGTTTTGAGATGCAGCCCAAGGTTGCTAATAATGTGATTCAGAAGAGAAGTAAATTTTTAAGAGATTTGAGTGAAAAAAAACGCCAGGAGTTTCGTGTAAGGCAGGTAAATAAAACTGTGACGGTTTTATTTGAACAAGAGAAAAATGGGTTTTGGACCGGTTTAACAGATAATTATATACGGATGCAGCTGAAATCTGAGCAGAATTTGGAAAATAAGATGGTAGCAATGAAATTAGAGGATGTGTGCTGTATTTAATTATACAAAGAAAGGCATTATAATAAGAGAGACGTGATGAACTTTGGAGACGCGATGAGTCGCGTCTGTACGATAAATAAGGGGTAAAAAATGGATGAACGAAAAAAATTAGAAAAAATAGTATCTTTATGTAAACAAAGAGGATTTGTTTTTCAGAGTAGTGAGATTTATGGCGGTATTAATGGGTGCTATGATTTTGGACCTTTGGGCGTAGAAGTGCTGAATAATATCAAGAATTATTGGTGGAAAACAATGACTGGGCAAGAAAATATTGTGGGGTTGGATGCTTCTATTATTATGAGCCCTAAGGTATGGGAAGCTTCGGGACATGTGAAAAGTTTTTCTGATCCTATGGTGGATTGTCGAAGTTGTAAAGCTAGGTTTCGTATAGATGATTTGGATCAGCAGAATATAGAGCAATGTCCAAAATGTGGCAAACAAGAATTGACTACACCTAAAAATTTTAATTTGATGTTTCAGACTCATATTGGACCATCGGTAGATTCTTCTTCTGTAGCATATTTAAGGCCAGAGACGGCGCAAGGAATTTATGTAAATTTTAATAATGTGGTTAAAAGTACCAGACAAAAAGTGCCGTTTGGCATTGCTCAGATTGGTAAAGCATTTAGAAATGAAATTAATACCAAGAATTTTTTGTTTCGAGTAAGAGAATTTGAGCAAATGGAAATGCAGTATTTTATTCCGCCTGGTACGGATGAAAAATGGTTTGAATATTGGCGGGAACAACGTATTAACTGGTATAAAGAAATAGGTATAGCTGATGAGAATTTGCAGGTGGTGGAAACTCCGGCAGAAGATCGTGCTCATTATGCTAAACGAGCAGCTGATATTGAATATAAATTCCCATTTGGGTTTCAGGAAATAGAGGGTATTCATAACCGGACAGATTATGACCTGACAAAGCATCAGAAGTTTTCTGGTAAGAAATGTGAATATTTTGATCCAATGACCCAAAAACGATATGTTCCATATATTTTGGAAACTTCCGTAGGTGCTACCAGGCTGGCTTTTGCGGTGATTTGTGACGCGTTGCACGAAGACGAGGTGAAAGGTGAGGTCAGGACAATTTTGCGGTTTCATCCGAAGATTGCGCCTATTAAAGTAGCTATATTTCCTTTAACCAAAGGCGAGAAGGAAAAGGCTAGAAAAATTTATGAAGAATTAAATAAACAATTTAAGTGTATTTATGATGTGTCTGGCTCGATTGGGAAAAGGTATCGCAGACAAGATGAAATTGGTACTCCATATTGTGTGACTGTAGATGGTCAAAGTTTAGAGGATGGGACAGTTACGGTTCGTGACCGAGATACTATGGGGCAGGAGAGGATAGCAGGTAAAGCGTTGAAGCAGTATTTAGCTGAGAAATTAAACTTATAAGTTTGGAGAGTATTTGATGAAAAAATATATTTGGGTGGTTGTTTTACTAGTTTGTTCTTTATGGTTGGTAGCTTGTAGTTCAAACGTGGCTACTAAAAAGAAATCTTTAGTTGAAGCAGATATTCCGGTAAAAGTAATGGCTGTGGCAAATCAAGATTTTGCAATAACAACTAAAATTAATGCTAAAACAGAATCGAATGAAGATATTATGATTAGCGCTATGAGTTCCGGTATTGTGGAATGGTTAGGTTATGAGGTTGGGGATAGGGTTAAAAGGGGTGATATGTTGGTGCATATTGATTCTAGAATGTCTAAAGCACAATATGAGGCGGCAAAAACTAGTTTGAATACGGCTGAAAATTTTTATTTCAGACAAAAGAAATTATATAAAAAGAGAATGATTTCTGATCAAGTTTTAGAATCGGCTAAGCTTCAGTATGATACGGCTAAGGCACAAAAAAAGATGGCTGGTATTAATTATGAAAATTCTTTTTTAGCTGCTCCGATCAAAGGATTGGTTGCACAGAAATTTGTAGATGAAAAAGAAACGGTAATGATGGGAATGCCGATCTACAATGTAATAAATTCGGATAAAATAAAGGTAGTAGTAAAAGTATCTGAAAATGAAATTATTTATATTAAAAAGTTAAGTGAAGTACAGGTTTTGATTCCTAGTTTGAGAAAAGACTATAAAGGTTATATAGAAAGTATTGGTTTTAAAGCAGATGAAAATAAAAAGTTTCCGGTAACGATATTAATAGAGAATAAAGGTAGCAAGATTAAACCGGGTATGATGGCTGAAGCAGAGATTTTTCTGGAAAAATTTAAACAGGTAGTGGTTTTGCGTTTAGATTATATTATAGCTAAAGGAGATAAGAATTGTGTGATGGTGGTGAGTGATGGTAAAGCTATAGAAAAAGAAGTGATTTTAGGTAAAAATAATGATGGTTATGTACATATTGAAAAAGGTTTAATTAACGGAGAATTATTAATTGTAGAAGGACAAAATGAAGTTTTAGATGGGCAGGGCGTGAAAATTGTTAAGTAAGAAGCAACAACGTAGTTTTTTTCTTACTAATTTTGCGTTGCAAAACAAGATAACTGTTTTTGTATTAATTGCGATTATTACTTTTTTTGGGATTCTTTCTTATATTCAGTTACCAAAAGAAGATTTTCCAGAGATTAAAATTCCATACGTATTTGTTTCTACCGTATATCCTGGTGTAGCTCCTTCTGATGTTGAAGTTTTGATAACCAAACCTATAGAAAAGCATTTGAAAACAATAGGAAATGTACGTCATATTAGTTCTACTAGTATGGAGAGTTTTTCTTCTGTTTTTATAGAGTTTAATCCTAATATAGATTTGGATACGGCATTGCAAAAAGTGCGTGATGCGGTAAATCAAGCTAAATCAGAATTACCAGCTGATACTAATGACCCCCGAGTAGAAGAAATTTCTTTTGATCGAATTCCTATAATGATGGTTTCTTTTTTTGGAGAAAAAGATCTTTTGGAATTAAGGAAAATAGGAGAAAAATATCAAGATAAAATTGAATCTTTGGAAGGTGTTTTAGATGTCCAATTAATCGGAGGATTGGATCGTGAAATAAAGGTTTTGGTAGATGGTGATAAATTGGCGCATTATAATTTTTCTTTCAATGATGTTACGCGGAGTATCGCTGGAGAAAATATTAATGTTCCTGGAGGAACTATAGAAATAGGTGAAAAGAATTTTTTAGTAAGGATTCCGCAAGAATTTGATTCCGTAGAAGAGTTGTCAGGGGTGGTAATTAAATCTACTAAGGGCGATCTTATTTATTTGAAAGATGTGGCTAGAATTTTGAATGGTTTTCAAAAACAGAAAACAAAGTCTAGATATAATTTGCAAAACAGTGTCAGTTTGTTGGTGATGAAAAAATCAGGTGAGAATATTGTAGCTTTGTCAGATAGAATTAATGCTTTGTTAAAGAATAGTAATGGCACTATACCGCCAGGGGTGGACGTAGCGGTACTTGGTGATAGAGCAGATAATATCAGAGATATTGTGACGGAATTAACCAATACCATTATTACGGGTATGTTGTTGGTTGTTTTTATATTGTTATTTTTTCTAGGGAAAAGAAACGCCTTAATTGTAGGGGGCGCGATTCCTTTGTCTATTTTTCTTTCTTTAACTATTTTGCAGTTTATGGGTATTCGTTTGAATATGGTGGTGCTTTTTAGTTTGATTTTAGCTATAGGTATGTTGGTAGATAATGGAATTGTAATTGTAGAAAGTATTTTTAGGCATAAAGATGCGGGTAAAAGCGCGAATGAAGCAGCTAAAGATGGTACGGCAGAAGTGGCTTTACCGGTGATTACTTCGACTTTAACTACTTTAGCAGCTTTTGTGCCGATTTTGTTTTGGCCAGGGATTATGGGGGAATTTATTAAATATTTACCTTTGACTTTAATTGTGGTGTTTTTGTCTTCTTTGTTTGTGGCTTTATGTATTATACCGGTTTTGAGTGCTGTGTTTTTAAACATAGTTACTAAAAAGAAGAAAAAAAGTCTGAAAGAAAAAGAAGAAAAAGCTATTTTAAAAGGATATAAAAAACTATTAATTAGTGTTATTAGCGCAGTAGAGATTAACAAGCCTACATTTAAATGGAAGTTTGGTACGGCTTTTTGGTTTTTAGGTTCGCTTTTTTTGACGATGGTTGTAATGGGAAAAGCTAAGACTGGGATAGACTATGCTTTGAGTTTGTCTGTACAGGGAACTTTAATTAAATTTTTGGATGTTTATGGCTTAGTTTTGTTGCTGGGAATTATTGGTTTGGGGTTTTTGTCTTTTGTTTTGTGGACAGTAGGTAAACCTAGAAAAGCTAAAAGTAATTTTGTGAAGCTTTTTGTGACGGTTTATCTGTTGGTTTTAGCTGCGATTTCGATACCTTTTTTAGACGCGATAGGTAAGTTTGATGTGCCAATAGGAATGGTGCGATTATTGGCTGGGATTATTTTACTTTTACCTATTTTGTTTATTTTCAGAGGATTGGATAAATATAGCAATGTTTCTATTAATAGAAGGATATTAATATATTCTTTTATTATTTTATTGTTAATTAGTTTTAATATGATAGGAAAATTAGACAGTGTGCTTTTCCCTAAAACTACGCCAGAAGGTTTTAAAATTAGTATAAAACTTGCAGATGGGTATGCTCTGGAAAAAACAGATGAAATAGTAAGTAAAGTAGAGCGAAAAGTAGCAAGTTTAAGTAGTGAGGGGTATCCGATTGTAAAGCAATTTGTGACGAATGTGGGAACACAAGCGTCAGGCTTTTTTAGCTTGGACAATTCTAACTATGCGGAAATTTCGATAGATTTTTATAGTCAGGAAAAAAGAGAACAATTAGCTAAAAAAGAGTATTTATTGAAAAATCAAATAGATCCTTATGAAGTTATGGATTATATGAGAAAAGAATTGAAAAATATTTCCGGTGCTAAAATTACGATTGGGGAGAATCAATCAGGGCCGCATGTAGGTAAAGACGTGGCTTTAGAAATTAGTGGAGATGATTTTGAGATTTTGAGTGTATTAAGGGATAAATCTCGAAAGATAATAGAAAATATTGAGGGTGTAGTAAATGTGCAGGATAATTTTAAAGAAGGCGGGACTGAAATCAGGGTTAGGATAGATAGAGATAAAGCGGCTGTTTTAGGTTTGAATCCAATTATGATAGCAGCTACGATTAGAACAGCTATTAATGGGGAAAAAGCGACAGTGTATAGAGAAGATGAAGAAGAGATAGATGTTATTGTAAGTTTACAAAAAAAACAAGTTAATGATTTGGGATATTTGAAAAATTTAGCGATTAAAAATAGAGATGGTAAGGAAGTTAGATTGAATCAAGTAGCTAGTTTAACGATGTCGCGTGGAATAGCGGCTGTAAATAGAATGGATTTTAAAAGAGTGATTTTAGTTGAAGGCGATATTTCTAAGCAATCTGGTAAAACACCACAAGCAGTAACGATGGAAATAGAGAGGAAAATTCAAGAAGAAGGAGTTGTTTTTCCAGCTGGTTATACCTTTAAGTTTACAGGTCAACAAGAGTCTTCAGCGGAAAGTACGGCTTTTTTAGGAAAAGCTTTATGGATTGCTTTGGCTTTGATAGCTATTATTTTGGTGACACAATTTAATTCATTGATTTTGCCCGGTATTATTATGTTTTCTGTGGCGCTTTCTTTTATCGGAGTGGTATTAGGTTTGTATTTAGCCCCATTATTCTTTAGATTAGAGCCGGAATTAGCAAAGTTTGTGGTTTTGATAACAGGGGTAGGTGTGTTGAGCTTAGCAGGGGTAGTAGTAAATAATGCAATTGTACTTTTGGATTATATTCAGCAGTTAAGAGGACAAGGTTTAACTAAAGTAGAGGCTATTATGGAGGCTGGCGTGGTAAGGTTTAGGCCGGTAATGCTAACCGCTATTACTACTATTGTAGGTTTGTTACCGATGTCTACAGGAATATCTTTGGATTTTACAAAACGAATATTTTTGGTAGTACCGACTTTAATTATCAATGCGCCGTCTAGTGAGTTTTGGTCGCCGATGTCTGATGCGGTGATTTTTGGGCTTGCGGTAGCGACGATGTTGACCCTGATTATGGTGCCGGTATTATATTATATTTTAGATGGATTGCATTTTAATGTTCGTCTAAATTTGGTAAAAACAGGCAAAGGTTTTACAAGAGTTTTTAGAAAATTTATGGGGTCTTAGGATTTGGTCCTGAAATTTTTGCACCCCGTAACAAATTACGGGGTGCTTTTTTTTGATGTTTTTTTAGGTGATAAGTTTTTTGACGTTTTCTAATTTTCCTAAAATTAAGAGATGATCATTTTCGACAATAGTTTCTTCTGCTGAAGGATTTACTAAAATAGAACTATCTCTTTTGATAGATAAAATAGAGATGTCGAACTTATTTCGAAGATCGATTTCGTTTAGTTTTTTGTGAATAAACTGAGCTGGACATTTGATTTCAAAAATACTGTATTCATTAGCAAAAGGAGTTTCATCTATAAAACCTTCGTATAAAAGAGTATGAGCAATTCTAATGGCAACATTTTTTTCTGGATAAACAATTTTACTAATACCAATTTTTTCTAAAATCATGCCATGGGTAGACGTGATCGCTTTAGCAATAATTTCTTTTACCCCTAGTTTCAAGAGTTGCATAACGGTCAAGATACTGGCTTCGATATTTTCGCCGATACTGACAATAACGGTATCTAGATTATGGAATCCTGCTTCTTTTAAGGCTTTTTCGTTGGTAGCGTCGAGGATGTAAGATTTACTAATAAAGTCGGAGATTTCTTTGACTGGATCCTCCTCTATATCACAAGCGATAACCTCTGCTTTATTTTCGGCTAAGGTTTTAGCCATATATAAACCAAACCTGCCTATACCGATAACGCCAAAAGTTTTTCTTTTCATATTATGATCCTTTCTTCCGGATATTTTAGATAAGTATTTTTTTCTTGTCTGAGAAAAGCAATAGCAAAACTAAGAATGCCAATTCTGCCTATTAACATACAGATAATGATAGTTAGTTTTCCTAAATTTGAAAAGTTGGCGGTAAGACTGAGATTGGTACTATTTCCGGTGGATAACCCAACGGTGGCGAAAGCAGAAGTTACTTCAAATAAAGAAGGTAAAAAGTCTATTTTTTCGATAATATTAAGTATGAAGGTCATCAGAAGAATACAGAAGATTGATAGTAAAATAATAGAAAAAGCTTTTTTAAGATATTTTTCTGCTATTTTTCTTTTGAAAACAATAACATCTTCTTTTTTGTTTAAAAAAGCCCATAAGGTAAAAAAAGCAATAGCAAAAGTAACGGTTTTAATTCCTCCGCCAGTACCGCCAGGAGAAGCCCCTATAAACATAAGATTAATGATAAAAAGAAGAGATGCTGAAGAAAGAGAACTGATTTCAACGATATTAAAGCCGGCTGTACGTGCGGTGACACTGATAAAAGCAGAGTCGGTTAATTTTGTGGCTAAAGGTATGTTGGGTTGATAAGAAAATTCGGTGAAAAAAATAATAAGAGTGCCTAGAACAATTAAAAAACCGGTTATACTGAGAGTGATTTTTGTGTGAATAGAAATTTTCTTGATTTTTTTTTGGCTATATAATAGAAGTTCATTGATGACAAAAAAACCAATACCTCCGAGAATAATGAGGATAGCCATACTGAAAATAAATAAGAACTGATGTTTAAAAGCTATAATATTGTTAGAAAAGCTAGAAAAGCCTGCGTTGTTAAAGGCAGAAACCGAGTGAAAAACACTGTGAAAGAGCGCTTTTGAAAAAGGCATTTTATAGTTTAGAAAAGTTAATAATAACGGTACGATGCCGACTAGCTCAATAAAAAAGATGATTGGTAAAATTCTTTTTAAAAAATGGGTAAGTCCATAAAAGCCTGGATAGTTCACAGCGGTTTGTAAAAGTTGACGATTTTTAAGAGTAATATTTTTGAGTCCTAAAAGAAAAAAGGTGCCAAACAGGATATAGCCAAGCCCTCCGAGCTGAATTAAACTGAGAATAATAAGTTGTCCCCATATGGTAAAGTTTTTTGCTGTATCAACAACGATAAGTCCTGTGACGGTAGTGGCTGAAGTAGCGGTAAAGAGAGCGTTGGTTAAAGATAAAGAGCCTTGATGAGCAAAGGGGAGAGACAACAAGATAGTACCTAGTAAAATGAGAAAAGTATAAGTACCTAAAATTATTTTTGTAGGGTGTAGAGGTTTTGTTAAAATAATTTTTTTGATTTTTTTTTGTACTTTTTGAGCGCTTACATTATGATATATTATTGATTTTATAGATTCCAAATTTATGATTCCCTTATTTTTAAGTGCGCGATTATTTTTAATTTGTTATGTGTTTTAATATCTTTTATTATAAAGGTGATTAATAGAAAATAAAACTAAAGTTTTTGTTTTTTGGATCGATAAACTATTTAAGAAGTGAGAAGTGAGGGGGGCTTACTTGAGAATAACCTAAGGAGCGGTTAGTGATTGATAACATACTATCTTTAGTTTCAATTTTGAAAAAAGCAGAACGTGTTTTTATTCAAACTCATAATTTTCCTGATTTTGATGCCGTGGCTAGTGCTTTTGCTATGCAGTGTTTACTGAAAAAATGTGATGTTTCAGCTACGATTATTTATGATGGGGATATTCAAAGAGATTCTCTTAGACGGATGATTGATAAACTGAATATACATATTTTTAATTGTAGTTTGTATGATTTACAAGAAGACGATTGTATTATTTTTGTCGATTGTAATACGGGGCAATCAAATGTTACAGCACTTCCTGGAAAAAAGGTGGCGGTGATAGATCATCATGTTACGGAGGCATCTAAAGAAATAAATTTTGTTGATATCAGGAGTGATTATGGGGCTTGTGCTACTATTATATATACTTATTTAAAAGATATGGGCTATGAATTAACTAAAGAGATAGCTAGTGCTCTTTTGATAGGAATTAATATGGATACGGCTGCTTTGACTAGAAATGTGACAGAAATAGATTTAGAAGCTTATCAAGAATTATATTTTTTGACTGATAAAAATTTTGTTAACGATGTGGTTTTACATTATTTGAATGTACCGGATTTACCATATTTTAAGACTGCTATGGAAAAGGTGCGTATAGATGATGGTTTGGCTTTTTGTTTTTTTGCAGATGGATGCCCACAAAATTTGTTGGGAATATTAGGAGATTTTTTTCTATCTTTGGCTGAAATAAAATTTGTGGTATTGTGCGCTAAAAATAATAATAAAATTCAATTTTCGATTAGAAATGAAAGAGAAGATTTGAGTTCTGTAGACATATTGAAAAAAGTTTTGAAAGATATTGGTTTTGGAGGAGGGCATTTTAATATGGCTGGTGGTATAATCACGAATTTAGATTTTTTTAAAGAAGAAGAAATTCACCGTAAATTTTTAAATGAAGTTAAAAAAAAGTAAATAAGATTGTATTTAAAGATGCAAATCTTATGGTATAGTAATATTTGTTTTATGAGGGGTAGACGAGTATAACTGAGAACTGAAGTGGATGGCAGATCCAGATATTTTGAAACTAAAGTGAGGAAAAAAAATAATGTTAGATAAGTATGTTGCCAATATTTTGAAAGCTAAAGTTTATGATGTTGCCAAGGAAACACCTTTGGAAATGGCTAATTCTTTGTCTAGAAAGTTGCATAATAAGGTTTATTTAAAAAGAGAAGATTTACAACCGGTTTTTTCTTTTAAACTTAGAGGTGCTTATAACAAAATAGCTAATTTAACAGAAGCGGAAAAAGCTAAGGGGATTATTGCTTCTTCGGCAGGGAATCATGCTCAGGGCGTAGCTTTGGGTGCAAAAAAATTAGGGTTGAAAGCGACTATTGTGATGCCGACAACGACACCTCCTATTAAAATAAATGCTGTAAAAAATTTAGGTGGGGAAGTGATATTGGAGGGAGATAGTTATGACCAAGCTTATGAGTTTGCTAGTAGATTAGCTAAAGAAAAAGATCTTACTTTTATACATCCATATGATGATCCGATAGTAATAGCTGGGCAAGGGACGATAGGGATGGAAATTTTACATCAGCATTCTGGTGCTTTGGAGGCTATTTTTGTACCAGTTGGAGGTGGCGGGTTGATTGCTGGAATTGCGGCTTATGTGAAGTCTGTGAGGCCAGAAGTAAAAGTAATAGGGGTAGAGTCTGAAGAATCGGCTTGTTTGTATGAAGCAATGCGAGCTGGTAAAAGGGTTACTTTAAAGGAAGTTGGGATTTTTGCGGATGGAGTTGCGGTAAAAATTATTGGTAAAGAAACTTTTAAATTATGTCAAAAATATGTAGATGAAGTTATAAAAGTGTCTACGGACGAAATTTGTGCTGCGATTAAAGATATTTTTGATGATACGCGTTCCATAGTGGAGCCAGCGGGTGCTTTGAGTGTCGCAGGTATTAAAAAATATATAGCTAAAGAAAAAGTGAAAAATCAGCATTTAGTAGGTATTAATAGTGGCGCAAATATGAATTTTGATCGTTTAAGAAATATTGCAGAAAGAACGGAATTAGGTGAGAGGAAAGAAGCGATACTTGCCGTAACTATACCGGAAAAACCTGGTAGTTTTAAGAAATTTATTGAGGTTTTGAAAAACAGGTCAATTACGGAATTTAATTATCGATATGTAGATGTTAAAAAAGCGAATATTTTTGTGGGAATATCTTTACAAAAAGGTAGGGAAGAAAAAGAAAAGATTATTAAATATTTGCATGGTAATGGTTATGAAATAGTTGATTTAACAGACAATGAAATGGCGAAATTGCATTTAAGACATATGATCGGTGGTAAATCAGAAGAGTTAACGGATGAGAAGCTTTTTCATTTTGAGTTTCCGGAAAAACCTGGTGCTTTGTATAAATTTTTGAGTAATATGGGTGCAAAATGGAATATAAGTTTGTTTCATTATCGAAATCATGGTGCGGCTTATGGAAGAGTTTTGGTAGGGATGCAGGTACCAAAATCAGAAACGTTAGCTTTTAAAAAGTTTTTGGAACTTTTAGGGTATCATTATACGGAAGAAACGCATAATAAGGCTTATAGGTTGTTTTTGTAATTTTTTGCTTCACCCGCAGCTTCGCTGCAAAGGTTAAGGTTAAGATTAAGGTTAAGGTTTAACACTCACCCCCTAAACCCCCCTCTCCATAAATGTAGAGGGGGAATTTTAAAATGTAATCCCCCGAAGGGCAGAAATATAGTGAGAAAATATTTATTCCTTTTTATTTTTAGTGTTTTACTTTTCAATTTTATTGTGGCAAAAGAATATAAACGGATTGTTTCTATTTCCCCGGTAGTGACGGAGATTGTGTATTTATTGGAAGCACAGGATAGGTTAGTGGGGGTGACCTCTGCCTGTGATTATCCTAAAGAAGCTTTAGAGTTACCTGAAGTAGGAGACTTTACCCAGCCGAATTTGGAGAGAATTGTGGCTTTAGAACCAGACCTGGTGGTGGGAATGGGTAACGAAAATAGTGTCTATAATCAGAAATTATTAAAGATGGGAATAGAAACGAAGGTTTTGGGGTCACCAAAATCATTTGCGGAAATATATAATATAATAGACTTACTAGGTAGTATATCGGGGCAAGAAGACAAGGCAGCAACAGTGGTGGCTGATTTGAAGGCGCAGGTTGTACAGATTAAAGATGAAAGTTTAAAGATGAAAGTGAGGCCAACTGTGTTGGTGTTGATTTGGGAGAGGCCTATGATTGCGGCAGGACAGGATACTTTTATCAATGAGATGATAGAAGCGGCAGGTGGGCAAAATATGATCAGGATTAAGAAAATACAATATCCTCATATTAGTGCGGAATTAGTGTTACATCAAAAACCGGATATTATTATACGGGGTTATGATAAAGAAGAGAGCAGCATAGACCCGGATTTGTTGATGCGATCAGGACCGAGGTTTGTAGAAGGGGTGAGGGGGATGCAAAAATTATTTTTATGAAAAGATTAGTTTTATTATTAGTTTTATTATTATTAGGGATTGGTTTGGCTTTGTTTTGTGGAGCTGTAAAGATTCCTTTGAGTGATTTGGGGCATTTGACGCAGGTGCAGCAAGATATTATTTGGCAGTTGCGGTTGCCCAGGATGCTGAATGCTTTTTTGGTTGGAGGGTGTTTGGCGACTGCAGGCGCTCTTTTGCAAGGTGTATTACAGAATCCTTTGGCAGATCCATATATACTGGGGATATCAGCAGGTGCGGGTCTAGGAGTCGCGGTTTTATTTTTATTTAATTTTTTTGTGTTTTCCGTGTTTTTACCTTTTGGGGCTTTTGGGGGCGCGGTGCTTGCAGTATTTGCGACTTATTTTATTGTGAAGCTAACACGGAATTTTTCTATTTATAATTTTATTATGGCTGGTATTATTGTGAATACTTTTTTGGCGGCAGTAACAATGCTGATAGTTTATTTTTCCAAGGAAAAGTTTATGGGGTTGATGTTTTGGTTTATGGGTAATCTGGCTAATGCGGAGTTGAATAGGGTGGTGGTGATGATTTTACTTTCTGTGTTGGTGGTTGGTTATACGATGTTTTTGGCGTATCAGCTAAACATTGTGTCTGTAGGAGATAGTGAAGCTAATGCGGTGGGGATAAATGTAGCGGGTTTGAGAAAGAAAGTGTTTTTTATAGCTTCTTTTTTGACCGGGATTGCGGTGGCCAGTGGTGGGGTGATCGGGTTTGTAGGATTAGTGATACCGCATATGGTGCGGTTATTGTTTAAGTATGATTTTAGAGTGGTAATTCCGGTTTCGTATTTATTGGGTGGGATTTTTTTGATGTATATGGATACAATTTCGCGGTCTTTATTTAATGGGTTTGAGCTGCCGGTAGGGATATTGACGGCATTTATAGGAGCACCGTTTTTTTTATGGTTAATGATTACCAAAATGCGCAAATCAGCGTAAAGAATTTATCTTATCAAGTAAACGGAAAAGCTATTCTTAGGAATATCAGCCTGGAGTTTGGGGCTGGTGAAATAGTGGGTATCCTGGGGCCTAATGGCGCGGGTAAAACCAGTTTGCTAAAGCTGATGATGCAGGAATTATCAAAGTCTGCGGGTGATGTTTATCTTCATAACACACGATTGGAAAATTATCCTAAAAAAGAATTGGCTAAGGAGTTTACTTATGTCACGGTAGCAAAACCGCTGGATTTTAATTTCACGGTTTATGAGATAGTGGCGATGGGTAGGTACCCCTATTTAAAAATTTTTTGTTTTCTAAGTGAAAAGGATACGCTGGCTGTAGATAAGGTTATAAAAGAAACTAAGCTTCATGATTACAAACATAATTTTTTTAATACTTTAAGTCAGGGGGAGATGCAGAGGGTGATGATTGCTAAGGCTTTGGCGCAAGACACGCGGTTTCTTTTTTTGGATGAGCCTATAGCACATCTGGATATCAAGCATCAAAAAGAGATTATAGATATTTTGCAGACTAGAAAGACTCAATATCAGCAAGGGATAGTGGTGGTATCTCATGATATCAATTTGTTGGCTAGGATTTGTGATCGGGTGGTTTTGTTGAAGGATGGTGCTGTTTATAAGGTGGGGAAGATGGCTGAGGTGATGAATAAAGGGGATTTGGAAAGAGTGTTTGAGACAGAGATTTTGGCCTCACCCCCGCAGCTCCGCTGCAAAGATTAAGGTTAATATTAAGGTTAAGGTTTAACACTCACCCCCTAAATCCCCCTCTCTATTCTATAGAGGGGGACTTAATTTACTTTTATAAATAAAATTTTTACAAAAAGTGAAATTTTTTTTGCTTAATTTATGGATATGTCTTAAAATACTTTGTATCAAATTTGGGAAATGGGTTTAAACCCCAGCTGTCGCGCAACCGTGAAGTCTTCAAGACGTAGCCGGGATGCCAAAAAAAATAAAACAAGAACCTTCCAGAGATTCGCGAACTGGTTGAAGGAGGAAAAAAATGAAAAGTAAAGTATTTACTAGTGTGATTTTTTGTCTATTATTAATTTCCAATATATATGCCGAGATGATTATTAAAGTTGAGCCAATGGTGGTGACGGCTAAGAAGTATGCGTCTTCTTTGGAAGAGACTGGCAGTAATGTGCAGGTTTTTACCAGGGAAGAATTGACTCAATTAGGAGCGGAAACCTTAAAAGAGGCTATGGATTTATCCACAAATATAGCTAGTGTTTCGGGTGGTGGAGTGACTTCTATTTTGCAGAGAGGGTTAGCTTCTAATGCGAGTAAGGTGCTCTGGAACGGGGTTGAACTAAAGGATCCGATCACACCGCAAGGCACGCCGTATTTGGATGTATTGAATATAAATGATCTGGAAAGGATAGAGATTATCCAGGGTGCGAGCAGTAGTTTGTATGGTTCTGGAGCTATGGGTGGAGTGATCAATTTTATTTTCCGAAAAAATGTAAGTAATGTATTTGTGAATTATGCTACGGAAAAAATGGTTACAGGGTTGAATTATAATACGTATATTTTAGATACGGATTTGCAGCTTAATGTGAGCTCTTCATATGATAATACGCTTTCTGATTTGGTTGACACTACAGAAAAAGATGCCAAGACAGTGCAGAATATACGGCTAGGGGTGCAACGGGATTTTGGCAGAATTAGGACAAAGGTTCTTTATGCCCGGAATTTGGGTGTGTTTGAGCTGGATAATTTTTTTAGTACAGTGGATGATCCGGATTATCAATTAAACTCTCTGCAAAATCTTTTTTCTGTTGCGACCTCGCTTAAGGTAAGAGAAAATCTGGAGTCAACTTTGATTTATAATCTTAATTCTATAGCTAGAGACAGTGTGAATGTGGCCGATGACGTGGATGCAACAGCGACAAGTTCTGAGTATAGGGGTAGTACAAATTATGTAGATTGGCGGAATTTGTGGGAGGTAAGTTCGGATATAAACGTACTTTTTGGGGCGGATTTGCATACAGAAAACGGGTCTAGTGAATATATCACTGCTTTTTATGAAAGTACGTTTGCGAATAAAGCTCAGTCTGTGAGAGGTGCTTATACACATTTTGATTATTTGAACCCCATTCTATCTATGAATACAGGCGTGCGTTTGGAAGAGTATGGAGGTAACTATATATCTACCTATTCTTTAAGTTTTTTTCGGGATGTCCCTTATCTGGATAGTGTTATAAAGATAAACTGGCGAACTGGTTTTAGACATCCGAGCCTTTATGAAAAGTATGATGTGTTTAGCGGGAATGAGAATTTGGAGGCAGAAAATTCGGTTTCTAGGGAAGTGACTTTAATAAAGGGTTTGGGTAAAACTGGACAGGCTAGTGTTTCTTATTTTGATTATGATGTCACGAACAGGATAAATTATAATAGCAGTACTTGGAAATATGAAAATGTGAGTGGGTTGACCAAAAGCAAAGGGGCGAGCGTTGCTTATGCTTTGAGGTTGCCAGCTATCCTGGATTTTTTGAAAACAGAATATACCAAAACCTATGCTCATACCGAAGGTGAGAAGACTTTGCTTATACCGGAAGATAAGGTGAGTTTTAGTACGGGTTTTTCATATCAGAATTTTTTGGCTGGTTTGTCTTTGATTTATGTGGGGCAAAGGTATGATTATGGCGATGTGGAGTTGGCATCTTATTATCTGGTAAATACTAAAATGCAGTGGTTGTTTTCTGAAAATAACAGGCTGTCTTTAACGATTAATAATCTTTGGAATACTAATTATGTAGAGCGATCCGGATATGCTACCCAAGGTAGAATTGTGAGCGTGGGATATAGTCGAGGGTTTTAACACGCACTTTTTTTTAGGCTTCACCCTCTAGCCCCCGAAGGGGGGATTTATTTCTATTTTTCAGGTTTTTATTGTATTCTTTTTTTAGAGAAGTACGTATTTAAGGCTTTTGGGAGAGGTGTGTTATGTCAAAATTAAGTGAGCTGATTAAAAATAAAGTTGTGCTGCTGGATGGCGGGATGGGGACGTCTTTGCAAAGGATGAATTTGCAGGCGGCAGATTATGGCGGAGAGAAATATCTTGGCTGCTCTGAAGCGTTGCTTCTGTATAGCCCGGAGCGCGTGCAGGAAGTGTATGAAGGATATTTTGCAGCAGGATCTGATATTATTTTGACCAATACTTTTGGGGCGACCAGAATTGTTTTAGTGGAGTATGGGTTGGAAGAAAAAGTACACGAGATTAACAGAATTGCGGCGGCATTAGCTAAGCAAGCTGCGGAAAAATATGCTACAAAAGAAAAACCCAGATTTGTGTGCGGTATCATGGGCCCGACTTCGAAATCTCTTTCGCTGACCAAAGAAATTAATTTTACGCAAATGGCGCAGGCTTTTGAGGAACAGACTTTAGGCTTGTTGGCTGGCGGTGTGGATTATTTATTAATTGAAACGCAAATGGATACTTTGAATTTAAAAGCTGTGTATGTCGGTATACAGGCAGCTTTTAGCAAAATAGCACGTACAGTGCCGATCGCAATCTCTGTTACGATGGAAAAGACAGGCACGATGCTGGCTGGGCAAAATATTGAGGCATTATATACATCAGTGGAACATATGCAACCGCTTTATGTGGGTTTGAATTGTGCACTTGGTCCAGAGCTGATGACGGAATATGCGCAACGGTTAGCCGCAATTTCGCGATTTCCGATAGTTTTAAAACCTAATGCGGGAATGCCGGATGCAGAAGGAAAAAATGTGACTACACCAGACAGTTTTAGTAAAGAGATGCTGGTCTCAGTGGAAAATGGCTGGGTGAATTTGGTGGGCGGATGTTGTGGTACTACTTGTGACTATATTAAGCGTTTAGGGCAGTTGATAGCAGGGAAAAAGCCTAGAGAAGTTAAAACGGAGCCTGTGTCTCAAGTTTCTGGGTTGCAGAATTTGGTTTTGGAAACAGCAAAAAGGCCATATTTGGTAGGGGAAAGAGCAAATGTGATTGGGTCACGGATATTTAAGAATTTGATTATGGCCGATAAGTTTGATGAAGCAGAAGAAGTTATTCGTAAACAGGTCAAGGCGGGTGCTCATATCCTGGATATTTGTTTGACTAATCCGGATCGGGATGAA
>JABGVJ010000069.1 GCA_018646105.1 bacterium
AAAGGATTAGCTTTAAACATTGCGGAATTTTATATTAAACCCGAAGCAAGAAAACAAAAACTGGGTACAAAATTTTTTGATTTATTAAAAGCATGGGGTAAAAAAAATAAAGCTGAATTTGTTTATGTTGAAGTTGATAAAGATTTAAAATTAGCCAATGCGTTTTGGTCAAGGCAAAACTTGGAATTGACTGATAAATGCGACCGAAATTTGTATTGGGTTGAATTATAATTAGGCCGCCTGAAAATTGTAAGGGGCTGTGAGTGGTGTATCATGGAAAATAAAAAGGAGAACTGATAATGCATAATTTTACAATAAAAATTAAACCTAAGCCAGAAAAATGTGATGTTTTTGTGGGTACGGATTTGTTTGAAAAAATCGCAGAATATTTAGTAGAAAAAAAACTGGGTAATTATCACGTGATTATCACAGACTCTAAAGTAAAAGAACTTTATGCAAAAACCCTCTTGGAAAGACTGCAAATGCGTGACCTGAAAGCTGTAGTCCTGGACTTTCCAGAAGGTGAAGCAAATAAGAACAGAGCTACGAAAGCTTTATTGGAAGATAAAATGTTGAAATTGGGACTGGGTCGAGACACGGTCGTCATTGCTCTCGGCGGTGGCGTGGTGGGAGACGTGGCCGGTTTTGTGGCTAGCACATATATGCGTGGGGTACCTTGTATCCAAGTACCGACCACAACCGTAGCGCAAGCAGACAGCAGTTATGGCGGAAAAACCGGGATTGATGTGACTTATGGGAAAAATTTATTAGGAACTTTCCATAATCCCAGAGCGGTTTTTGTGGATATTAATACCCTGAAAACTTTGGATAAAAAAAATTATATAAATGGATTAGTAGAAGTTATCAAACATGGTTTTATTAAAAGTAAAAAATTATATGATTTTTTCCATGAAAATAAAGGTTCAATTTTGAACCGAAAAGCTAAAGAATACAGTAAAGTAATGGAAGAATTAATGCTGCTGAGTTTCAACGTCAAAAAAGAAGTGATTGAAAAAGATCATAAAGAACAAAATCTGCGTAAAATTCTTAATTATGGACATACAATTGGGCACGCCATAGAAAAATTATCAAATTATACGTTATTGCATGGGCAAGCGGTGGCTATCGGTATTGCCGTAGAGGCTTTTATGGCTTCTAAACTGGGATATGGTTCTAAAGAAATATATCAGGCACAGAAAAACACCTTGGAATTAATGGGACTTGCTACAAAAATCCCAGAAAAAATGAGTACAAAAGATATTGTTACCACTACCCTATTAGATAAAAAAGCGCGTAAGGGTCTGCCCGAATTTATATTCTTGAAAAACATTGGTACAGTAAAACGTTTTGTCCTTGATAGCGTATCTATTACCCTTGAATTAGAAGTGTTAGAAAAAATGCTTAATGAGTATAGAAAAGAATTTTCTAGCTAATAACCCCTAATTCTTTACCAACTTTTTCAAATTTGGAGATCGCGAAATCCAGATCTGCTTTTTCAAATGCAGCAGAAATCTGTACGCGGATACGTGCTTTACCTTTAGGAACTACGGGATAAAAAAAGCCAATAACATAAATCCCCTCTTCCAACATTTTACTGGCCATATTTTGGGCAAGTACAGCGTCACCTAACATAATAGGTATAATAGGATGCTGTCCTTTAGGCATATTAAACCCTAGTTTTTCCATTTTGGCTCTGAAATAACGAGCATTGTCCTGAACTTTTTTAGTAAGATCATTAGAGAAAATTAATTTTTCCAAAATTTTCAAACTAGCTGCCGCAATAGCAGGGGCCAAGGTATTGGAAAAAAGGTAAGGTCGTGATCTTTGTCTAAGCATTTCAATGATCTCTTTACGACCGCTAGTGTAACCGCCGGACGCGCCACCTAAAGCTTTGCCAAAAGTACCGGTAATAATATCTACTCTACCCATCACATCACAAAACTCTATGCTGCCACGACCATTTTCGCCTACCACACCCACGGCATGGGAATCATCTACTGCAACTAAAGCATTGTATTTATCAGCTAAATCACAAATAGCTTTAAGATTGGCAATATAGCCGTCCATAGAAAAAACGCCGTCTGTAACAATGAGTTTGTAGCGCGCGTTATGAGCATCTGCTTCTTTTAGTTTTGTTTCCAAGTCTTGCATATCATTATTGTTGTAGCGATACCTTTGAGCTTTACACAAACGAATACCATCAATCAGACTAGCATGGTTTAGGGCGTCACTGATGACTGCGTCATCAGCTGTAAGAATGGTTTCAAACAACCCGCCATTAGCATCATAACAAGAGGAATAGAGAATAGTGTCTTCTGTTTTTAAAAATTCAGAAACTTTTTTTTCTAATTGTTTATGCAAACCCTGCGTGCCACAAATAAACCTAACCGAAGACATTCCATAGCCCCAGGTTTTAATACCTTCAATAGCAGCTTGCTTTGCTTCTTCATAATTTGAGAGTCCTAGATAATTATTGGCACAAAAGTTCAATACTTCTTGGCCATTAGTTAACTTTACTTTTTTGCCTTGGGCACTAGCGATGATTCTTTCATCTTTGTATAGACCTGCTTCTTTTATTTCCTTGATCGAATTTTTTAAATGATTTTGATATTTATCTGAATACATTAGGCGCTCCTTTTTTTAACTATTTTATAATCTAAATTATTTTCAATCCCATTCCAAAACCACTTTACCACAAAGACCTTTTTTCATAGTTTCAAACCCTTCAATAAAACGGTCAACTGGAAGTTTGTGCGTTAATACTGGCGCGATATTCAAACCGCTTTGTAGCATAGAACTCATCTTGTACCAGGTTTCATACATTTCACGACCATAAATACATTTGATAAATAAGGATTTAAAAATTGTTTTACCCCAATCTATTTGGGTGTTCGACGGTAAAATACCTAACAAACCAATTTTACCACCGCAAATCATATTATCAATCATGGATTGAAAAGCGTGCGGGTTACCAGACATTTCTAGCCCCACATCAAATCCTTCTTTCATCCCTAATTTTTTCATAGCATTTTCAATAGAGTCCCTCTCCACATTAATGGCTAAATCAGCGCCTAATTTTCGCGCCAGATCTAACCTATATTCATTAATGTCCGTAATCACTACATAACGAGCCCCTGCTTTTTTGGCAATGGCCGCGGCCATTATCCCAATAGGGCCGGCACCGGTAATTAAAACATCTTCGCCAACCAAATCAAAGGATAAAGTAGTATGAACAGCGTTCCCAAGAGGATCAAAAAAAGCCAGGATCTCCATAGGAATAGACGGGTCTGCTAAAAAAACATTGTCTTTGGGTAAAGTCAAATATTCGGCG
>JABGVJ010000030.1 GCA_018646105.1 bacterium
GGACAAAATTCCGTTTCCTTCAAAAACGTCTCATAATTTTTCCACACACTAAACCAATCTGGATAAGTCCGACAATTTTTTGGTCGCACTTCATAAATCTGACAACATTTATTTTTATCCAAAAAACAAGCCGGTTTAAATCTAGGGCTAGACAATATCAGCCAACCATTTTCCTTCAAAGTGTTTTGCTTTAAAAAAGTCACCATATCCAAACCCAAATATTTTGCAATTCGTTCAGCTTCCTCTGGCCTGGCATAAACATAGCCGCCCTCTAGTTCACAACAATGTCCACACCCTAAACATTTGAAATTTTTTAATATTTTTTCTTTTAATTTATCCATATTTTTTCTTTGCATAGTCTGCTATTTTAACATAGTAAGAGACCTCACAAAATTAACACCTGCTCCATCGCAACGATCTCCTCAAATATTTCTTGGTTTTTAAACTTTTTTATCGTATTATCGTAGATAATAAACTTTTATTTCAATAGCTAATTTCTAAATTTTTGCTTAAAAAGGATCGTCAAATGTATAGCAAAGAAGAGTTAACCGCCAAAAAAAAAGTAGCGCTTTTAAAAATAGCTCAAAAATTAAAAATCAAAGGGCGGTCTCTGCTTAAAAAAGATCAATTAATCAAAAAAATCATTAAAAACTCAAAAATTAAAAAAACAGACGCTAAACCAAAAAAGCTAAACCAAAAAAAAATCAGCCCATATTCCGCGCCGACACAGCAAGAAACGAAACTCACGCAAAAAACCAAAAACGAAATCCAGATTTCGCAAATTCCTGAAAAATATCATAAAGATACTTTGGTGCTCTTAGTAAGAGACCCTTATTGTATTTATAGTTTCTGGGAAATCACCGAACAAAAAATTAAAAAAGCCCAAAAAATCCTTACTAAAAACATTTTCGCCCAAAGCACCTTGATTTTACGACTTTTCAATTACAAGCAACTAAACACAAAACCTAGTTATAATGATATTAACAATATTAATTTTATAGGCAGCTGGTACATTACCAATCAAACCCCAGGCACCAACTTCTATGCAGAGATAGGTTATAAAACTCCTGATGGTCAGTTTATTAGCCTGCTACGCTCCAATACCGTTGCCACACCAAATGATACTATTTCAAATAAAATCGATGAAAAATATTTAATTTCTGATGAAGCGTTTCAAAAAATCAATAATTTTTCTAAATCCGACTTAAATTCTAAAAGTTCTTTAGAGTTTAAAGAGAAATGGCAACTTAATTTGTCTTCGGAACAAACTTCTAGTTTTTCAAGTCCAAATCAAAGCTAAAGGAGGAACAAATGGAAAAAGGGTATCTTTGTTTAGTTTTACATACCCACTTACCTTTTGTTCGGCATCCGGAACATTCCTACTTTTTAGAAGAAAACTGGTTTTATGAAGCTGTCCTAGATACTTATATACCGCTCATAGAAATCTTCGAAAATCTTTATAGCCAAAATATTGATTTTCGCTTAACATTCTCCCTAACCCCACCTCTCATCAGTATGATGCAAGATCCTCTTCTTCAGGAAAGATGTGTTCGCCACATTAAAATGCTCATAGAATTAGCCGAAAAAGAACTTATCCGCACCAAAAAACATGAGCCTCATATGTATAACAATGCCTTGATGTATCACCAAAAATTTAGTCATTATCTCTATCTTTTCCAAGAAAAATATCAAAGAAACCTTGTTCAAGCTTTTAAAAAGTTTCAAAAACTAGGTAAAATAGAAATCATTACCTGCGCTGCCACCCATGGTTTTCTGCCCTTAATGCAAACCAACCCTAATGCCGTTAAAGCCCAAATAGCTGTTGCTTGCGCCCAATACGAAGAAACATTTCAAACCAAGGCCAAAGGTATTTGGCTACCCGAATGCGGTTATTATCCAGGATTAGAAAAAATTCTCAAAGAAAACCAAATCAAATATTTTTTTGTAGATACTCACGGTATTTTATATGGCGAGCCACGCCCAAAATACGGTGTTTTTGCACCCGTCTTTTGTCCAAATGGGGTCGCTGCTTTTAGTCGTGACGTGGAATCCTCAAAATCTGTTTGGAGCGCCAAAGAAGGCTATCCCGGCGATTATAACTATCGCGATTTTTATCGAGATATCGGCTATGATTTAGATTACAACTACATCAAACCTTACATCCATCCAGACGGTATTCGTATCTTTACCGGGCTAAAATACTATAAGATTACCGGGCCTACCGAACACAAAGAATTTTATAACAGAGAAAAAGCCTTAGAAACAGCAGCTAGCCATGCTAGTAACTTCATGTTTAATCGCGAAAAACAAATTGAACATTTAAGCACTCTTTTTCAAGACCAAAAACCCCTTATTATTTCGCCATATGATGCGGAATTGTTTGGGCATTGGTGGTTCGAAGGGCCCGAATGGCTAGAGTTTCTAATGAAAAAAATTCATTTTGACCAGCGTACCCTCAAACTAATCACGCCGTCAGAATATCTTGCCAAACATCCCCAGCATCAAGTTGTAGAACCATCCATGTCTAGCTGGGGCCACAAAGGTTATTGCGAAGTTTGGCTCGAAGGATCCAATGATTGGATCTATCACCATTTATTAGAAATAGCCAA
The DNA here is from genome assembly GCA_018646105.1 of bacterium. Classification (GTDB taxonomy): domain Bacteria; phylum Margulisbacteria; class Marinamargulisbacteria; order JABGVJ01; family JABGVJ01; genus JABGVJ01. The sequence goes on from JABGVJ010000030.1 coordinate 2,610, forward strand.
CAAAATGCAAGAACTTGCCCAGGAATATCAAAATCCAAATCCAAATCAAAAACGAGCCTTAAACCAAGCTGCCCGCGAACTTTTATTAGCTCAAAGCAGTGACTGGGCTTTTATTATGAAAACTAAGACTATGGTTGATTATGCTGTCACGAGAACCAAACAACATATCAATCAATTTTTAAATCTTTATCAGCAAATTAAAAATCAGCAAATTGATCAAGCTTATTTAGAAAATTTAGAGCAAAAAAATAATATTTTCCCAAATATAAATTATTTGGTTTATTTTCAAGCGAAGCGAGAGTCGCGCAAAGCTCTTTAGAGATTTGCATGACCGAGTGAGTGCAGAAAAGACAGGGTTAATACCCTTTATAAAAACAAATAAAAAAGGAGCAATAAAATGAATATTATTTATCTATCTTCCGAAGTAACCCCATTCGCTAAAACCGGCGGGCTAGCCGACGTCGCCGGCTCTTTACCTAAAGACTTGCAACAAGCCGGGGTTAATATGCATATTTTTATGCCAAACCATAAAAATATAGATAAAAATAAATTTAATTTAAAAATGATTTTAAGAAAAGTAAGATTAAAATTAGGAAAAAAAACCAAAGAAGTTAATTTATTTCAAGGCTATCTACCAGATTCTACCGTACCGGTTTACTTTATAGATAAAGAACTTTATTTTAACCGTAAAGGACTTTATCAAGAAAACGGACAAGATTATCCAGATAATGCCGAACGTTTCGCTTTTTTCTGTTTAGCTGCTTTAGAATGTTTAAAAATCTTAAATATTAAACCTGACATAGTACATTGTAACGACTGGCAAACCTCCCTCAGTATTATTTATTTAAAAACCATCTTTAAAAACACACCTTTTTTCCAAAATACTAAAACCTTACTTACCCTCCACAATTTAGCTTATCAAGGTCTTTTTGCTAAAGAAAAAATCAACGACTTATTTCTAACCGAAAATTTATATTCTCCTACAAAATTAGAATTTTATGACAAAATAAATCTCTTAAAAGGAGGTATCGTCTACACTGATTTAATCAATACGGTTTCCAAAACACACAGTCAAGAAATACAAACCAAAAAATTCGGATGCGGTTTAGACGGAGTGCTTACTCAACGTAAAGATAGTCTCTATGGCATTCGAAACGGGTTAGATTATCTGACCTGGAACCCAGCTACTGACCAAAATATTGCTCAAAAATACGATCCGGATTCCTTAAACTTAAAAGCTCCAAACAAACAAAAACTTATGCAGCTAAACAATTTCCCATATCAAGAACACACACCCGTTATCAGCATCATATCTCGTTTAGTACCGGAAAAAGGATTTGAGTTAATTTTAGAAAAATTACCGGAAATTTTAAATATGGATATAAAATTTATTGTTTTAGGCCAAGGATTACCAAAAATAGAAAGCCAACTTCAAAAGCTTGCCGAACAATTCCCGGAAAAACTACGTGTACACCTCAAACATGATGAAAATTTAGCTCGCTACATTTATGCTGGTTCTGATATTTTTCTTATCCCTTCCAAATTTGAGCCTTGCGGTCTAAGCCAAATGATCAGTCTTAAATATGGCACAGTCCCCATAGCTTATCCTACAGGCGGGCTTAAAGACACCATTATCGATATCGATCAAAATTACGAAAAGGGCAACGGCTATTTTTTCCAAAATTATACAAGCTCTGATTTTATCAAAACTCTACAACGCGCCTTACACTGTTACCATAACGACAAAATAAAATGGATCCAAGCACAACGAAACGGTATGTTCCAAGATTTATCCTGGACCGCCTCTGCCAAAGAGTATATAAAACTATACGAAAAACTTATGGTAAATAAAAACGTAGCAACAAAAAGCTGCGTCAAGGCTATCTCTTAATAATATATTTGGATAGACTACTATTTCCGACGAATAAGCATATCTCTTTCAATAGGCGTGTATTTATCCACCACGCGTACCAAATCCTCATTCGTACTTTCCGGAAAAGAAATAGCTTCCACAAAAACGCCCCGACTTTGTAAATGTCGCACCAAATCCGCAAAATCGCCATCTCCGGAAACCAAAACCACAATATCTAATTTGTTTGCTAAAGATACCGCATCTACAGCTAGTCCCATATCCCAGTCACCTTTAGAAGAACCGTCTGCCCGCATCCTCAGTTGTTTACTCTTTATTTCATAACCATTTTTAATCAACATTTCCAAAAACGCAGACTGATCTATATCCGGATTTTCTATAACATAACAAATTGCTCTGATCAGCTGTCTACCATTTACCGCTTTTTCTATTAATTTTGCAAAATTCAATTTAGCTTTTTGTAAATGTTTTGCAGAATAAAACATATTTTGCACATCCACAAAAACGCCAACTCTTTGATATTTACTATACTGTACTGCCATTTTTCTTATTCCTTATTTTTATTTAAAACCTTTTGTTCATACAACCATTTTATCACGGCTTTTTCCGATTCCCTCAAATATTTATTGCGTCTTTTCATTACTCTTTCAGATGTTTCAAAAAACTTAGACAAAATTTGTTTTTGATATTTCCCGGTTTCTCCAAAACTAAACGGCGCCACATATTTAGGATGCAACTGTGCTCCAAACAAACTAGATCCATACCCTATAATTGTGCCTGTATTTAGTACCGTATTAATCCCTGTTTTCACACAATCCCCTATAAACGTCCCTAAAAATAACTGATGCGTATCAATTTTTTCCCGGCCATTATCTAAAGTTACGGTCCCATAAGTATTTTTCAAATTAGAATTAGTAGTGTTAGCGCCCAAGTTAACCCATTCGCCTATATAAGAATGCCCAATAAATCCAGTATGCGCTTTATTTGAATGTTTATAAAAAACAGAATTACTAATTTCACCGCCAACTTTACATACCGGGCCAATAGAAGACGCTTTTATTTTTCCGCCTAAAACAGCACTGTTTTTACCTATATATAAAGGACCCTCTAACCTTGTGTGTGCTTCTATCACCACATTTTCTTCTATATAGATCGGACCCTTATGCGCATTTAAAACCACAAAATCTTCTACAACCGTATTTTTATCTATAAAAATATTACTTTCATTGTGCATCGCGACATAAGGATGTATATCTCCTTTAATAATGCCGCCCTTATTCAAAAACTTAAAATCCTCTTCCAATACATTCTCATTCAAATTTACCAAATCCCAAAGATAATTAAGCACTTTAATATTATCTAATTCTTTGCAAAGACATTTTTCTCTAAAAAAAGAAAACAATTCTTTATTATCCGGATTTCCCAATTCCAAAAACCGTTTCATTTTAGCTAAACTATCTTCTTTTAAATAAAGAGCCACTACCGTACCTTTAAAGGAATATAAAGTATCATAATTAGTGTCTATCTTAGCTAAATAGTTATAAAAATCATCGTTCATCACCACTCGCCCATTAATAAACAACCCTGGCGTAGCCGTATTAATATTATTAACTATCATATTTGGATAACTAATTTTGACATTATTTTTTAAATAATTTCGACAATGTAAAGTGATATTGGAATGCGGATAATAATTAACTATTTTTTGCAGAAGCGTATTTATACCTAATAACAAATCATAAGCAGGTCGCAAAAAAACAAGCGGCTCTAAATTAACATATCCTTTATCTTCAAAAACACAAATGTTTAACATGCTTTAAATTTTATCCCAAAAAAAACCCTTAGTCGAGAGTAGTAGCCAGACTAACGCTTAAATTGTTATAATAATTTTTTTTAATATAAAAATCAAAGGAACAAAACCTTGTTAAAAAAATTTTCACGTAACACCCCATGCTGGTGTAAAAGTGGTCTGAAATACAAAAATTGTCATCTTACTTTTGATGAAAAACTAAATGCATATGCCAAAAAAGGTTATCAAATCCCTTCCAGAAACTTATTTAAAACTAATCAAGAAATAACCGGCATTCGCCGTAGCTGTCAGCTCACCAAAAAAATTCTAGATAGCGTAACCCCGCAAATTAAAGCGGGTATTACCACAAATCAAATAAACAACTTTGTTCATCAAATGACCCTGGATGCCGGAGCGGAACCAGCTCCTTTAAATTATCGTGGTTTCCCAAAAAGTTGTTGTACTTCCCTCAATAACGTTATTTGCCATGGCATTCCCGACCATACAATTATCCAAAAAGGAGATATTCTCAATGTAGATGTCACCTGTATCTTAAACGGTTATTATGGCGACGCCAGTCGCATGTTTGAAATTGGAACCGTATCTTCAGAAGCGCAAAAACTTGTTGCCGTAACCAAAAAATGTCTAGAACTCGGTATTCAACAAGTGCTTCCCTTTCACGGTACTGCCGAAATTGGTATTGCCATTGAAAAATATACTAGCCAGTTTGATTTCTCTATCGTCAAAGATTTTGGAGGACATGGTATTGGCACCGAATTTCATGGTGATCCTTTTATTTTTCATTATGCTCGCCCAGAAAAAGGTATGCTCATGCTTCCCAATATGGTCTTTACCATCGAACCCATGATCAATACCGGCTCCTACAAATGTAAAACCTTGGCAGACAAATGGACTACCATAACCATAGACAACTCGCTTTCAGCTCAATGGGAACACACTATTCTGGTTACTGAAACAGGTCACGAAATTCTGACGGCTTAAACATTGAACTATTTTCAAAAAAAAACTAAAATATTATTTAATGATAAACTTTTCAGGATCAAATATTTTATCTGTAACTCAATTCCAAAAA
>JABGVJ010000094.1 GCA_018646105.1 bacterium
AAACCAAATAAAGATTGTTGATCCTCACGAATATGGTGATAAGTAAATAGTTTTAGATCTTCACCGATACCAGGTAAACTATGATGCAAAGCGTTTGGTACAAAAATCTGGTACCCTACCCCGTGAGCTTCAACCACTAGATAGTCTTCGGTTTTATGGACTAATTCGCCGGAAATGTAATGAATCATAATAAACTCCTTATTTGCCTAATGATTTTAGCTTATACGAATGACTATGACAAACAGCGGTGGCCAAAGCATCGGCAACATCATCTGGTTTGGGAATTTGGCTTAAATTCAAAAGGGTTTTGATCATTTGCTGAACTTGTTTTTTGTCGGCACGGCCGTAACCACAAACCGCCATTTTGATTTGCAGCGGAGTATAGCTTGTAACCGGAATTTGAAACTGTTCACCAGCCAAAAGGATCACACCCCTGGCCTGGCCTACGATGAGTGCTGTTTTGGCATTGTTATTGAAAAACAATTCTTCTACCGCCATAGCTTGCGGACGATGTTTGGTAATAATAGAGCATAAATTGCTATGTAGTTCGTGTAGCCGCTGGGGTAATGGAATATGTGGTTTGGTAATAATAGCGCCGTAGGCTAGTGCTTGATGTTGATGCCCTGATTGCTGGATAACACCGTAGCCGGTAGTAGCAATGCCCGGGTCAATGCCCAGGATTTTCATGCTAAAGTCTCGTCAAGTTCGATGCTTTTTTCCTGTACCTGTTTTTGACATTTTTCAATAAAATTTTCCAGACCAAGATCATTGATGTTTTTACCGGATTTGGTACGAATAGAAATTTTCGATTCTGCAACTTCTTTGTCTCCAATGATGATCATATATGGCGCTTTTTCTAATTGCGCTACGCGGATTTTAGCCTGCATACGTTCGTCTCGGACATCAAGTTCAGATCTTAGTCCTGCTGCTTTTAAAATTTCCTGGACTTTGTTCGCATATGCATAATGATCCTCTCTAATAGGAATGATTTTGATTTGGACTGGAGCGATCCACAATGGGAAATGCCCAGCAAAATGTTCGACTAACACGCCTAAAAATCTTTCGACACTTCCTAAAATAGCTCGATGAATCATTACCGGACAATGTTTTTGGTTGTCTTCGCCTATATAAGTCATATCAAATTTTTCAGGCATTTGAAAGTCAAGTTGAATAGTGCCACATTGCCAATCTCTACCAATAGCATCAGTTAAATGAAAATCAATTTTTGGTCCGTAAAAAGCGCCGTCGCCTTCATTGATTTTATATTTCTTTTTACTTTCTATCAGCACTTCTTTTAAAGTATCCTCTGCTAAATCCCAGATTTTTTTTGAGCCCATAGCTTTTTCTGGTCTGGTGGATAACTCTAATTTATATTGAAAACCAAATCTGGAATATACCTCATCCATAAAATCGATCAGATCTTTAATCTCAGCTTTCATTTGTTCTTTGGTACAAAAAACGTGCGCGTCATCTTGCGTAAAACACCGTACGCGAAAAAGGCCAGATAAAACTCCAGACAATTCATGCCGATGTACAAGACCAAACTCGCCGGCCCTGATAGGTAATTCCCGATAAGAATGTTGTTTGGTTTTATAAACTAAAATATTACCCGGACAATTCATAGGTTTTACAGCAAAATCCTGCTCGTCTATTTTAGTAAAATACATATTATTTTTGTAATGGTCCCAATGTCCTGACTGCAGCCATAATGATTTGTTTAAAATAAAAGGTGTTTTATTGATTTCATAATTTTTACGCACCATGATATCTGTAACATAGCTAACTAAGCTATTCCAAATAAAAGTTCCTTTATGATGAAAAAAAGGCATTCCTGGTGCCTCCTCTTGAAAACTAAATAGATCCATTTCTTTGCCTAGTTTACGATGATCTCTTTTTTTGGCTTCTTCTACTTGATGCAAGTAGGTCTTGAGTTCTTTTTTACTGGACCAGACAGTTCCGTAGATACGTTGCAGCATGGGACGTTTTTCATCCCCACGCCAATATGCGCCAGAAACATGTAATAATTTAATAGCGGGGGCTTGAATTTGGCGTACATTTTCCAGATGTGGGCCGCGACAAAGATCAAAAAAGTCGCTATGTTTGTAAATTGATAAAACAGCTTTGGGATCTTTAGCTAAAAGATCTTGGATAAGCTCTATCTTGTATGGTTGACCTTGAAATAGTTTTTTAGCTTGGGCTGAAGAAATTTCCTCATAAATAAAGGGGAAATCATTTTTAACAATAGCTTGCATACGCGCTTCTATCTGGGCCAAATCTTCCGGAGTTAAGCTGCGCGGTAATTCAAAATCATAATAAAAACCATTTTCAATAGCTGGGCCAATAGCTACTTTACCATCAGGAAATATTTCCAAAACAGCCTGAGCCATGACATGAGACGTAGAGTGGCGAAGTTTTTCTAAAGCTAATTTTCGGGCGTCTTTTTTTTGATTGTCCATTGTCGCACTCTCCTTGTCTGAATTTATTTAGTTTTTAAGTATATATAAACTTGGGAGCTTTGGCAAAGCAAGACTGTTTTAGTATAATGGCGCTATGCGACACTTAATTTTTGATTTTGACGGCACAATCGCTGACACCATGGACGAAGTAGTAAAAATATATAATGAAATACAGGAAAAATGTGGGTTTAAAAAAATTGAAAAAGAAAACTTAAAAGTTCTGCAAAACAAAAAGCCCCTAGCTATTTTAAGAGAACTCAAAATACCACTTTTGAAACTACCTTTGTTGATGGCCCAGGTCAGAACAGAGCTAAAAAAAAGAATGCACAAATTAAAACCAAAAGAAAATATGGATAAAATTTTGGCAACCATGAAAAAACAAGACTATAAAATGTATATTGTGTCTTCAAATAGCGCGGAGAATATTCAACTGTTTTTAAATAAAAATGAATTGCCTTTTTTTGAACATATCTATACGGATCGCAGCATTATTTATAAACATAAAAAAATTGAAAAATTAATAAAAGATTGTAATCTTGATAAAAATAAAACCATTTATATTGGTGACGAAGTAAGAGATATCCAGGCTGCGCGTAAAGCAGGCATAAAAGTGGTCGCGGTGAGTTGGGGGTATAATCGGCAAACATCTTTAGCAAATGCCAAACCTGATTTTCTGGTAAATGATCCTTTGGAATTAGTTGATTGTGCTTCTTTATTTTTCTTGGGTTGAAAAAAAAGTTAAATGAAAAAAACAAAAAAATATGAGCTTATTCTATTTGATGCGGATGATACTTTATTTGATTATAAAGCATCCGAAGAAATCACTTTAAAAGCCACCTTAGCAAAATACAAGGCTCAAAAAAATGATCATCATAGCTATTATTTGCGATACAAACAAATTAACCATCAAATGTGGCAAAAATTTTCTCAAAACCAAATAACTTTACAAGAGTTAAGAACTACTCGTTATGAAATTTTATTGGCGCAAGAACCTCATATAAATATCGTGGATTTCTCTGAAGATTATGTAAAAAAATTCGCAGAATGCTCGCATCTTCTAGAAAATGCTTGGGAAATTTGTAGTTATTTAAAGCAAAATTACAAAATAGGTATTGTGACCAATGGTATAACCTATACCCAGAAAATTCGTTTAAAAAATTCTGCGTTATATCCCTTAATTGATTTTATGATTATTGCGGAAGAAGTGGGTATATCAAAACCTAATCCCAAAATTTTTGAAATCGCCTGCCAAAAAGCAGGGCATCAAAATAAGAATACCATAATTATGATCGGGGACAGTCTGGAATGCGACATACAAGGCGGTATAGATTTTGGAATAGATACCTGCTGGATGAATCCGGAAAAAACTAAAAACGCTACTAAGCATAAGCCAAATTATGAAATTAGTAATTTAAAAGAATTACTAAACTTTCTTTAATCAAGATTTACTTATTTTTTTTGTTTTAAAAGCTGCAGATAGGTTCTGGAAGTACGAATATTTTTATGACCCAATATTTCTTGAACTGTAGGTAAATCCGTACCACGCTGTATCAAAAAATAAGCGAAACTATGTCTTAAAGAATAAAAAGAAACTTTCTTATTAATCTGGGATTTGGCTAAAGCATTTTCAAATATTTTTTGAGCGGAACGTACAGTAAGCTGACCGCCGCGCTCACTTTCAAAAACATAATTAGCGCTTTTTTTACTTTTAAGCATTTTTTCCAAGGTAGGTAGTAATTTTTCAGACAAACGAATATGACGCTCATTTTTCGTTTTATCGCCTGGAATAAAAATATTTTTTTGTACTAAATCAAGGTCTTTTACCTGCAAATTAACAACTTCACTAACGCCTAGACCCGCACTATAAGCTAAAACTAATAAAGTTTTGTGTTTGATATTTTCAACAACACTAAAAAGCTGGGCGATTTCCTGAGAAGTTAAGATTATAGGTAATTTTTTTTCGCGTTTGGGATGATGTAAATTAACATATTTTGCTTTTTTGAGAACTTCGCGATATAAAAAATTAAAAGCATTAATGTATAAACTTAAAGTACGATTAGAAAAACCTTCTTTTTTACGCACGTCTAAAAATCCTTGTAAATCTTGAGAGCTCAGTCCTGACAAATCTTTGCCTGAATAATAGTCGGCTAATTTTTGAATAGCATTTTGATAAGAATTAATGGTTCTAAAACCATAATTCTGATCTTGCATTTTGTTTTTGAGAGCATTTAATGTTTTGTTCATAAGCGAACTCCTTTATGAGGTACATATATATACCGTTTTTTATATTGTAATACTTTATAAAGGATAAAAAAAGGGCTGTTGGCTTTCGCTAACAACCCTTTGATATATATTTTAATGATAAGGTGGGATTAATTTAAACAGAAATTAAACTGAATGCAAATCTCGCCAAAGTCCATCATATACTCTAATCTTGTAACTCTTTTTCCCTTATAACTTTCTAGAGTTTTCGCGATTAGTTCATCAGTTTTTTTCTTTTCCATTTTTTTACTCATTTTTTTTACCTTTGCTTTATTTAGCTCTATGCTAATAAAATATTATTATGCTTTACTATTTGTTTTATTCCCTGAAAAAGGCAGAAATATACATCGAAATTTAGTGTTGCATTAAAAGTGGTTGTTTACATATTATTTAACTTCTAATATACTTTTTATGTTTTCTATGTATATTTAAAAATAATTTTGTTTCATAGTTAGGGAGATAGTAGTATGCAAATTGTAAACTTAGAAGTCGCTAAAAGAACTGAATTTGGTAAATCTAATACTAAAAGAATAAAAGCTCAAGGCTTTATTCCAGCTGTTATTTATGGCGAAAAAATGATACCGGTAAATATCATTATTGAACGCGCTAAACTAGAAGCTATTTATAGAAAGACCGGGAAAAATACTTTAATCAAATTATTGATTAAAGAAGAAAAACAAACTTCTGAAGAAACTGTACTTACACATATAACAGATATTGATCCTCTTTCCCGAAAATATATTCATATTGATTTTCAAAAAGTAAATATGAAGAAAAAAATTCATACTACGATTCCTATTAGATGTATAGGTGAGGCGATTGGCGTCAAAAGAGGTGGTATCCTAATTCATAATTTGGATCAATTGGATATTACTTGTTTACCTACAAATATCCCTAAATATGTGGAAATCAATATTGAAGAATTAACTATAGGTGACAGTATAAGAGCCTCTGAATTAAAATTAGATGAAGAGGTAGAGCTGGAGACCGTTGCAGAAGAAGTAGTGGTAGCTATAGAAGCGCCTAAAGTAGAAGAGGTAGAAGAAGCTACTGAAGAAGAAGCTGCTACTGAAGAAGGTGCAGGAGAAGCAGTAGCGGAAGCCACTGAAACTGACGAATCTAAAAAGACTGAAACTACAGAAGCCAAAGGCAAATAAAGGGAATTAGTCTAAGATATTTTCTAACCCATAAACTAATCCTTGAAGATGAATAGCTTTTCTTATACCTAACATTACACCTGGCATAAAACTTTCTCGAGATAAAGAGTCCTGTCTAATGATCAAGGTTTGGCCTGCATCCCCAAAAATAACTTCCTGATGAGCTAAAAGTCCTGGTAAACGCACTGAATGAATAGGGATATTATGATGAATAAAACTATGTTGTGAGGTCGCTGGTTTGAATTGCGGGTTATTAATATCAGGATTAATTTTAGCGATCATTTCCGCGGTTTTCAAAGAAGTGCCTGATGGAGCGTCTATTTTCTGAGCATGGTGCATTTCAATGATTTCCACACTAGACATGTATTTGGCAATTTTTTCGGCGTAGAGCATCATCAGGACAGCGCTAATGGAAAAATTAGGACATACCAAAGCACACTTTTGTTTTGATTGAGCCAGTTCAGCTATTTCTTTTAAATTTTGAGGAGTAAGACCGGTAGTTCCAATCACTGCATGACAATTGTTTTGTAAAATTGTTTTAGTATTTTCATAGACACTTTGAGGACGCGTAAAATCTACTACGACATCTGGATGCGCTAATTGGATAGCGTCTTCTAATTTATCATAAATTTCAGCGTCACCCACTATTTCCATATCTGACTCTTGACGCAAGGCCTGAAGAACCGTGACGCCCATTTTTCCTTTAGCTCCATTAACTAATACTTTGATCATAGCTTTTCTCCTATAGCTTTAATATGCGCTAAAATTTTCGTGAACACTTGGTCTTCGGATAAACCCATCACGTTTATAGTTTTAATACGTTCCGGATCCTGTACCGCTAATTCTAAATATTTAGCCCTGACCTGATGATGAAAAACGAGTTTTTTTTTGTCTAACCGATTTAAAACGGCACGGGCTCGGGCTCTTTGAATACCTTCTTCTGGCTCGATATCCAATAAAAAAGTAAGGCCTGGTTTAATTTTAATTAATTTATTTAACAGATTAAAAGTATTATAAGAAACTTTTTGAGCTCCAACCTGGTAGGCGATGGTGGAATCCACAAATCGATCACACAAAACTATTTTACCGGCTTTTAGAGCCGGAATGACGACTGAAGCAAGATGTTCAAGCCGATCTACCGTAAATAATAAAAGTTCAGATAAAGGCGAACTAAATTGATGATCCGTATCTAAAAGTATTTGCCGGATCTGCTGACCGATTAAAGTAGCGCCTGGTTCTCTAGTGGTAATTATTTCTTTTTTTTGTTTTTCAAAGTAGGCTGCTAGTTTTTTGATCTGCGTAGTTTTACCAGATCCTTCGCCTCCCTCAAACGTAATGAAAAAACCTTTTTTGTTCATTTAGGATAAACCCTTAATCTGCGGTTGATTGTTTGTCCGATACTGAGCGAATTAAGTCCGTATTTTTCGACTATTTCATGTTGTAATTTACGTAAATACGCATTATGAGGATCCGCTTCCAGCGGTTTTTTTTCTTTTACCACTTGTGCACAGATATTCTCTATTTCAAAAACCGCTTTTTCTTCTTCTTTAGTATCTAAATCTACTTGAAAAAAATCAATAAAAAATTTAGTGATACTGGAAATAGTATTACTTTTGATCACATGCAAAGGCATATCTCGACCTTCTAAAATTTTATTGATTTTGGAATTATTTTTTACCTGGGACGGAACAGTTAAAGCAATGTCGGCCGCAGAAATGGAATTAGCAATAGTTGCCGGTACGTTAATCTCACGAATAACTTTCTGGAGTTTATCAGAACTAATGGCAAAAGGAAAAATATGTAGTTGTGACAAATTTAGGTCAGGGTCTTCTGAGGGTGTCTCTAGATCCTTTGCTTTTTGGATCTTAATCTTGTCTTTTTCTCTTTTGCGTATTTCTGGTTGGCTGAATTGTCCACGTAAATAATTATCTACATAACGAGCAAGATCATCATAAATTAAAAATTGATCTTTTTGAGGCATTTCAATAAGGATATCAAATGTAGGTGGGTTTTTTCTTTCTAAAACTGTTTTTTGTGTACCTCTTAATTTTGCTTCATCATCACCTAAAATAACAGATTGGATACCGCCAATCAAATCCGATAAAGTCGGGTTTTTGATAAGGTTTTCCAAACTATAGCCATGCGCCGTAGCAATTAGTTGCACACCTCGTTCTGCAATTGTACGTGCGGCCTGAGCTTCTTCTTGGGTCCCTATTTCATCCACAATAATTACTTGAGGCATATGGTTTTCTACTGCTTCGATCATAACAGCATGTTGTTTGTCTGGACTGGGAACTTGCATTCTACGAGAAAGCCCGATACCAGGATGCGGGATATCCCCTTCCCCAGCTATTTCATTGGAAGTATCGACTACAATAACTCTTTTATGAAACTCATTGGCTAAAACGCGTGCAGTTTCGCGAAGTTTGGTGGTTTTTCCAATACCTGGTCGTCCTAAAAATAAAATATTTTTATTGCTTTCTACAATATCACGAATAATATCAATAGTGCCGACCACAGCGCGTCCAACGCGACAGGTAATACCAATAATGCGTCCTTCTCGATTCTTGATGGCAGAAATCCGGTGTAGGGTACGGTTAATGCCCGCACGGTTGTCTGTATTAAATTTACCGATTTTTTGAATAATGGCTTCTAAATCCTGGAAATTGACTTCATCAAAATCAGTTAAACGAATATCTTCTTGATCAAAACGAATTTCTGGTTTGTACCCCAAATCTAAAACTATTTCATTAAGAGATAAAAGACGCGGATGTTTTTGGAGATAGGTCTTTAATTTTTCCGGCATTAAATCTATCAATAAAGATAAATCATCTTGTTCCTTAATTTTTTGCATAAAATTAAAATTACCTTTTGCCTTTGACCTTATCTTTTAATTTTTTACCTGGCGCAAAAAATGGAGTTTGGGTAGCCTTGATCTGGATTAAATCGCCAGTTAAAGGGTTGCGCCCTTCACGGGCAATGCGGCGACGCACTTCAAAGTTGCCAAACCCAACAATACGTACAGAATCCCCTTTACTTAATTCCGCGATAATCAAATCAAAAGTAGCTTCTACAATTTTTTCGATTTCGGTTCTTCTTTTACCTAAGTTACGTGCCAAGGTATCGATTAATTCGCTTTTGTTCATTTATAAACTCCTTTTTATTTTAACACTCCTCTCCTCCTACGCTGCTTTTACAGCTACGGAGAGAGGGACCTCTGTCGAGGAAGAGAGAATAATTTAAGTTAGGCCAGGTATATTCATACCGCCGGTAACTTTTTTAAGATTTTCCGCTGCTAAATTTTTGGCCTTAGACGAAGCCAAATTAAAAGCTTCTTTAATGGCTATTTCTAATTTTCGAGGGTCTTTGTCAGCATACATTTCTGGGTTTATTTTGACTTCCAGAACATCAATTTCACCATTAACCACAATTTCTACTTTGCCTCCGGCACCATAACCAGATACTTTGTGTTTTTTTAGTTCTGCCTGAACTTCTTGCATTCTTTTTTTCATTTGGTTGGCTTGCTGTACCATTTTCCCCATATTTTTAAGATTATCAAACATAATATCCTAGTTACCTCCTAATTTTATTTTAACCTCTTTAATTTTAGTATATTTTGGATGGTTCAGCAAAAGGGATATTACTTTCTTTTTTGCCAAAGCTCAAAAAAGAAAGTAATCAAAGAAAAAAGAGCTTTTTAATGCGGCATAACTCGCTACGGTAAATCGTGATAGTCGCTTCGGTTCAGCCGAGCATCTAGCTACTTCTCTTGGTTTTTTCATATGGATGATCGGCCTCTCTCTCAGCTCCCTCACGATTGACGCTCCGCTCAAACAAATGCCGCGGTTAGTTAGTTTTTATTTTTAATCTGTGTAATCCTTTAATCTGCATAATCTGTGATTCAGACAATTTGCCCGGGTTTACTATCGATAGCTTTAAAACCAGGGGTTTGTTATAATTTAAGCAAAAATTTAAGTCAGGAAATTTATTTTAAATGAAAATTTTAGCGATTGAGTCTTCCTGTGATGAAACAGCGACAGCCATAATTGAAAACGGAAATAAAGTTTTAGCTAATATAGTAGCAACACAAATCCAAAAACACCGGCTTTTTGGTGGTGTCGTGCCAGAAATAGCTTCCAGAATGCATGCGGAGAAAATTAATTTTTTAATTGATAAAGCGTTAGAAGAAGCTCAAATGGATTTGAAAAGTCTGGATGCGATTGCCGTAACTTATGGGCCAGGACTGGAAGGGTCGTTATTGATCGGGGTTACGGCGGCAAAAACCCTGGCAAAACTCCTTAAAAAACCTTTGATACCGGTAAACCATTTACATGGTCATATTTACGCTAGTTTTTTAGAAGAACGAAAACCAACATTTCCATTTATAGCTTTGTTGATTTCCGGGGGACATACGCAATTGGTGCTCGTGAAAAATCATTTTGAGATGGAAATATTAGGCACAACCAGAGATGATGCCGTAGGAGAAGCTTTTGATAAGGTAGCTCGTTTTCTGGACTTGGGTTATCCTGGTGGGCCGGTGGTGGAAAGTGCTGCTACTACGGGAAATGAAAAAGCGTATCATTTTCCAAGAGCTTTGATTAAGGAAAAACTGGATTTTAGTTTTTCCGGTTTAAAAACTGCGGTTATTCAAAAAATCTTAAAAGAAAAAAAAGAGCATAAACAAATTAACACAGCAGATGTTTGTGCTAGTTTTCAAAAATGTGTGATTGATATTCTACTAACTAAAAGTCTAAGAGCTTGTGAAACACATCAGGTTCACAAACTGGTTTTAGCAGGAGGAGTAGTTGCCAATAAAGCAATTAGAGCGGCTTTTACTGGTATGACAGAGGAAAATAACATTGAGCTTTTTATCCCTGAATTTAAATTTTGTACTGACAATGCAGCCATGATTGGAGCCGCTGCTTTTGTTCATTATCAAAAATTTAAGTTTAAAAAGAAAAATTATATGGTAAAAGTAAACCCCAATTTGAGTGTTCTATGCAATTAACCCAAAATATCCGGCAAAATTTAAGCCAAAATTTACAACTAAAAACAATACTGCATCCGCAAATGATTCAAATGCTAAAAATTTTTCAAATGAATTATGCGGATTTTCTAAATTATTTACAAAAAGAAACTGAAGAAAATATTTTTCTGGAAATCAATAAATTTGATGCTTTACCTGAATATATAATGAACCACAAAAAGGACCATAAAAATAAACATTTAGAAAATATGATCAGTGAAGATCTACAAAAATCCTTGATCAATAATCTGATGACCCAGCTAAACTTAGTGAATATTGCTGAAAAAGATTATATAGTAGCGCAAAAATTAATTGAAAATATCAATAGCCGTGGTTATCTGGAAAACTTCGAACAAATAAAATCAAAGCTGAAAAAAAGCTTGAAAGTAGCGGACCGCAAAATAAACTCTGTTTTAAAAATAATCCAGAGTTTTGAGCCTGACGGGGTGGGTGCTAGAAATTTAAAAGAATGTTTATTAATTCAAATAGAGGCTCAAAATTTTGAAAACCCTCAGTTAAACGATATTTTTAAAAAAATTATTAAAAATCATTTGGAAGACTTGTCTAACCGAAAATATCAAAAAATAGCTGAAAAACTCAAAATCAATGTTGATGCGGTAGAATACGCGACTGCGTTTATCAAAAACAATTTAAATCCCAGCCCTGGAAATAGGTTTACAGACAATAATCTAAATAATCATATTATTCCTTCTTTTGAAATAAAACTAACTAGTTCTAAATTTTCCTTAATTAATTTGGAACAAAAAACCGGTATGCAGCTAAAAATAAGTAGTAAATATCTGGAGATGTTAAAAGATAAAAATTTGGATGCTAAAACAAAAAAATATTTACAAGAAAAACTACAAAAAGCTGAAGAATTAGTTGAAAACACTCAACAAAGACAAGAAAATCTACAAAAAATAGCAGAATACATTGTCAGCTTTCAAGAAGATTTTTGGTTGAAAGATCCAGGTTATTTAAAACCGCTATTGCAAGCTGAGTTAGCAAACAAATTTGAGGTTTCGCCCTCTACTGTTTCGCGTATCTTAGCCTCTAAATATATTCAAACCTTGGACGGGGTATTGCCTTTGAAAATCTTGTGTCCCCGAAATTATTTTGGTAAAACCAAGGTCCATCTACAAAAAACACTCGCCAATTTATTTGAAAAACATTCTGGATTTTCTGATCAGCAAATAAGCACATTGTTAAAAAAGCAGGGTATAAATATTGCTCGTCGAACCGTGACTAAATATCGAAATATGCTCGAAATCAAATCAAGTTTGCATAGAAGCCAAGGCTGACTGATACATTAAATTTAAATCCGGTTCCTGCTGCGTCCATAATTTAAAAGCAGCGCCACCCTGATAAACCAACATTTTTAACCCATTTAGACAAATCAGTTCTTGCTTTTGGGCAAACTTTAAAAGCTGGGTTTCTAAAGGATTATAGATGGTGTCATATACGACCTTGAAATGTTTGATATTTTTCTCTTCCAAAATTGAAGTTTTAGTAAATGGTGACATGCCAATAATCGTAGCGTTCACTAAAACATCCGCAGTTATTTTTGGTAATTCTTGAAGATTCCCGTAGGCACAATCAAACTCTTGTCCTAATTTAGCAGCTTTGTCTAAGGTGCGGTTTAAAATCGTGAGTTTAGCACCCCGTTTTTGCAAACCATATATAATGGCACGGGCAGCACCGCCAGCGCCGACTAAAACAACTTTTTTATTTTTGAGGGAATAGACTTCTTCTAATGAGTTGGTAAAGCCCAGCCAATCTGTATTATAGCCGGTTAAAGTACCCTGATGATTGACAATGGTGTTTACGGCGCCTATTTTTTTAGCTATGGGATCTAGTTTGTCCAGATATGGAATAACACTTTGTTTATAAGGCACTGTAACATTTGCGCCTAAAAAATTAAGCGTGCGTATAGCATGTACTCCTTCTTTTAATTGGGATGGTTCTACACGGAAACAGAGATACCGATAATTAAGACCAAATTTATGAAAAAGAGCATTGTGCATAGCTGGACTCATGCTATGTTCTACAGGATTTCCTAGTAAGGCGCAGATACGAGTTTTACCATTAATTGTTTTCATTTTTTCTCTCCTCAGAATTCAAAAAATTTGCTCGCGCTCTCAATAACTTCATCATAACTTAATTGTCCCGGTGCTGAAGGCTGTTCGCTTAATGAGGAATAGGTTGTAAGCCAGGCCCCAAAAAAACCAGAAAGAACACGACTCATTTTGCCATATTTTCCCATCAATAAAGCAATAACCGGCGTTTTTGATGAGTTGGCTTTTTGGATCAATTCAAAAATTTTCAAATTATCAGCATAGGATTGGCCCATACAGGCTATCTTAATAATGTCTGCGTCAGTTTTTTGGAGTTGTTTGAAAACACCCTCTAAATTTGCCGGGACTTCTTGAAAATTATGATAAGAACAGATCAATTTAGTGGAACCTTTGATTTTTTGAAATTCGCTAATCACGGACGGACCTGAAGCATAAGCCAGATCTATAAAATCTACGCCGTAGGTCAATGCTTGTTTTAAATAAGCAAGTCGTTCCTGTTCGCTACCTTTGAATTGACCGCCTTCTTGTGCTAGACGATTGGTTACAATGACTGGTTTTTGACAAGCCAGGATTAGTTTTTTCAGGCCCTGCTGGCTTAAATCCTGAATATAATCTAAACGCAGCTCCAAAAGCGGGGCACGTTTTTGCACTTTTTGTATTTCGTATATAGCGTCTTTTATAGTGGGCTCAACAATCACAGCCGCGATTTTTAGTTCATATATATTTCTTAAAATATCATTGGCGATTTGTTTCATAGTAAGACCGTCTGTCAAAACAGCATAATGTGCTGTAGCCTCGTATAAAGGGGTACGTTTTTTTAAAACTTCTTCTATTTCTGCTAAAAACGATTTGGTACCGGTCAAAGACGGCCGGTTTTTAGAATGAGCTAAGCGGCTTTTAATGGTAGGTTCCTCTGCCTTTAACCAAAAAACCTGACAATGTTTTTTTAAAAATAAACGATTTTCAGAATTTTCGATAATACCGCCACCGCAATCTAAAACAGTACGCGTTAATTTTTGAGTGGATTTCAAAATAGTGGTTTCGATCTCTCTAAAAGCAGGCCAACTATTTTGCTTTACATATTCAGCAATGGTACAACCGATTTGCTTTTCTATTTCCTGATCAATACTAAAAACAGTGAAGTCGAGTTTTTTGGCGAGTTTTTTGGCAACCGTGGTTTTACCCGTGCCCCTATAACCTATAAGAGCGATATTTTGTTTTGGCATAAACATTTCTACTCCTTAATGATAATTATTATAACCTATAGGTTAGAGCCTAACCATTGTCAAATTTGTTTTTAAACTTTATATTATACACATTCACTAATCTGGGGGGATAAATGACACACAAAAAAGTTATCGCTTTTAGAGAAATAACAAAGATTTGGACAAATGCTATTCGCGTAGATTCTAACTTTGAAAGCGGGCTAACCCTAGCCCAAGGATTTCCCATACTTTTTAGAAATCATTCAGGACAAAATGAAAAACCATTAATGGTTTTTTTGCATGGATTTAGGTCTGGGCCAGAGACTTTATTAATGCTGGCAGAGGAATGTTTTGCTTTAGGTTATGACTATTTGATTTTACCATTGCCAGGACATGGGGTTTTAAACCCCGCGTATCAAGAAGGAAATCCTATTGCAAAAAAATATAGTTCGGAAAAGCTACCAACCACGTCGGAAGAATGGGAAACTTTTGCTCAGGAAAAAGCGAATCAATTAAAAAATTTAGGCAGAGACTTAATTTTATTTGGGCATTCTACGGGAGGTACTATATGCATACAAATGGCCAGTAATTTAGGTACAACAGTCAAAAAACTAATTTTAGTTTCGCCTTTTCTGGATGCTTCTAAAAGATCCGATAGAATAAAATTAGCCATTCTTGCAAAATTACCGTCAACAATAAGTAACCGCATAAAAGAAGGATATTTTCCATTAGTAAGAACGGAAGCTGACAGTACCACGCAAGAAGTACCGGAGCACACTAGTCGTGTGCAGAAAAAACATGTTGCGGCTTTAGTTGATTATGGCAAAAAAACAGGACTAGGATCAGATCTAAGTCCACAAACACAAGTTTATGGATTTCATGTGAAAAATGATGATCGTGTATGCAATGCCGCTTCTCATGATTTTTATGCGCAATTATCTCATCCTGTAGCATCTGTATGCTTAGGTGACCATCCGCATGCGTTTTTATCACCTAATATAGCAGACGCTTTGACTTCAGCAGACTTAATCTCATTTATGACTTTCCAGTGCGGTTTGGAGTAGCAAAGAAAATGGCTTTTGCTTCCAAAGGTTCTAGCTCAAAATAGTAGTCGCCTAGATAGGAAACGCCCCATTCATATTCATCTTTTAAAAGGTTTAAGCCGGTGCCTTCAGGACCGCGGATTTTGACATTTTCCATGATTTTTTTCTGGCCAAAATTTAGGGCGGTAACAAGAAAACCCTGGTTATCTGGTAATTTATTAATCATAATAAAAAGACCTTTATCTTTCGTAACCGGGATATCAATAACTTGGCCTATATGCACCTGATATTTTTTGCGTAAAGCTAAAATATTTTTGAGCTGACTAACAAAGGAATCCGGCTTTTTGAGCTGTTCTGGTAAGGAACCGTAAAGACTAGTGGCTTTAGGTAGTTTAGTATTGGATAATTTAGCTTTTGAATTCACGTCCATCAGGTCATAAGCACCACGATTGATCCAGCGATAATCTCCGTCTTTAACCAACTCCTTGATACTATCTACGGGCAAAGGTAATGCTCCCACTAAATCCCAACCGGAAATAGCAAAAACTCCTGGTAAAAAAGCGTTGTACATGACCATTAAGACATGTGCTTTTTGGATATTGGCTTTTTCCTGGTCATTGGCTTGATATGGGTTTTGGATATTTAGGGCTGCGGCAGCTAATCCTGCGCTAGTAGTACATAAACCATTGCCGGATAATTGGTTATACGGCGCACGCGGAGTGGTTGCATAGACTTCCATTTCGGCTTGAATAGAGTTTCTGATTTTAGCGCCGCTAACTTGTTTGCCGCGATAATCAAATAAAGTGTCGGCATGTTCCTGGAAATGAACTAATTCATAAGTGATTTCGTCATGGTTTTGGAGCGCATGGATGAATTGTTGAGATTTCAGACTATATTGTTTCAGTAAAGAAAAATTTAGTTTCAGAAAGGCGGCATTACCTGTTAGGAGGGCATGCTGATATGCTGGACGGGTTACAAAATCATAAGAAAGATCTGGGCCATGGGTAGCAAAAGCCTGGATATCATTGAAACCTAGATTTAATTCCTGAAAAGACCAGCCTCCTAGTTTACGCATCATTTGGGCAATCATATTACTAGCTTCCAAGGATAAATAAGTGCTTTCGGAACGCGCATTGGTGGTACCGGCCTGAGGTTCTATACCAAGAAACGGGTTAGCATCTAAACGAATAATACTGGCACCTAACACTGTTTTGGTTTTGATAATGTCGCCGCTAATTAAACGCTGCGCTGCAAAACTAGGATCTAGCCAGTTTAAGGTAGGTTGGCCAGGTTTGAAATAATGCAAGTAAACCCAACGACGGTACTTATTATCAGGACCCATAACTTCTTTGGTAGCGTCCCAGCCAGTAAGACCGGTTTTGCCAGGCACGGAAAACAAGACTCTTTGTAAATGGCCGGGTAGATACCCTTTTTGAGTTAAAACATCTACTTGTTCGCTAGATAAATTAACACTGTCCTGATTACTAGGAACTTTGGGTAGTAAAGACCAATCTTTAGTCTCTATTTCGACCATGGTATAAAGACCAGGATAATCCTGATAGGCCATTTCAGCTAATCTAAAGTCTGCGCCTTTGCCTGTATGTCCGGGAATAATATCGCCAATAAGGATTGCCTGGCTATTTTGCGCTGTACGAACCAAATTTTTGTATTCGGATTCGGTACCAAAAAGCGGATCGATATTTAAAGTAATGCGATCAAACCAGCCATCAACAGTAGGCGTATATTTGTTTTCCCCAACAATACCGCCGGCTTTTTTGAGTGGGCCGGTATGCATGGCTTCTATACCTATTTTTTTGAAAGTTTGCCAAAGTTCGGCATTGCCTAAAGTTTGTAATACAGATTCTCCTTCTTTGGTGATAGTAGAGCCAGGATATGCGGTAAACCAGACAGAGGCTTTTTGTAAAACAGCCTGGGTTTGAGGCTGTTCATAAGAATGCTGCCATTGTGACCCTTTACCTGAAACATAATCTTGAGCCAAAGTGCTAGCTTCTCGCAGCATAGATTGGTCCGTTAACCATTTGAGATAAGTAGACGTAGGAGGCTGGGCACTAAGTAAAACTGGGGTTAAAAATAAAGCAAGAAATAAGCATAAAATTTTAATTTTTGAAGTCATAAGGGTTCCTTTCATAATACGCGTCTGTAAAAAAATTAGGCCTTAAAAAAAGGCTTCTTTGTTTATTATACTTTAAATTTTTTTTAGCTGGAATTTTTTTTTTGGAGGCGGTCTCTAACACTCACCCCCGCAGCTTCGCTGCAAAGGTTAAGGTTAAGGTTAAGGTTAAGGCTAATAAGGCACTCTTTTGATGACCTGTTTGGTGATAAAAACGCCTAGGAACCAAGAGACAATCATAAAAGACAGTATGATGGCCCATTCTCTAAAACCTAATGGCACAACATTGAAAAATCGGTTTAAAGGAGTATACAAAACAAGGAGTTGCAAAACAATAGAAGCCGCAACCGCTAGATTGACCCATTTATTAATAAAAATAGGTGAGCCTTCTTCGACACGAATCACGGTGATACGCACAAAAGCATACAAAACTACGGTGGTGAAAAGCATGGTATTGGCTAGCTGATAGCCGCTTATGTGAAACCCAATTGCAAAAACTGAAAGTAAAACAAGAACTTTTTTGAATCCGATTAAAGTAATCAACCATTTAAGTCTGGTATCGATAATGCCTTTGGTTTTGGGACGGGGCGGACGGGTCATAATATGAGCATGCGGGGCATCGGAAGCAAGCGACATAGCAACAGTAGTATCCGTAACAATATTTACCCATAAAATCTGTATCACAGTCAACGGAATTTGGCCAAAAAATGAGCCGAAAAACATGACAAAAACTTCGGCTAGGTTACAGGTAACCAAATAGTTTACAAATTTACGAATATTATCATAGATTGTACGTCCTTCTTTCACGGCCTCTATAATGGTTTGATAATTGTCATCCAATAACACCATGCCTGCCGCTTCTTTGGCAACGTCAGTACCACGCAAGCCCATAGCCACGCCTACGTCCGCAGCCTTGAGGGCTGGAGCATCATTGACCCCATCACCGGTCATAGCAATCACATGTCCTTTATTGGCCAAGGTTTTGGCCACTAAAAGTTTGTCTTTGGGTAAGGCTCTAGCTACAACATCAATGTTTTCTATTTCTGAACGTAACACTGAGGATTCAAGGTCACGAATATCTGCGCCAGTAACAGCGTTTTTACCAAAGCCCAAGGTTGTGCCAATGGCAGTTGCGGTTATCGCGTTATCACCGGTAATCATGACTGTACGGATACCAGCGGCACGCGCCATTTCTATGGCTGCCTGAACTTCTGGTCGCGGCGGATCAAGCATAGCTTGCAAACCCAAGAAAATCTGATCGGATTCTGATTGTTCTGACGTATCGGTATTTTTTAAGTCTTTATAAGCGAACCCTAAAACACGTAAACCATTTTGGGCAAATTTTTGATTTTGATTAATAATTAAGGTTTTTGTTTCAGGAGATAGTTTGATGATTTTTTGATCTTGTGAAAAATGGGTGCAATTTTGCAAGATCACTTCCGGGGCACCTTTGGTAAAGGCGATTTGTTTACTATCATACTGATGAATTGTGGTCATTTTTTCACGTTCAGAAGTAAAAGGAATTTCATTTGTACGCGGAAAAGCGGCTTTTTCTCTGGCTAAATGTAAATTGCCTTTTTGAGCAGAAACTAATAATGCTATTTCCGTAGGATCGCCGGTAGTAACAATCTGGTCATGCTGTTTGTGAAAAGTAGCGTTATTGCATAAAATTCCACATCTTAAAAGTAAATCCATATCTTCTAAAGGGATAACTTTGTTTTGGGTATGCTGAATAGGGCCTTCACGATCATAGCCTAAACCGCCTATTTCGATTTCGTGGTCGCCAAAAAAAAGTTTTTGCACGGTCATGCGATTTTCAGTTAAAGTACCGGTTTTATCCGAACAGATGGTGTCTACGGAACCAAGGCTAGCAACAACTGGTAAGTCGCGTACCAAAGCCTGGTTTTCGGCCATACGTTTAGTACCAAGACTCATGGCAAAGGTCACGATAGCGGGCATAGCTTCCGGGATTGCGCCTACAAAAAGGCCCATACATAAAATAAGAATATCCAAGACAGCTAAATGTTCTTTGAAATAAGCCATCAGAGCTACGAAAAATACAATTATGCCAATAGTGAAAGTGATTTGTTTGGCAAGTTTATCTACCTCTAATTCAAAGGGGGTTTTACGTGGTTTGATTTTGTTTAAACTCTGGGCAATATGACCGAGTTCGGAGGTCATGCCTGTAGCGGTGACTACGGCTTCGCCTTTGCCCTGAGTAATATAAGTACCCATGAAAGCCATGTTTTTTCGATCCTGCAGGATGGTATCGGGGGCTAAACTTTCCGTGATCAAATTTACTGGTACGCTTTCGCCAGTAAAAGTAGACTCATCTGCTTTAAGCGCATAAGCGCTGATCAAACGCGCGTCTGCTGCTACCTGAACACCTTCTTCTAAAACCAAAAGATCACCGGGTACAACCTCGGAAGCTACTACTTCCTGAACCATACCGTCACGTTTGACTGTGGTTTTAGGTACAACCATATTTTTTAAGGATTCCAAACCACGCGCAGCTTTATAATTTTGGATAAAGCCTAAAATAGCGTTAATAAAAATAATAATGGAAATAAAAACAGCTTCTGGAACACGGTTTTCATTGGCCCAAAAAGTAATGGCTAAAGAAGTAATGATCGCTAAAAATAAAATTAAAGTAAAAAGATTCTTAAATTGTTTTAAAAAAAGCAGGAACGGGTTGATTTTTTGGCCTGTGCTAATCTCATTTAACCCGTAATGCGTGAGCTGTTCTTCGGCTTGTTTTGAGGTTAACCCCTGGAGACTGGTTTTTAAATTTTGTAAACATTGATTGATATCTAAGGTATACGGTTCTTTAAGCATGATTGGTTCCTTTCGCCATCATTAGGCTTCACCCCGGCGCTACTCTTCTCCCAGAGTCATTTTAACAGATGGTGGTCCAACCATAATCGTCCGCATATTCACCAATCTGAATACCGTTTAAAAGATCATAAAGTTTTTTGGTAACCGGACCCACTTCATTGTTACCAATAACATAATCATGATCATGGTAATGCAGCGTACCTATAGGAGAAATAACAGCGGCAGTACCAGTACAAAAAACCTCGTCTGCTCGTCCTTCATCTTTATATGCATGCAAACCTAATGCTTTATCAATAGGTATTTTTTCAAATGTTACTTCCATATGCAATTTTTCACGCGCAATTTTAGCTACTGAGTCACGGGTAATACCAGGTAAAACAGATTCGGATTCCGCAATAATTAACTTATTACCTTTAACAAGTAAAAAATTGGCAGCACCGACTTCTTCGACATGAATACATTCATGGTCTAAATAAAGTATTTCTGCATAACCTTTGTTCTTGGCAATTTTGCCAGGATACAAACCAGCCGCATAATTGCCCGCGGCTTTAATATGGCCTACGCCTTTTCTGGGCGCACGATGATAATCTTTGGTCACTAAAATATTGATGCAACTAAGTCCTTTAAAATAATTACCTACGGGACAAACATAAATACAAAAAGTATTTTCATAAGAAGGACATACTCCTAACCCTTCACCACTACCAATAAGTAAAGGTCGAATATATAGTGATCCTTTATCTGTAGCTGGCACATATTCCAGATTAGCATTAACGATATCTATAACAGCTTTTTTGAATAAGTCTTGAGGAATCGGCGTCATCAACATTCTTTTGGCACCGTCTGCTAAACGTCGGGCATTGTCTTTCACGCGGAAAAGACGGATTTTACCGTCACGCCCTTTACGTGCTTTTAAACCTTCAAAAATACTTTGGCCATAATTAAGGGCTACGGCACTAAGAGGTAAATTGATGGTGCCTCCGGGAACAAGGGTGAATGGTTCATAAGGTTCACCATGGAGAGACACCATACCCCCAACATAGGCAGTATGGATAGGATTAAAACCGATATTATCCCAATCAATGGTTTTCGGATCAGTAATTTGAACATTATGGATAATTTTTTTGGAAAAAAGAGATTCTTGTTTTTGCATAAATTTACCCCTGTCTTTTTGTCAAATTTTATATTGACAATTGTTTTTTGGCAAGTTGCTGTAATGTATCATAACACTCACCCCCGCAGCTTCGCTGCAAAGGTTAAGGCTAAGATTAAGGTTAAGGATTAGAATACTTACTTTTACTGGTAGAAAGAAATAAATTTAGTTAAACTTTTTAGCTGGATGGAATTTTTAGATCCCACCTAACGATAAGTAGATTGGATAATATATTAATAAAAAATATTAAACTGGGGAGGGGCTATCATACTTAATAAAAAAATTATCAGTTTAGCAAAAAAATTTGATCTTAGAAAATCGTCAGAAATAAAGCCCACTTTATCCAGACTCGCGAACGGTCTTTTACTAGTAAGCGGCGTTTATTGTTCAGATATAGGAAAACGTACATATTGTATCGTTTTTACAATCAAAAAAACAAGAAAAGGCTATAAAATACAAAATTCCGATTATGGAAGATGGCTTTCATTTAAAGCAGGAACTGATCTTAAAATAGAAAAATTACATACAAATCATCCATGGTTTAAAACTCATCAAATAGTTTCTGAGAAACTAGCTGTGGTCACCAGTGTTTTAACTTTATTGAATTTGCGGGAAGATGAAAAAAAGCAATTAGGAATCCTACAAAATAAATTAAGGATGCAATTATTTAAATTAATTAGTAAATTTCCAAGCAATTATAGTTTAAGTTATTATGATCAGGCTCGAATAGAGCAACTACGAGCTGAATTAGGAAATCTATTAGAATTAACCTCAACAAACAATTATGTTTATCAGCGCTTAGAGGATTAAAAAACCTTTATTTAAACTCTGACCAATGACTGATAATATGTTTCACCATGGTAGAGCCTACTAAATAAGCATTGTGTACAGCGATAAGGTAGCCACCCGTATCTGCATTAAGGGAAACCACATCTGAGCCTAAGGGGTAAGTTTGATCAAAATTGGCAGCGGCACGCAAAACCATAATACGATCTGCATCTATTTTGCCGGCAGCGGCTAAACGGTGTAATGCGGTAAGGATGGCATTATCTTCCATGGCCGTCATATAATACGAACCTTGCCCATTGGTAAATTTTTGAACCCACCAAGTTGCCCAATCTGAAAACAAGGTACCATGCCAATAAGTATCGGAAGTAACACTATCACCTTTAACTACCTTAGGGGCTTGTTGGGCGGCGGGATAAGGATATAATTTACGATATTCTTGGGCTTTGAGACTATCGGCTAATTGTAAGTTGCGCGTTAATTGATAAGCGATATCTTGTAGCTTAGGATTGAGCTGATAGACTTCGGTACCAGTAGTCCAGCCAGGAGCCCAAGGTTGACTAGCACCCAAATGAAAATAAGGATATTGCCAGCCTTGGGGTAAAAGGCGCAGATCGATCTCATGCGCGAGATCTGTATCCACTACCCATTGTGCCCAAGCAACGGTTCCGATAGTAGCTTTTTTAGGAGGCGTGCCCGCAATACCAGCTACGATAAAATAAGTTTTTCGAAGGTCCAGCTTATCACTTAAACCCAAAGCCATTAATGTCGCGGTAGCATTAGCTTTACCCATACCAGTAATGACCAAAGCCTGATCTTTTTGACGGTTGTAGTAGACCGGAGAAAAACTACCTGGGATCTCTAATTTGTAATCTAGTTTATCTTGTTCTAACCAGGTACGTGCTTCACCGGGACTTGCGTCCGGTGGATTTTGGAACATGGTGATAATCAATACTTTGGGAGTGAGGGTTTTAGAAGTTAAAAGATCGCCAGCTTTCAATACAAGTATAATTACAAAAATAACAGCTAAAACAAGGCTAAGCCATTTGAGTCTGGTACGCATGGTTTATGATCCTTTCTTTTTCTGCCAAGCTTGATAAAAACTATCCATCACTTCCCTAATGCTTTGGCCTATCACGGTGTAGTCATCATCATTCAGGTTGGCCAAAGAAACACGGATGGACCAATCCGGGCCTTTGAAGCCTTGCCCAGGCAAACAAACAACTTGTTTTTCCTGCGCGAGTTTGAAAAGGAAATCAATGGCAATAAAATTTTTAGCCAAGTATTGCGCGAATTCCGGGCCGTATTTAGCTTTGGTAATTTTCATCAGGTCGAGTAAAGCATAATAATGGGTTTTGTTAGCGCCTTGAAGCGGTTTGATGCCGACATCAACATAGCCCATACTGTTGTATAAATTATTGATCCTTTTATCCAAGATGGTTTGGATCGCTTTTTTATAGACCTGGCGATCATCAATAAGCTCAAAAATTGAAAATAATGACATCATAGATTGTTGTGGCCCAGAAATACCGGCAGTATGGCCTAAAGCAACATCGCGGCTATCCAATACTATGCGATCCATAAATTTAATTTTTTCCGGTGTTATGCTAACTATTTCATACCGTTTGTTTATTTCTTTCTGGTCTTTCGCTGGTAGCTGGGCAATCAATTTATCCATAAT